>NZ_JBWVBC010000004.1:0-437811 GCF_057221055.1 Ruegeria sp. HKCCD7181 | reverse complement strand
CATCGAAGAGAGCCTGGGAGAAGTCGCCGAATACGCAGGACGCTCGATCCTTCGCTGAATAGATGTTGGTCGAATTTTCTTTCAGGCGCATTCTGATCAGGAAAGCGCCTATATTGCGTGCAAGCCAGTCAGCAAATACAGCCTCGGCAACCCTTACTCCGCAGCCTCGGGCAATGGCGTGCGCATGAGATCTTTCCAGGCATCGTACTGAGACAGAAAAACGTGCCCATTCAGATCCTGGAGGAAATGTGACCTTTTCAGACGGTCCATTACGGGTCCCTTGACCTCTGACAGGTGAAAGCCGACGCCCAGATCCTTCAGACGCAGATTGATCGCTTCGAGACTTTCCAGCGCGGAAAAGTCGACTTCGTTAACAGCCGAAAACATCAGGATGACGTGTTGAACGGTGTATGTTTCGGTCACACGCCGCTGTACCAAGTCTTCCAGAAACCGTGCATTTACAAAATACAGGCTCTCGTCGACGCGCAGCGTTACAACCGATGGGTCTGTCTGAACTTCATGGCGCAGAACGTTCCGGAAATGCTGTGTGCCGGGGACCAATCCAACCTCGGCCACATGTGGTCGCGATGTCTTGTAGAGATGCAACAGGACCGAAATGGCCACACCGGATGCCACACCAACTTCGACGCCAAGGCCAAGCGTAAGCAGAATTGTTGCCGCCACGGCGGTGAAATCGGCACGGGAGTATCTCCATGTTTTTTTCAGGATCGACAGATCGACAAGGCTAAGTACGGCAACAATGATAGTGGCCGCCAGTGTTGCGTTTGGAAGGTAATAGACCAACGGCGTAAGCGCGACGGCGGCGAATGCGAGGCCGATAGCGGTAAATGCTCCGGCCGCAGGTGTTTCCGCACCAGCATCGAAATTTACCACCGATCGGGCAAAACCACCGGTTACGGGATAGCCACCTGTGAAAGCGGCCCCAAGATTTGCGGCCCCAAGACCGATCAATTCCTGATCGGGGTTGATGCGCTGACGCTTTTTCGCGGCGAGGGTCTGCGCGACTGAGACGCTTTCGACAAATCCGATGATCGAAATAAGGATGGCCGGTAAAAGAAGCGCGCTCAGTAGATCTGGCGATAGGTCGGGCAGGGTCAGTGGCGGCAGACTCTGCGGTACCGCGCCGACTACCTTTACGCCCTGATCTGAAAGACCAAAGCCCCAGACGGCGACGGTCGTGGCAACCACAACGCCGACGGGGCCGGCTTTCGTCAGAACATCGACCAGTGTTGAGGGCGTTCCGAGCCGTAGGAGTAACGGTTTGAGGTTTTTGCGAACCCAGAACAGAAACCCTACTGCAACCAATCCGATTGTCATTGTGAACCAGTTGACCTCGGGCAAATGTGCGAAATTTGAGCGCAGCATTTCAGGCAGCGTGTGACCGTGTGCATTGATGCCCAATATATGCTTGAGCTGGCTGGTCGCGATAAGGATGCCAGAGGCCGTGATGAATCCTGCAATCACCGGATGGCTGAGAAAATTCGCAAGAAACCCCAGGCGCAAGACGCCCATCAGCACAAGAAACCCGCCGGATAGAAACGCAAGGGCCAGGGCCGCAGTCGCATAACCCGCTGTCCCTTGTTGGGCGACTTGCCCGATCGCGGATGCCGTCAGCAGCGAGACAACCGCGACCGGACCAACTGCCAGCGACCGGCTTGTTCCGAAAATGGCATACAGCGCGATGGGTACGATGGAGGCATAAATTCCTGCCTCGGGCGGCAACCCGGCCAGTAAGGCATAGGCCAGCGATTGCGGGATCAGCATAATCGTCACGATCACGGCTGCGATCAAATCATTGGAGAACGCTGCCCTGGAATAGGTACGGCCCCAATCAAGAACAGGAACATATTGGCGGATTTTATCGATCATTCTGCTATTCTGTGTCGATAGGTGGGCAACTCACGCCGCGCTATCTGCAATTCACCGTGATTGGATTGTGCGGATGTCAGTTGGCTACTTTGCCGCGACCCTGAGCTTTTCGGGTCTGGCCATCCATTCTTTACCGCGCAGCATTGCTTTCCAGTAAATCGGCGGAAGTAGAATTTCCTTCAGAAACCAGGCCGCCCGGCTTGGCTGTGTCCCATCGATCAGGAACCTCGGGAAACTAGGTTTGAGGGCGCCGCCATAGCCGAATTCGGCCAGAACGATCTTGCCGCGCTCAACGGTCAAAGGACAGGAACCATAACCGTCGTATTGTGCCACCGCTGATCGGCCGGCAATGTCGGCCACGATGTTATCCGCGACTGTCGGGGCCTGTTTGCGGGCTGCAGCAGCGGTTTTGGCATTGGGCGCATTCATCACGTCACCCAGCGACCAGATGTTGTCATAGCTTTTGTGGCGCAGCGTTGACTGGTCTACATCGACCCAACCCGATGCGTCGGCCAAAGGCGATACCCGAATGAAATCCGGCGCGGTCTGGGGTGGACAGACATGCATCATGTCGAAGTCGACTTCGACCGTGGTTGCGTCGGTATCTGGTTTTTTGACTTCGAAAACTGCCTTCCTTGCGGGGCCGTCGACCGAGATCAAATTGTGAAAATAGTTGAGCGTTGTGCCGTATTTCTCAATGTATTTCTGCAGTGCAGGCACGTAGTCCTTGACGCCGAACAGCACGCCGCCTGCGTTCATGAACTGAATGTCGATATTCTTGAGCACACCCTCGCGGACCCAGGCATCGCCGGACAAGTACATTGCCTTTTGAGGGGCGCCTGCACATTTGATCGGCATCGGAGGTTGGGTAAAGATAGCCCGCCCTTCCTTGATCTCTTGCACCAGTTGCCAGGTATACGGGGCGAGGTCATAGCGGTAATTCGACGTCACACCATTGCGGCCCAGCGTCTCTTTCAGGCCCTCGACTTTGCCCCAATCAAGTTTCAGGCCGGGGCACACAACCAGACGGTCGTATTTCACGACCCGGCAACCATCCAGGATGACTGCGTTGTTGTCCGGCTCAAACGCCGCGACGGCGGAATTGACCCAATGCACACCCTTCGGGATCAAACTGCCCATCGTCTTGGCCGTTGTCTGAACATCAAAGATGCCACCGCCAACCATCGTCCAGCCGGGCTGGTAGTAGTGAATGTCCGCTGGGTCGATGACTGCAATGTTCAGATCCGGCTGTCGTGACTTCAGGCTGGCAGCTACGGAAATCCCGCCTGCTCCAGCGCCGACGATCACGATGTCGAAATGGGCGTCTCCGGTATCGGTCGGAGTTTTCCCACCATTCGCAATGCGGCGGGCAACCCCGTTCATGTCATACCCGGCCGCCTTGGTCGCCATCAGGATTTCAGCCATCGGGCGTTTTTTTGCTTCGTGAAAGGACCAGAGCGTGGCCGACCGTGTGCCGGTGCGGCAATAGGCCAGAACCGGGCGCTGTAAATCCTCTAGGGCTTCACCAAAAATGGTGATGTCCTCGTCCTTCACTAAGCCGGATTTTATCGGGACATATCGTGCTTCGATGCCAGCTGCCTGTGCCGCGGCCTCGATCTCTTTGAACGACGGCTGGTCAGCACCTTCGCCGTCGGGCCGGTTGCAGATAATCGCGCGATACCCTTGCGCGGCGAGGGTTTCAACATCCTCAGCCGTGATTTGAGGGCTGACCGCGAACTTTGACGATATTTCCCGGAGTTTCATGCTTTTTCTCCCTTTTCCGGCTCAAATCCCGTTGACCGGCACTTTGAGCATCGGGTTCCCATCTGCGTCGGTCGGTACTTCACCCGCGCGCATATTTACTTGCAGGGACGGAAGGATGAGATTTGGCATGGCCAGTGTGGCATCGCGTTCAGTGCGGTATTTGACGAATTCTTCTTTCGTCTTGCCGCCACCGACATGGATGTTGTGCGCCTTCTCTTCGGCCACGGTGGTTTCCCAGGCAATATCGCGACCGTTTGGTCCGTAGTCATGGCACATAAACAGCCGGGCTTCGTCGGGCAGAGCAAGAACCTTCTGGATCGAGTCATAGAGTATACCCGCATCACCACCGGGAAAATCCGCCCGCGCAGAGCCGCCATCCGGCATAAAAAGTGTATCGCCTACAAAGGCGGCGTCGCCCATCACGTGCACCATGCAGGCTGGCGTGTGGCCTGGCGTGTACATGGCGAACGCCTGCATGGTGCCAATCATGTAGGTGTCGCCGTCTTCGAACAACGCGTCGAACTGCGAACCGTCCCGCTGAAATTCGGTACCTTCGTTGAAAACTTTGCCGAACGTGTCCTGTACAACGGTGATCTTTGATCCGACTCCGATCTTGCCGCCCAGTTTCCCCTGAATGTAGGGCGCGGCAGACAGGTGGTCGGCATGGACATGGGTTTCGATGATCCACTCCAGTTGCAACCCCTGCTCGGTGATGCAGCGGATCAGCTCGTCGGCGTGGTCAAAGGTGATACGGCCCGCGGCGTAGTCGATGTCCATGACACTGTCGACGATAACGCAAGCGTTCGAATTCGGATCCTTCACGATATAGCTGATCGTGTTCGTGGTCTTGTCAAAAAAGGCCTGTACTTCGGGCTTAATCGTCATGTTCACGGGATAGGTCATCTTAGCGGTTCTCCTCCGGATAGTTTCAGGGCTTGGCCTGTAGTTTTGGTATGGCGGTGAGGCGCAGAACCTGGGCAAGGGCTATCCCGACCAAAAGTGCGGCGACAAAAACGAAGACCTCCCACCGGCCAGTGCCGAGTGCGGGCAGCGCGCCGCCCGGACAGAAGCCGGATATACCCCAGCCGATTCCAAATACGGCCGAGCCACCGACGAGCTGTGCATCGATTGATCGCGACGTAGGAACTTTGAAACTGGTTTCGAAGACTGGCCTAGCGCGACCGAAAACCAGCTTGTAGCCGACAAAGGTAGTCATCAACGCTCCGCCCATCACAAAGATCAGGGATGGGTCCCACGATCCCAACACGTCAAAGAAATTCAATACCTTGGCTGGGTTTGCCATGCCCGAGATTGAAATGCCTACGCCAAAAACAAGACCAATCAGGTAAGTTAAGATCAGATTCACGTCTCAGCCTCCGATCACGTGTCGGACAATGAAAACAGTCGCGAAGGTGAAGGCCATGAATGTTACTGTCGCCACGATGGATCGGGGGCTGAGCCGAGCCATGCCGCAGACTCCGTGCCCCGACGTACATCCAGCCCCGAAGGTGACTCCCAGCCCGACGATGAAACCGCCCAGAACAAGCGCTGCGGTTGAGTTCGGAACTTGTACAGCTGGAAATTGCCCTGTCACCATCGCGACGACCAGTGGTCCGGTTACCATTCCGGCCACCAAAGACGCACGCCATGTAAAGTCGTTTCTGGACTGAGGTTGGAGCAGACCCGAAAGAATACCTGTGGCACCCATCACGCGACCCAGGAAAAGCATCAGAAGGGTCGCGGAGATTCCGATCAGAACGCCGCCCGCCAGCGATGCCCAAGGCGTAAATGCAGTCTCGATCATCCGCAATCCTGACAGGTCTTGAGGCCAAAAACAGAGTAAAGCGGACAGCTGCCGACAAATGCTGTCAGCGTAAAGACACCTGCAACTGCCAGAGCCAACCAAAACATAAGGCCTGATCCGATCGCAGTTGTACCGAACGCCGCAAGCAGAAGGACCGCTGCCAGTATCAGGCGGAGGGCCCGGTCAATCTTTCCCATATTGGTCTTCATGTCTCACTCCATCGAGAATCGATGGAGGCAACATTGCATAAGGCAACAACGATCTTTGGTGACTTGATCACCAAACTGGCGAGGCCTGGTTTTAAGGCTTGCCTTTATCCTTCGACGCCAGCCGATCTGGCCAGCCGTTCAAGACCGACCCGCCCCGTCAAACGCACTTCTCCGCGAGATTGTTCAACCCAGCCTCGACGTTGAAATTCCGACAGAGTGCGCGAAATCACTTCGCGAGCAGTCCCGAGTTCCGTTCCAAGAAATGCGTGTGTTGCGTGAACGATCCCATCCTGGTCGGCAAGCTCCAGCAGACGGGCGGCAAGGCGAACATCCATGCGCTGAAACACGATATCGTCAATCAGCGTGAAAAGGTCGGTAATCCGCCGTGAATACGCTGCCAGAACGAATTCTCTGAACACTGGCGAACGTGCCAGCAGATCATCAAAGGTCTGTCTGGGGATGGCAACAGCCGATACGTCCGTTTCGGCAATACCATCTGCGGAATACTCCTCGAAGGCCAGCATGCAGGCTGTGGTCAGAACGCAGCTTTCCCCGGCGTGTACCCGGTAGAGAAAAACCTCACGTCCGGTGTCCGACCTTTGCTGGACCCGCACCGTGCCTTCGAGCAGCAGCAGCAGATTGTCAGCAGATTGGCCCGGCGCAAAAACCTGCGTACCCGCAGGGACCGAAACAATCTGGCTCCCGCCTTCAAGCTCGGTGCGGATATCTTCCGGCAGGCGGCTCAGCCCTTTGAACGTATCGATCCACGACACTGTTAGTCCCTCTTTGCCACAGCGGGTCTGCTGTAGAACGAAAGTTCAATAGCAGACACTTGCACGTTCCAAAATGGCACGGCTGATGTACAGGCGAAAGATGTTCCTTAAACTGATCTCGACGACCCGAACTCTGAAACGCGATTGACGGTGCCAGTTTCCGGCATTGCAATTTAATCAGCCTCCGGTTTCAATGCCGACTAGGTAATCGTCGTCGTTCTGAGTTCCGGCGAAGTGCGATCTAGGCGAACAGTACATTATCACCAAATACCTGTGCTTACGGGCTCAGGGTGTCCTTATTTCAGCTTGTTTTGGAATTCCTATGGCAACAGATGCGCAGAATGCAATCGACACTCTGATTTCCCGGATGGGCGAGTCGATAATCGGACAAAGTGACGTGATCGAAAGACTGGTGATCGGGTTGTTGGCAAACGGCAATCTATTGGTCGAAGGCCTGCCCGGACTGGCTAAGACGCGAGCGGTCAAGGCGTTGGCGAAAAATCTGGAAAGCCAGTTCAGCCGCATCCAGTTCACGCCAGATCTGTTGCCGTCAGATGTGACCGGGACAGAGGTTTATTACCAGACAGACAAGGGATCTGAATTCCGGTTCGAGCCCGGTCCGATCTTCGCCAATCTGGTTCTGGCGGACGAAATAAACCGCGCCCCGGCGAAAGTGCAGGCCGCTTTGCTGGAAGCCATGGAGGAGCGTCAGGTTACGGTTGCCAGCACGACCCACAAAATGCCGCCGCTGTTTATGGTGATGGCGACACAGAATCCGATCGAACAAGAAGGGACGTACCCTCTGCCCGAGGCACAGATGGATCGGTTCCTGATGCATGTTCTGGTTGACTACCCGCCTGCCGAAGATGAAGTGCAGGTGATCCGATTGGTACGCGGCGAAGAAGCCGCAGCCAGTAAGCCAAAATCTTCGAGTACCAAGCCGTCGGAGACCATGTCTCAGGACATGGTGTTTCAGGCCCGCAGCGAGATCGTGGACGTCCACGTCTCGGATGCGATGGAGCGCTATATGGTGGATCTTGTGTGTGCGACGCGTAATCCCGGCGACTTCGGCAATGACCTCGGGCGTTGGATCGAAGTGGGCGCAAGTCCACGTGCGTCGTTGGCTTTGGACAAGTGCGGCCGAACCCACGCCTGGATGAAAGGCCGTGATTACGTGGATCCGCAGGATATCCGCGCCATCGCGGCCAATGTATTCCGTCATCGCCTGGGTCTGAGCTATGAGGCCCAGGGCGAAGGCGTCACCCCTGACCATGTCGTGGAAGAGATGATCACTCAGGTTGCGTTGACATGAGGATGTTATGATTGACCGGGCTGCCCGTGTTCGAACTGGGATGACACCCGTCCCATCCGCAGACTCCGATCTCGATGCTCGGGTGTCTGTAGACCTGGCACATCTGCGGCGACTGCAAGGGCAAGCCCGACTCCTCAATTTTCTACCACGGCAGCCTTCAGGTAGTGCCCTGAACGGTCGGCATGCCTCGCGGATGCGTGGGCGAGGGCTGGCCTTTGAAGAGTTGCGTGGCTACCTGCCGTCCGATGATGTCCGGTCAATCGACTGGAAAGTAACCGCGCGCACCGGCAAACCCTATGTCCGAGTGTTTACCGAAGAACGAGACCGGCCTGCGTTGATCGTCGTGGATCAGCGAATGTCGATGTTCTTTGGCTCTCACCTGAACATGAAATCTGTCACGGCTGCCGAATGCGCAGCTCTTGCAGCGTTCCGAATTCTGGATCAGGGTGACAGGGTCGGTGGGATCGTATTCGGCGACGAAGCAATTGCCGAAATCAGACCACGCCGAAGTACAGCCGCCTTGAACCGGTTTCTGACTGCAATTGCGGGCGCAAATGCGTTGTTGCGTGCTGATGCGCCAAATGTTGCGCCTGTCAGCCTGAATCAGGTCTTGGCCTCGGTCAGCCGGATTGCCCCTCGGGACCATCTGGTTTTGGTCTTTTCGGATTTTGACATCATTGACGACCAGACGCACAAGCTGATCCGCGGACTGTCGCGCCACAATGATCTGATCCTCGGATTTGTGACGGATCCGATTGCCGATGACCTACCAGAAGATCTCCGACTGATCATTTCGGACGGGATCATGCAGGCCGAGATAGATACAGGGAAGAAAACGGTACATCGCCAGTTGCTTGAGATGTCGCGCGGCCGCCTGGCCGAAGTTCTGGACTGGACGCGGACTATGGGAATTCCCGTCCTGCCCCTCACATCTGCGCAGGATAGCCTTACACAGATGCGGCGGTTGATGGGGTTGATGCGGCGATGAATGAAACTGGCGAAACAGCACCTGTCACTCTGGTCGACCTCATTGATGGTCTTGTTCCACCCCCGGAGCCGCCAGCGATTTCAATGATGCCGCAAACCTGGGGATGGGCAGCCGTGGCTGTCATTCTGCTGAGTTTGCTGGCGTATGGGCTGTGGCGCTGGCGGCGTCATTATCTGGCGAACGCCTATCGGCGAGATGCGCTGGCCGCGCTAAAAGCCGCGGCATCCGACCCTGTGGCGATTGCTGAAATTCTCAGACGCTGTGCGCTGGCTGCATTCCCGCGCGCGGATGTAGCAAGCCTGAGCGGCCCTGACTGGCTTGCCTTTCTGGACCGTACCGGCGGTGGTTCCTCTTTCCGGCAGGGCGACGGGCAGGTTGTGTCGCAGGCTCCGTATTCATCCCACCCTGCCATGACATCTGGGTTGAAAAGTTGCGCGGAACGCTGGGTCCGAAGTCACAAGCGGGACGGGTAACGTGATTGCGTTAGATTTTCCTTATGCCTTGTTACTATTACCGCTGCCTTGGCTGGTCTGGCGATTCATGCCTGCCCGGAAAGAAAAAGTGTCGGCGCTCAGATTTCCATTTTTCCGAAAAATTGTTGTCGCAGCCGAGGTCACACCGTCCCCCGGCGCAGTTATCCTGCAACGGACACGGGTTCAGATGGTGACGGCTGTGGCGATTTGGGTACTTTTGGTTCTGGCGCTCGCTCGTCCGGAGCGGCTGGGTGAGCCCATTGAAATCACCCGGTCCGCCCGCGACGTGGTTCTGGCCATCGATATTTCAGGATCGATGGACATTGTCGATTTCGAAATGCCGAATGGGGATCGCGTGCAGCGGTTGGCGGCAGTCAAGAATGTGGTTCAGGATTTCGTTGCCGAGCGCGAAGGTGACCGTATTGCGCTAATCGTATTTGGGACCCGTGCTTTCCTTCAGGCGCCACTAACCGAGGATCTGGCCACGATCAGCGATCTGGTGGAGCTAACCGAAGTTGGAATGGCTGGGCCAAATACAGTCATTGGCGACGCCATCGGGCTGGGTATTCGGACCTTTGAGGTCAGCGAGGTTGATCAACGTTTGATGATCCTGCTGTCCGATGGCAGCGATACCGGCAGCCGCATGAGCCCTTTGAATGCTGCAGAGATCGCGCGTAGCAAGGGCGTCGAAATTCATACCATCGCGGTCGGCGATCCCAACGCAACGGGGGAAAACCGCGTCGACACTCAAGCCCTTGCCGATATTGCCGAACGAACAGGCGGCAGTTCCTTTTTTGCTTCGGACGCGGAAGCACTGGCGTCTGTATACGCACGGATTGACGAATTGGCACCACGTCTGGTCGAGCAGGTTTCGTATCGACCCCGTACGCAGTTGGCGCCCGTTGCTTTGGCTGTGGCGTCGTTTCTGGGTTTGCTTACCCTGACTCTTCTGACCTTGCGGCGAACTGGTTGGAGAGCCGCGTGATGGACCTGCTGCTGCGCGAATTGGGATTGTTTCTGGAGGCCTTTCACTTTCTGCGCCCTTTGTGGCTGATGCTGTTGCTTCCATTGCTGGTTCTTTGGTGGGTGAATCGCCGCGCAGCAACCCGGTCCAACCCGATGTCAGACCGAATTGCCCCACATCTACAAAAGGCACTGACTGTCGGCGACGCTGGGCGTGGGTGGTATTTGCCGATCGACCATGTCGCGCTGATCCTGGCGCTAGCCATTCTTGGCACCTCGGGGCCAACCTGGACGCGGCAAGTGGATCCGTTTCTGGCCAAAACCGGTCCATTGGTGATTGCACTTGAAGTGACTCCATCGATGGTGTCGCCTGACTTGCCGCCTGACCGTTTAGAGCGCGCAAAATTCAAGATCCGGGACCTGCTAGAATTGCGTGCCGGCGGGCGAACCGCGTTGGTGGCTTATGCAGGAACCGCGCATCGCGTTCTGCCGTTTACCGAAGATCCGCAGGTCATGCTGCCCTATCTGGAGGGATTGCAACCCGAAGTAATGCCCGAGAGTGGCTCAAATGCGACTGCCGCACTGGAACTGGCTACTACGCTGCTGGAGGCAGAGCGGGAGGGCGGTATCCTGTTTGTTCTGGATGGGATGAGCGTAACCGATGCGCGCCGGCTCGATTCTGTTGAGAGTACATCTATTGCCACTTTGGCGATGCTACCGGATGGCATCGGCGATCAGGGCCTCGATCTGCTGACATCCGTGCCTGTGATCCGCACGACACCAAATGACGCAGATGTTGCACGGTTGGACAGGTTGCTGAACACGGACTATCGCCGAGCCATCCTACAGAATGGAGACCAGCCATGGGAGGATCGCGGCTGGTGGCTGGCCGTGCCAGCCGTCCTGTTAGCCTTGATCTGGTTCAGGCAGGGTTGGACGATGCGTTGGTCTGCTGCCATTATCGCGCTTATGGCTTCACCTATTGGGCCTTCGTCTGCTCATGCAGACGGGATCGCAGACTGGTTCCTGACACCGGATCAACAAGGGTACCGGGCTTACCGCAACAACGATTTCCAAAGTGCGGCCGAGACCTTCGTCGATCCTCTGTGGCAGGGCTACACCCTCTATCGTGCTGGCCGCTATGCCGATGCGATTGACGTGCTACAGCGCCTCGACACGGCCGAGGCGTCGTTCACCCAAGGTTTGGCCCATATCAAGAACCGGCAGTACCGTGATGGCGTGCGTGCATTCAAGACAACGGTGGAGCGTGATCCTGATTTCCCTGGCGCTGTCGAAAACCTGCACACTGCGCAGGAAATCGTGGAATATATTGAAGCCACACGCGAAGCTTCGGATACTGGCGAAGAGGCAGGTATCGGCGCAGATGACGTCGTGTTCGACAATGAAGCCGCGCGCGGGGCGGATACTCAGTTAGAACAACAACCTCAGGGAGAGGTTGCTGTCCTGAGCGCTGAACAATGGATGACAACTGTCGATACGCGTACCGAGGATTTTCTGCGGATGCGGTTTCAGTTTGAGGCAAACGCGAGGCAATGATGCGATTAATTCATTTGTGCCTTGCCCTCTTTCTAGCTGCCGGTTCGGCGTTTGCGCAGACCGAACTTGCGCCGCGCGTATCCGTGGAGCAGGTGGCGGACGAAGCGATCCCAGGCCAGGCGATTGATCTTCGCATTACTGTTCTGGTGCCAACATGGATGCCCAAACCGGTTGTGTTCCCAAGTTTCGAAGCGCCCAACTTGAACGTACGGCTTCCGGACCGCGCCACCGGTCCGGTGAGCGAAAGCGTCAATGGTGATACGTGGTCCGGGGTCACACGTCGCTATCGCATTATGCCAATGGCGCCGGGCCGTTACAAAATACCGGAACAGGAATTGATTGTGACATGGGCCGACCCGGAAACGAATGCCCCACGTGAGGATCGCGCCAAAATCGAGGCGATCGTCATCACCGGCACGTTGCCCGAGGGCGCCGAAGGTATGGACCCGTTTATCGGCGCAACAAAACTTGAGCTGACGCAGGAGGTTTCCGGTGGACAGGCGCCGCTTTCACCCGGTGACAGCGTCCAGCGACGCATTACTGCCAAGATCGAAGGCACGTCGTCCATGTTTATTCCGGCGCTTGTGCAAACACCTCCGATTGAAGGGATCGCCATTTATCCGTCTGAGCCCCTGTTGACCGAAACTTCCGAGCGCGGCGTGCTTGCAGGAACCCGGGTCGAACAGGTGACTTATCTTGCGCAAAGCGGCGGCGATGGATTGGCCGAAGCAATTGCGTTGGAGTGGTTCAATTTGGAAACAGGTCAGATCGAAACGGCAGCTGTTGAAGGTTTCCCGTTAGAGGTGGACGCACCGGTCGCGCGACGCGCCTCGGATCTCACCTTGCAGACATTGATCTGGATCGCAGTTGCAGGAATTACCTTGCTGGGTTGTCTAGTGCTGGCCTGGCATCCAGTTTGGTCGCGTTGGTCACGCCATCGGGCGAAGCGTAAAGCGCACTATCTGGCTTCGGCCCAATACGCCCGCGACACTTTGCGCGACGCAATAAGAAGGCAGGATCTGGCGGCCTGTCTGAACGCTTTGGGACTTTGGGCCGAAAGGCAAGCCGGCATTGATCCCAAGCAAGATGCCGCCATCAGCGAGGCCCTAGTGCAGATTGGCAAGGCACGCTACGGCCGAACCGCCAAAGACGTGAACGATGACGCGGCCTGGACCAGCCTACGCGACGCGGTTCGTACGTATCACCCTGAGGGCGCAAAGCCGGGTGTTCTTTCATCCCTGCCACCTTTAAACCCGGTTCAGGCAACCGGCAGGAGTTCCAGATGACCCGATCTCTAATTTCCTATTTGTTGATCGGGTTCTTCTTGTCTGCAACAGCGTGGGCGCAAACTTCGAACGAAACGGTCCGCTATGTTGGGTCCGCGCAATGCACCACCTGCCATCAGGAAACCGCCGATGCTTGGGCTGGTTCGCACCATGCGCTCGCCTGGACCAAGCCGTCACCGGAAACGGTTTTGGGTGATTTTGAAGGAACCCGTTTCGAACATGACGGGGTACAGTATGAATTCTCGGTAGTGGATGGTGCCTATCATGTTCGTCTAATCGAGGCGGACGGCGCAGTGAACGACTACACCGTTCATTCGGTTGCTGGAGTCGCACCGCTCCAGCAATACCTGATCGAGACAGAACCGGGAAAAGTGCAGAGTTTTGATGTCGTCTGGGATGTCGCTGAGGAACGCTGGTATCACCTATATCCCGACCAGAATCTGCCACCAAATGACGGGTTGCATTGGACCGGCCCCTATAAGAACTGGAACGCCCGATGCGCGGAATGCCACGCTACCGGGTTCGAAAAACGCTTTGATGAAACCCGTCAGACCTATGCCTCGACCCAAGCAGAAATCGGCGTCGGATGCGAGGCTTGCCATGGTCCCGGTTCGCGCCATGTCGATTGGGCTGAAACACCGAGTGTTTCCGCGGCCTCGGCTCCGCAAGGATATGGGTTCTCGATGGATTTCAAGACGGCGGGAACCGAGGCAACCATTCAACAGTGCGCGACATGCCATTCTCGGCGTGAGCCGCTGGGGGACGGAAACCCGTTGCCGGGCACAGTTTTTCACGATGCCTATAACCTCTCTTTGTTGCGCCCGGGTCTTTACCACGCGGACGGCCAAATATTGGACGAGGTGTATGTTTATGGCTCATTCCTGCAGTCCAAGATGTACAACAAAGGGGTTGGCTGCCTGAATTGTCATGACGCTCATACAACTGGATTGAAAGCCGAGGGCAACACGGTCTGTACGCAGTGCCACTCACCGGCGGGGAACCCCGATTTCGCGTCGCTGCCATTAAAATCCTATGATGCCGCGTCTCATCACTTTCATGAAGAAGGGTCCGACGGAGCTCAGTGCAAAAACTGTCACATGATCGAGCGAACTTATATGGGTATCGATGGTCGGCGCGATCACAGCTTTCGCATTCCACGACCTGATCTGGCAGCAACAACCGGTGCGCCTGATGCCTGTACGGATTGCCACTCGGACCAGTCCGCGGAATGGGCGGCTGCAGAGATTGCAAAACATCATCCGAGCGCCGCTTCTCGCTCGCATTACGGAGTGGCGCTGGCTTCTGGGAGGGCGGACCCCGCCGATGCGCAACCGGACTTAAGAAAGCTGGCACTGGACGAAAGCCAACCGGGCCTGATCCGAGCAACAGCATTGTGGTTGCTGTCTCAAAGTGCCGACGAAGCTGCGGCCAATGAAATGGCACCATTGCTTGCAGACGATGACCCTTTGGTTCGCGCAGCAGCGATTTCGGTCCAGCAGGCAGCTCCACCGCAGACTCAAGTGCAGCGTATCAGTGAAATGCTGGGTGATCCAAAGCGGATGGTCCGGATCGAGGCGGCCAAGGCTATGCTGACAGCTCCGAAGGTTCGCCTTTCGAAACGGGCTGAAGCAGATATGCGGCTGGCGATGGCAGAATGGCGGAAATCCCTGCAAGCGCGAATAGATTTTCCAGAAACGCATTTGGTACTGGGTGGCATGGCGCTCACATTACGAAATTTCCAGGCTGCCCAGGGGGCTTTCGGGGAGGTAGTACGCATGGACCCACAACGCGAAGAAGCGTGGGTGATGCTGGCTCGGATTACTGCCGCTGTGGATGGTCGCGAGGCCACTTTGGCTGTTTTGGAGGAAGCACTGGGCAAACTGCCAGACAGTCAGGCGCTGAGCGAATTGCGGGCCTCTATCTTGTCACAATAGGCACCGCCGATCGAGCTATAAATCTCTTGCAAAGCAAGCTTAATCAACGAAGCCGTAGGTGAAAACGACTGAACGGCAACACCCGCACTCAGCGCCGGTTTGCGAGAAGTTGCCCATAACCTCTGATAGGATCGCGGATAGCCATAGCTTCCAGTGCTGCAAACAGCATCGCCTGATTTGAGCTGATTACAGGTTTTCCGACAGTAGTTTCCAACTGTTCCAAAACCTCGACGCTGCGCATATCGGTGCAGGACAGGACAACAACATCGGCATCAGGGTGATCCGCCCTGCGGCCCAGGTCAAATACAGCGTCAGGACCAAGAGCGCCCTGACCTGTATTGTCGAGCGTTTCGGTTACTTCTGATCTCTGGATGGTTTCAAACCCAAATGTTTCCAGAAATCGCACTGCCATGTCGTTGATTGCTGGTACATAAGGTGAGGCAAATCCGATGCGCTTCGCGCCCAGTTTGGTGAGCGCGTTCGCAAGCGCCCCGGCGGCGGTAACTGTATGGGCGCCACAACTGTCACCGATTTTCGCCGCCAGCATGCGGTCGAAATCGGGGCCGTGGGTCAGGGTTGCCGAAGTACAGCCGTAAAAGACGACGTCCGGCTTTGCGCCCATCAAAAGGTGTAGAGGTTCGTCCAGATCGGCAGCCCCAAGCCCATGCATCTGGTCTGCATCCGGGATTTCATCCTCATCATATCCGCCCAAACGCGCAAAATGCAGCGACACGCCTTCGGGTCGCATCAGTACCATGTCAGGTTCGAGGTTGGTGTTGGTAAAGGGCACCAACACTCCAAACCGGGCTCGGCCTCTTGATGCTGTCATAGCGCGGACTCCTTCCAGTGCGTGAGGCCGTTCAAGGCAGCCTCCATCGCGGGTTTCGGGCCGATTGTCATACGCAGGGTGTGCGGTAGACCCGCGCCAGATTGCGCCCGCAGGAATATCCCTTCGCGGCAAAGAACCTTATTCGCAACCGTTGCATTCTTGGGACCACCTGTGTCGATCAGCAAGAAATTTGTAAAGCTCGGATAGGTGTGAAAGCCAGCCTGCCATAACTTGTTCTCAGTCCATTCTTTTAGCTTGGCCGTCAGAGTACAGGTCTCACGCATGTATGCGTCATCCTTGACGGCTGCCACGGCCGCCGCCTGCGTCGGAGCCGTGATCGCATTGGGGTTCATGACTTTGCGGAGTTCAGCAGCAATTTCGGGTGGGAAGTACCCCCACCCAACGCGGAATCCCGCCATTCCGTAGGCTTTGGAAAACGTCCGCAGAACCACTGTGTTTCCGCCCAGAACCAAATCAAAGTTGCGTTCGTTCAGATGGTCTGCGAACTCGCCATAGGCTTCGTCAATCACCAACAGGATGTCAGGTCGCAAAGAACTCCGAAGGCGTTGCAGGTCTGACCTGGAAACACGTGTGCCGGTCGGGTTTCCGGGATTGGCGACAAAGACGATGCCGGTGTCTGGTTGAACGGCTTCCAACAGTGCGTCGACACTCACGACGGCGTCCTTCTCCGGAGCGGTATTAAAGCGGGCGTTTGCCATTTGCGCTGCAGTCCGGAAGAAAGGATAAGCGTGCGCTGGGGCCAAAACGGCACGATCTTGGCCCGAGAATACTCGGGCGATGCAACCGATCAGGTCCAACGAGCCGTTACCGCACAGGATGCAATTTGCCTCAAGCTTATGCAGCTCGGCCAGTGCGTGGCGCAGGTCTGTCCAGTCTGGATCCGGATAGAGGTTTCCACGCCCCAGCGTCTCCGTTGCTGCAGCGATGGCAAGAGGGCTGGGCGGGCGCAGGCTTTCGTTCTGGGACAGCGAGATCAGCGGTGTGCCGGACGGCGCTGTCAATTCGGCCAGCGCATAGGGTTCCATACGCGCGATGTGAGAACGAGGATATGTCATATGCGCCCCCTATACACAGTATTGGCCGCTTGTTCGCTGACCAATCCAGACGAAAGATCTGTTCGAAGCGCCTCCTGCGTGCGCTCAGCGGGGAAGCCGAACCCACCACCACCGGGCGTTTCAAACACAAGGGTCTCGCCTGCGCGGATACGAAACTCACCTTTGCCAGGAAGGGCTTTCCCTTCCGGCTCAATCCTGATGCAGCCGGGTGCGCCGTCCCGACCTCCGGATCGGCCTTTTGCCGGGTTGAGCACACGTTCAACCGAGAGAAACAGCATCAGGTCCTGATCTTTTGAGGCGCTGATTTCGATGTGTTGACCGAGCCCACCGCGAAACTTGCCTGCGCCACCAGAATCGACCCGCAGTTCACGTCGGTGAAACAGGACGGGCGAGACGGCCTCGGTTGTTTCGACCTGACTGCCCCAGACACCGCTTGGGAAAGCCGTGGCCGAAAGGCCGTCTAACGTAGGGCGCGCTCCGGTGCCTCCGTTAAAGACAAGTTCGAGCGCGAAAAGGTTATCCCCCAGATCTACGGCTTCGGCAGCGTGACGCAGGGGCAGATCGTACATACACGAGGCGCCTTCGGCCGGGACCAGTTCCGGCAGGACCTGAGACAAGCATCCATAGACTAGGTCCGGCGTCATCTGACCCAGAGTATGCCGCATGGCGACCGGGGCAGGGGGCTGGGCGTTCAGAATACAGCCCTTTGGTCCTGTAACCCGAAACGGTTCCAGCGAACCCGCATTGTTCGGTATATCGGCTCCGATGATGCAACGAAGTGCAAAGACGGAATAGGCAGTAGCGTAGTTCAGCGGAACATTGATCCCTTTTCCGACGCATCCGGCGGATCCGTCGAAATCCAACAAAAGATGATCATCTGCAATAGTCAGGGCGGCGTGCAGCTCGACTTCGCTTTCATAGCCATCCACTTTGAGCACGTGATGCCACGTACCCTTTGGCAATGCCGCGATGGCATCGAGGGTGCCGCGTCGCGAGGTTTCGATGATGTAATCAGACAGGGTACCCAAGTCGCTGATGCCAAATTCGCCCATCATCTGAACCAAACGTTCCGATCCTGCCTCGCAACAAGCGATCAGCGCATAGATATCACCCTCGTTGGCGACGGGCTCGCGCGAGTTTGCCTTGATGATGTCCAGCAGCAAAGCGTTGACTACACCTTGGCTAACGAGGTTGCAGGGCGGGATCAACAGTCCCTCGTCGTAGATGTCTGTGCCTTCCGGCCCCATTCCTAAACCACCCAAATCGACCAGATGTGAGGTGCAGGCCGTAAAACCGATGACCTGATCGCGATAGAACACCGGCATCATCAGCAGGAAGTCATTCAGATGTCCTGACGCGATCCACGGGTCGTTGGTCATATAGATATCGCCGGGTTGCATATTGGGAATCGGAAAGCGGTTGCGCAGGGTTTTAACTGCTTCGGCCATCGTGTTGATATGGCCGGGCGTACCTGTGACTGCCTGAGCCAGCATCCGTCCCTGCGCATCGAAAACCCCGGCCGAGATGTCACCGCATTCACGCACAATTGGACTGAAAGCGGCGCGTATCAGCGCCTGTCCCTGTTCTTCGACCACGGCGAGCAACCGGTTCCACATCACCTGAAGACGCGTATCGGAAGTTGTCATGCTGCACCCTCGCTTTCTCGTGTCAGCCAGATATTGCCTTGTCCGTCAATCGTAGCTTTGAAATCTGCACTTACGCAGGTTGTGGTTTGCGCTTCGACGATCAGGGCAGGGCCTTTGATCGTGTCCCCGGGCTGCAGATCGCTGCGGCTGTACAACCCAACTGTGCGCCAATTGCCAGTTACGTCACACAGAATCTCGCGAGTTTCGCTGGCCTGCTGCGTACTGGTGGCGGGTATGTCGGCGCGGTCCCGAAGAGCGGGTGCATCGGATGAGACCGATAACCCCCAGTTCAGGATTTCAATTGTCATTCCTGGAACCGTTCGACTGAACTGGCGACTGTATTCGGCTTCAAACGCTGCTTTCAGGTCCGGCAAATCAGCAAAGCCCAATTCCCGATCCGGTAACCTGATTTCGATCTCGTGGCCTTGCCCGTGATACCTCATGAACGCGACCCGGCGGTGTGACAACTCGCCCGTGGGTGCACCGGCTCGCACCACCGCCAGGGCCTCGTTGTACATGCTGTCGAAGAAACTGTTCAGGCCGTCGATATCCAGCGTCTCAAGCCGGGCATACCGGGACCTGATGATCTCGTACGAGACAGGGGCGAACAGAAAGCCAACGGCCGAACCAACACCAGGATCGCGCGGGATCAGAACCTGGTTCATCCGGGCACGGCGCGCCACTCGGGTAGCATGCAAGGGACCATTGCCACCGAAGGCGATCATAACGCGGGGCTCCAGATCCTTGCCGGATTCGACAGCGTGCATACGTCCCGCGCTAGCCATGCTTTCATCTACGATTTCGCTGACCGCAAAGGCGGCTTTGTCTGGGTGCAGGTTTAGATGGTGCCCGACATCTTTGGTCAACGCGTCGGTTGCAGCATCGCGATCAATCGCCAAGCGCCCCTCGGCAAAACGCGCAGGATCGATCAAGCCTTGCGTGACATCCGCATCGGTGACTGTCGGATGTGTTCCGCCTTTCCCAAAAGCAGCCGGGCCGGGATCAGATCCTGCGCTGTGTGGCCCGACCTGAACGCGCCCCAGCCGATCAACACGAGCAATGGACCCGCCGCCTGCGCCGATCTCAATCATCTCGATAACGGGGATTCTGACCGGCATGCCGGACCCCTTAATAAAACGCTCGGCGCGGGAGATTTCAAATTTCCGGGCGGTCTGAGGGCGGAAATTGTCAATCAGGCACAGCTTGGCAGTTGTTCCGCCCATGTCGAAGGACAGCACCTGAGCTTCCTCGGCTTCCTGTGCGATGCGGGCGGCGAGAATGGCTCCGCCCGCCGGGCCGGACTCGACCAGTCGGATGGGCAACCGCGCCGCGGTTTCAACAGTCGTCATACCGCCGCCGGCAGTCATCATCAGGATCGGGCAGGTCAGACCCATATCTCTGAATCGCTCTTCGAAATCCGCCAGATAGCCCGCCATCAGCGGCTGAATATAGGCGTTTGCAATAGTGGTGCAGAGGCGATCGAACTCCCGCGCTTCCGGGCTGATCTCGTGGCTCAGTGAGATGACCAGTTCGGGCATCTGCTGAGACAACAGCGCTTTCAACCGCAGCTCATGATCCGGGTTTGCATAAGAATGCAGGAGACATATCGCGACGGCATCGACCCCCAGATCCCGGAGGTTTTGTGCGAGTGTCGAAACTTGCGCCTCGCCGAGTGGCACCAGTTCGCAGCCCTGCGCGTTCATCCGCCCACCAATCGTCAGCGCATGAGTGCGCGGCACGATCAGATCGGGTTTGACCAGATTGATAGCATACTGGCTGTAGCGGCGCTCGTATGCGATTTCGAGAATATCCCGAAAGCCCTGCGTTGTGATCGTGGCGGTGACGGCCCCCCGGCGCTCGATCAGCGCATTGGTGGCCAGCGTAGTTCCGTGGATAAGACCGGTAACCTGTTCCCAACCTGCACCTGCGCTGGCTAGGACCCGGTTCGCGCCCTCCAATGCACCTATGGCAGGTTGTTGTGGGGTCGTTGGCGTTTTTGTTGTCGCCACAATTTCCGACGTGTCATTCATCAGTACGGTGTCAGTGAACGTGCCGCCGATATCGATTGCCATGCGCAATCCATGTGTCTGTGTCATGAGGTGTCTATTGCTGGAAGAAAAAATCAGGCCCGAAGGCAGCTCATTCGCTAACGCGCGAAGGCCGTCGGGTCAGGCGACGAGATCGCACCCTGTCTGACGACGCATCATGGGCTGGACGGAACTGATTAGCACAACCACTAGCCTTCCTGCTGTAATCCCGGCGATACTGGGATAGCATGAGGCCTTGCGTCAACATTTCTTTTCGCGAAACGATCAGACACAGCATGGCTGGACTCTAACGATGTGCAGGTTTAAGCGACCTTGTCGAGCTTAAAGGGTTAACGTCTTGAACCGGAAGTATCTTTTCGCATTGTTAAACCGATGCGCTTGCGCGGAACATCGACGTCAACCACCCGGACCTTAACCACTTGTCCAGCTTTGACCACGTCGTGCGGATCCTTAACGAACCTGTCCGCCAGCTGACTTATGTGAACAAGGCCATCCTGGTGCACCCCGATATCCACAAACGCGCCAAATGCGGCGACGTTGGTCACCGTACCCTCCAGTGACATCCCGGGTTTAAGATCGGTGATCTCTTCCACCCCATCTGCAAAAGACGCGGTTACGAAACTCGGGCGCGGGTCGCGGCCAGGTTTTTCAAGCTCGGCAAATATATCGCGGATGGTTGGCAGGCCGAACCTGTCATCAACAAACTGTTCTGCGCGGAGTCGCTTCAAAGCACCTTCATGGCCCATGATCTGACGAATGTCGCGACCACAGGCCGCAACCACGCGGCGGGCCACGTCATAGGCTTCGGGGTGGACCGAGGAGGCGTCCAGAGGTTCGGAGCCGTCCCGGATGCGCAGAAAGCCAGCACATTGCTCATAAGCGCGGGGGCCAAGGCGCGCGACTTCCAGCAGGTCTTTTCTGGATCCGAAGGCGCCGTTGACATCCCTATGAACTACGATCGCCTCAGCCAGCCCCGGCCCGAGGCCGGAGACATGTGACAGAAGCGGCGCAGACGCGGTGTTCAGATCGACGCCTACTGCGTTCACCACGTCTTCGATCACTGCCTCCAAGGATTGTGACAGCCGGTGCTGATCCACATCGTGTTGATATTGACCTACTCCAATGCTTTTGGGTTCAATCTTGACCAGCTCGGCCAAGGGATCCTGTAGGCGCCGCGCAATCGAGACCGCGCCGCGCAACGAGACATCAAGATCCGGGAATTCTCGTGCAGCCAGTTCCGAGGCGGAATAGACAGAAGCTCCGGCCTCAGACACAACCACTTTTGTCGGGGCCTTCACAGAACTGGGCAACAGTTTGAGCGTATCGGCGACAAGGCGTTCCGTTTCGCGACTGGCGGTTCCGTTTCCGATGGCGATCAGCTCGATATTGTGCGTCGAGATCAGCCGGTATATCGTGTCCTGTGCACCGCGCAGGTCGTTCTTTGGTTGAAATGGATAGAGCGTATCTGTCGCAAGCACTTTGCCAGTAGCGTCCACGACCGCTGCCTTCACACCGGTACGAATGCCGGGGTCGAGGCCTAGCGTCGCCCGTGCCCCTGCAGGAGCCGACAATAGTAAATCCTTAAGGTTACGCGAGAACACCTGAATGGCCTCTTCCTGAGCGCGGGCCCGCAGATCAGCCATCAGTTCGACCATCATCGACAGGGAAAGTTTAACCCTCCAAGTCCAGCCCGCCACTTTGCGCAACCAAACGTCTCCCGGCCCATCGCTGCGCGTATGCAGATGCGATGCGACAGTCGCCTCGGCCCGGGCGGCCCCGGTTTCCGGATTGGGGGCGATATCCAGCGTCACGATCCCCTCTTTCGACGCACGCAGCATCGCCAGTGCCCGGTGCGACGGGACCGAAGACCATAGTTCTGAATGATCGAAGTAATCACTGAACTTGGCGCCCTCCTGCTGTTTTCCATCGATCACTTTGGCGGTCAGCAGGGCTTCGCGTTTCAAGAAATCACGCAATTCGCCAAGCAGGGTAGCGTTTTCGGTCAACCTTTCGGTGATGATGTCTCGCGCTCCATTCAGGGCGTCTTTTGTCGTGGGCACCGCTTCGGTCACATAACCTTCGGCTAGCGTTTCAGGTCGCGCTGTACGGTTGCTCAGAATAGCATCGGCCAAAGGTTCCAGACCGTTTTCGCGTGCGATCATAGCCTTGGTGCGGCGCTTGGGTTTGAACGGAAGGTAGATATCTTCCAATTGCGCCTTGGTCTCCGCCCGAGCAATGGACTTCGTCAGATCGTCGGTCAGCTTTCCCTGATCCTTGATTGACCCGAGGATGGTCTCGCGCCGTGCCTCAAGCTCACGCAGGTAGACCAGCCGGTCGGCCAGAACCCGTAGCTGAGAATCGTCCAGCCCGCCCGTGACCTCTTTACGGTAGCGGGCAACAAAGGGAACGGTTGCCCCATCATCCAACAGCCTGACCGCCGCACCCACCTGTTCGGGGCGCGCATTGATTTCCGTGGAGATGGTGCGGGCGATGCGATCCAAGGGCGGGTCTCCGTGTGTTTGGTTGGAGGGCCGTTCTAGCCAGCAGAGCGGCGAAGGAAAAGGGCCCTAAAACACCTAATCTCAGTTCTGCACAGTTCCTGCACATTCACTGCGCGAGCATCTGCACCTGTTCGCTGCATTCCGGACCTATAAAAAACGGAGCAAGATATGGGACAGTTTATTGTACGGGGTATCCCCGCCTCGATTCTGCAAGACAGCTGGTGGTTTGACACGCCTGATGTGGTGCCGGACAAGTCGCGTCTCGCGAGGGGCCGTGGATGGCCGCAGGCGCTAGGGGCTTTGGTCATACTCGTGGCCCTGGCAGATATACTCTTTCTGGATCACACCCCTGGAATATCACTGGCCGTTTTTGCGCTGGCCATCGCGGCGGCTGTCTGGATGCTGTTGGGTTTGCGTAGAAATCTGATGGGCCCCGCGCTACTGCTGTTTCTAAGCCTTTTGCCGGTTGTCGAATACGTACAGACCTTGTCGGTTGTGTTCTTGTTTGTGGGGTCACTGATCGCCTTTTGCTGGGCAGTGCTTGGGTACAGGGACGGAGCTTCGCTGCGGCGGTTTCTCGGGTTGTTTCCGGTTCTGGCCATCCGTCAGATGATCGAACTTGCACAACACGGCAGGTCAATTTCGAAGGCGGATGGCGTTGGGCTAAAGGTCTTGCACAATTGGGGATTTTCAGTGGGCGGAGCATTAGTGCTGTCCGGACTGATGATTTCCGCCAATCCAGTTTTGTTCGATTGGGTTAAACAGGTCTGGCAGTTCGACGTTAGGCTCGACCGTTTGTTGTTCTGGCTTGGGATGACGTTTATGATTTGGCCGGTTTTGGCAGTTGCTGCGCATCCAGCCTTGTTGTGCACTAAGCAGGGACCAAAGCGAAAACGCGTATTGCCTTCCTTTGGCCTGAACGCGAAGTCCGTTGCGAATTCCCTGATCCTGTTCAACCTGTTGCTGGCGATGCAGACGGCGATGGATGCGGTGTATCTCTGGGGTAACGCCGAATTGCCGACTGGCATGAGCCACGCGGAATACGCCCACCGTGGCGCCTATCCCCTGGTGGCAACCGCGCTTCTGGCTGGGATGTTTGCGCTGGCCGCGCGTCCCTATCTTGCAGAAGGAAAAGGACTGCGTGGATGGATGATGTTGTGGTTGGGGCAAAATGTGCTGCTGGTACTGTCCTCGCTGTTTCGACTGTCAATGTATGTCGAAGCCTATGGTCTGACCTATCTGCGCGTGCATGCGGCCATCTGGATGGTTCTTGTTGCGGCAGGGCTGTGCTTGGCCGGTTGGCAGATCATGCGTGGTCGTTCGAATGGCTGGCTGCTGGTCCGGTCGGCGGGTTTGGGGCTGGCAGTGCTATATGCCTGCTGTTTCGTCAATTTCGCGGCCCTGATTGCCCGTGAAAACCTGCACCACCCCCAGCGTTATGATGAATACTATGTCTGCCAGCTTGGCCCAATGATCGCCGCTGAAATCGCGCATTCTCAGCGTCCAACCGGATGTCGGACAATCGCGCCACATATAGGTAATTGGCGGGAATGGGGGTTTCGCGCGCATCGGGTGAATCGTAATCTGGGCACCTAAACCGAGCAGGAGGCAGGTCATGAAAATCCTCGTCGTGGATGACGACCCACGCCTGCGCGAGCTTGTGTCAATCACGTTGGAGCGTGCCGGTTATCAGGTTGTCACCGCCCGAGACGGGCAGATGGCCTTGACCCACGCGTTCCGCGAAGCCCCTGCCTTGATAGTTTTAGATGTGGGTCTGCCCGAACTCGACGGGCTCGAGGTCTGTCGCCGTCTGCGCGCCCGGTCCGACGTACCGATCTTGTTTCTGACCGCCCGCGATGATGAGATTGACAGGATACTCGGCCTGGAACTGGGGGCTGATGATTACGTCACCAAGCCCTTCAGCCCGCGGGAACTGGTCGCGCGAATCAAGGCAATATTGAAGCGCAGCACATCGCAAGGATTGGAACCCGTCTTACGACACGGCCCGCTGGAACTGGATGCTGCTGGTCATACCGCGCGCGTGGATGGTACGATGTTAACCCTGACTGCGACCGAGCTGTCGATCCTGCGCCGGTTGATGCAAACACCTCAGGCCATCGTTTCACGCCCGCAGTTGATTGATGCGATTTATGGCGAAGGCAGCCCGATTGCTGACCGCACGTTGGACAGCCACTTGCGTAACTTGCGGCGAAAGTTGAGCGAGCAGGGTTGGGATTGCGCGATCGACACTGTGCACGGGATCGGGTTGCGGATGGGTCAATGGCCGGGTTGAAGCGCAAATGGCGCCCCTCGTTGGGGTTTGTTTTGGGTGGCGGGCTGGCAGGTACGCTGGCCCTGTCGCTGCTGGGCCTGATCGTGCTGCGGTACCTCGGCCCCGAGATCGGATTTAGCAACGCCGCAGCTCTGATTGCGGTTCTGATCGGACTGGCGACCGCTGTGCTGGGTTTTCTTCTGGTGCGCTTGTTGCTACGCCCTATTTCAGCACTGGCTGAATACTCAGCTGCAGTGCAAAAGGGTGAACGTGCCGATCCCCCCAACCATTTCGGTACGCAGGAATTGACCCGGCTAGCAGGTTCAGTGCTCGACATGGCTGAGACGCTGCAACGGCGTGAAGTTTCTGTGCGAAGTTTTGCCGATCATGTGACGCACGAACTGAAAACCCCTGTCACAGCTATTCGTGCTGCCGGCGAATTGTTGCAGGACACTGATGCGCTAAGCGATCAGGACCGGGCGTTGCTGGATCAGCTTTTGGGTGCAGGTGAACAGATGCAGGCCCAATTGAATGCGTTGAACCGGGTTGCCGCGGCGCGTGTTCCCGAACATCACGGTAAATCCCGGTTGATCGATCTGGTCCCGGACCTGCGCACGACTTTCCCAGAATTGGAGTTATCGATCGAAGAGGGAAACCAAGACATACCGCTGGCCGCCTCGGGGTTGCGTATTGTCTTACAGCAACTTCTGGACAACGCCCGCCGACATGGAGCCAAGCGTGTAATGCTGGCCGCGACTCCAGACGGCCTGACAATTCAGGACGACGGTCCCGGCGTGTCTGAGGGCAACCGCGACCGCATCTTCACCCCGTTCTTCACCACCGCCAGGGAACAGGGCGGCACTGGCATGGGTCTGACCATCTCGGCCAACCTGCTGGGGGCACATGGCGCGCGGATTTCATTGGTGCCGTCGGGTGCCGGCGCGCGATTTGAGATCGTGTTTCCAATGGGTTGAGCGGGGCAGGGGACTTGCGGTCAACCTGAGCAAATACTGCCTATAGATGAGTTGATTTGAACTACGGGAGATTAAATGACGATCCGCCTCGCCGCAATTATCACCACCTGTGCCGCCGCTTTGCTGTGGTTAGACGGTCCATCAAAATCTGAGGTGCTGACCGGGACCTGTGTCAGTTCCAAGGCACCTGGATTCGAGGTGATAGCGGCGTGTACCGCGCTGATTGAAAATCCGGAAACGACGCCGGAATATCGTCATTTGTTCCTGACGGAACGTGCTTGGTCACATAAAAGCAATGACCGATTTGAGCTTGCGATTGCCGATGTCAACCAAGCGCTGGAACTGCAACCGGATAACTACAAGACAACGGTCTTGCGCGCGCAAATCCACAATGCAGCCGATAATCATCAGGCGGCGCTGCAAGATTACGACAAGGCGGTCGAGATGGCCCCGAACGCATCCTTGACGCATTGGAAAAGGGCGCGGTACCTGGATTGTCATGAGGCTCGCGCAGAGGCATTCCATGGGTATCAACGTGTGTTGGAGTTAAACCCTAAGGCGTCCAACGCAGCAAAATATATGGTCGCTTACCTATACGATATCAAAGAATACCAGCTGGCCTACTCGATGGCAAAGGAGTCAGAATTCAAGTGGCCCGATCAAAAGTGGGTGTATGACTACCAACTTCGCCTCCATGTTATGCTTGATGGAGATATTGATCGCGCATTTGAGATTGCCGATGATTTTGTAGAATTAAGTGACAAGCCGGGAATGAAGCACTTCGTTCCTGTACTTGTTCATGTGGCCCTTGGGGACGATCAAGATGTAATTGCCGCCGCTGAAGACTATGCGTCTTGGTATGTCAAATTCAAACGTCCAAAATGGCCAAGTCTGAGTTGGATCAAGTACAAGTTAGGCGGACAACCCGACTATGAGGAGAGCGAGATAATGCTTCGCCAAGGTGTTTTGCTCGCGGTACTGGCGCGCGGCGATCTTGCGCGACCAGAGCTTCTGAACTTTTTGGAATCATCTGGGCCGAGAGGGAAGAAGGGGTTCGTGAATTGGATGGAAACTCAGGAAATCCCGATTTTAGAAATAGAAGATGCTACTTTCGAACAGCTTGTTGACGCTTTCATCAAACATGAACGAGAAAACGCACCGGACTGGATTGTTCGGAGGTGATGCTAGTACCATTGAACATTGCGCATTTGGCTAAAATTCGCCAGCCGCTTTTTCACCCGTGTCAATTTGCGCCCCCCGACACGGATTGATCCCGGATCAATCCTCATTTAAGGGAGGCCCTGTCAAATCAGAGTCACCCGTGGGGCCACTGTGTCCTCTTACGGCTCGGTGCCTGCCCTAAAGGCACACACTCTTGGATCGCACGCCCCTGAAAGGCTTAAAAAAGGTAGAGGAATATGGCAGAAAAATCGAACTTCGACGTATTGTATACCATTGTAGACGAAGCGCCCGAGCTGGCGAGCGCATCGTTCCTGCCCATCATCCGCAAGTTTGCCTCGGCCGCGGGTGTGAGCGTTGGAACCAAGGATATCTCGCTGGCTGGGCGCATTCTGGCGACGTTCCCTGAAAACCTGACCGATGAACAGCGCATCACCGATGATCTGGCCGCTTTGGGCGAATTAGTGAAGACGCCGGATGCGAATGTCATCAAGCTGCCGAACATCTCGGCCTCGGTCCCGCAATTGGTGGCAGCCGTCGAAGAGCTGCAGTCGCAGGGCTATGATATTCCGAACTATCCCGAAGAGCCTTCGACTGACGAAGAAAAAACGATTCGCGCGCGGTATGATGCCATCAAGGGCTCGGCCGTGAATCCGGTTCTACGTGAAGGTAACAGCGACCGACGTGCGGCGCGTGCGGTCAAGAACTACGCGCAGAAGAACCCGCATTCGATGGGGGAATGGGCGTCGGACAGCCTGACCAAAGTGTCGTCTATGCCGGGCAACGATTTCTACGCAAACGAGAAATCGGCCACCATAACCGCCGCGCAGGCTGGCGACGCCAAGATCGAATTCGTAGGCAAGGATGGCAGTGTCACCGTTCTGAAAGACTGCTGGCCGCTGGCTGAAGGCACCGTAGCCGATGCGACGTTCATGTCGGTCAAGGCGTTGTCCTCGTTCCTGGCGGATGCCATCGAGGATACCAAAGCCGACGGCACCATGTTCTCACTGCACATGAAAGCCACGATGATGAAGGTCAGTGACCCGATCATTTTTGGTTATGCGGTAAAGGCGTGGCTTGCGCCTGTCTTCGAGAAGTTCGGAGCAGAACTGGACGCGTTGGGTGTGAACCCGAATTCCGGCCTGGGCGATCTGCTGGACCGTGTGAAGGCCAATGCCGACATCATGGCCGCGATTGACGCGATCAAGGGCGACCGTCCGTCGATGTATATGGTGGACAGCGACAAGGGCATCACCAACCTGCACGTGCCATCAGACGTGATCATCGATGCCTCGATGCCTGCAGTGATCCGCGCGGGTGGCAAGGGCTGGGATGAAACCGGCGCCAAGGGCGATACCAACTGCGTCATTCCCGACCGCTGCTACGCACCCGTTTACGATGAGAGCATCAAGTTCTTCAAAGCCAACGGCGCGTTGAACCCTGCCACGGTTGGCGCCGTTGCCAATGTGGGCCTGATGGCGCAGAAGGCCGAGGAATACGGCAGCCACCCGACCACATTCGAAGCACCCGCCGATGGTTCTATCCGCATCGTTCTGGCCAATGGCGAAACGCTACATTCGCATGACGTTGAAAAGGGCGACATCTGGCGTGCCTGCACCGTTCGGAAAGCGCCGATCGAGAACTGGATTCAGCTGGCGATGGACCGTCAGCGCCTGACCGGTTCCGAAGCTATCTTCTGGCTGGACGCGAACCGCGCCCATGACGCTGAACTGATCAAATACGTCAAACCGGCGCTTGAGGGCGCAGGCGTGGCAGACAAGTTCCTGATCATGGCCCCGCGCGAAGCAACCCGTCAGTCGCTGGAGACGATCACGGCCGGCAAGGACAGCATCGCCATCACTGGCAACGTGTTGCGTGACTACCTGACCGACCTGTTCCCGATCCTTGAACTGGGCACATCGGCCAAGATGCTGTCCATCGTCAAGCTGATGAATGGCGGCGGTCTGTTCGAAACCGGGGCAGGGGGCTCGGCCCCTAAACACGTGCAGCAGCTGGTCGAAGAAAACCACCTGCGGTGGGACTCGATGGGTGAGTTCTGTGCGCTTGGTGAATCTCTGAACTTCCTGGCCGACAGCAAGGGCAACGCCAAGGCGGGTGTTCTGGGTGCTGCGGCCGAAGCTGCAACGCAGGGCATTCTTGACAACAACAAGTCACCCAGCCGTAAGGTTGGTCAGCCCGACAACCGCGACAGCCACTATTGGTTCGCCCGTTATTGGGCCGAAGCGCTGGCTGCACAGTCGGACGACGCCGCCCTAGCAGCCGAGTTCGCGCCAATTGCCAAGGAGTTGGCCGACAAGGAAGAGCAGATTCTGGGCGAACTGGCCGCGGCGCAGGGCGTACCGGCGGATTTGGGCGGCTACTATCACACTGATCCGGCCAAAGCCGCAGCAGTGATGCGTCCCAGTGCGACACTGAACGCGATTATCGGGTGATGAAAAGAACCCAGACCCTAACAGGGTCTGGACCTAGGTTCACTGTATTCAGAAATGAAAACCGGCCTTCCTGAGGCCGGTTTTTTTGCTTCAGCAAACCAAGAAAGGGGCCGGCCCCCATAGCCAGCCCCTTTCTGAGTGAGTGGTGGGGCTTACGCCACACCGGTGTAGTTGAGTTAATCCTACTCTCATTACTCGCTCTGAATATTAGGGGATTCCCGTAGTGAACCAGTATTTGTGAACAAGTTACGCGTAATTTAGACATAACGTATATCCAAATAAGCAAATACACTGATGGCAATCGCCGAGTATTCCGTATTTGGTTAACCCTGATTTCGGTAAAAAGTACGGCCGTTGACCAATGAAGTTCCGCTGCACAAAAAAAGGACCGGTCTCACGACCGGTCCCAGTCTTCCAGCTGAACCGAGGGATCAGTTCGATGCTGCCATCAGTTTTTCGTTATGTTCACGCAGTGTATCCGAAACGATGGCATACCATTCGCCGGATTCACGCATTTCATTCATACCCTTGTTCAGCATGGCCAGATATTGCTTGCCGAATGGGTTGCTGCGGTGGCTGATAAAGCGCAGCGACGACAGTGATGTCACGAAGGGGTTTTCAACCAAATCGTTCTGGTTCAAACCCATTTCCACCATGGTATCCGAGAACAGCTGAACTTCGAAAGTCGCAACGTCAGCGGTTCCGGTCAAAACGGCATCAAGGCATTCACGAGCCGTAATAGGTTGCATAAGTGTCATGGATTCGCCGTTGTGCAGGCCTTCCTGCTCCAGGTCGTGAATGAACCAGCCGTCCATCCGGCAGATGGTTGCGCCCTTCAGTTCTTCGAAGGTCGTTGCGCCGGCAAAATCGCTTTCCGGGATCGTGTAGAAGCCGACCACGATGTCATAGACGGGAACCGACGAGTCGAACTGCGTGCAGCGAACTTCGGTTTCCCAAGACCATTCATAGGAACGGTTCGTGCAATCCGGCATGTTCCACGCCATTGACACGTCGAACGCGCCCAGAGGCAACAGTGTTTCCAGGTGTGAATTCCAGTCATCAACGAAGCTGACCGAATAATCACGTGCGTTACCGCCACGCTGCAGGGCTGTGGTTCCCAGACGCGTGATGGCGCCACCGCCATTCAGCGATTCATCCGCAAACGGAGCCCAGCCGTTGCCGGTGACCAACTTGATCGGAGGCTGGTATACGCTAGAGCGTTTTACGTTTGCCGCACGCTGTTCTTCCGCAGCGATGATTTCTCGTGCCGACTGACCGTTCGGCAGGCTTCCGTCCTCACAAGGCAAAGCCAGTACCAGACCGGGTTCCAGGCTGTTCGGATTGGCGATGACATTGCGGTTCGCGTTGAAGATCGGCTGATAGTTTGATGTGCCGTAAGCTGCGATGGCAATGGTTGCCATCGTGTCGCCGTCCGCAACGGTGTAGTTGGTACATGCTTCCTGCGCTGCGGCTGCACCGGCACTCACTGCTGTGAAGGCCACAGCCGACATCGCGATTTTCTTCATATCAAACATTTCCACTTCCTCCAGTGATTTGTGTCGTCAGGCTTCTTAGGAGCCTTATCCATTTTCCATTTGATGACGCAGGGCAGTGGACACGATATCCCGCCATTCGCCTGATTGCTGCATGATCGCCAGACCCTGATTCAGCGTCTCAAGGACCGCCTCACCGTCAGGATTATCTTTGTGTGTCATGATGTTAAGAGACTTGATCGCCGCAAGGTTGGGGTTTTCGACGATCTGGTGCTCGTAACCCAAGCGGCTGATGGCCTCGACTGCCAGATGCGCCTCGATCGCGACGATGTCGGCGTTGCCCTCCATGACCGCGTGAAAACAGTCATCGGGGGATACAGGTCGCATCAGCTTGATGACTGGTTCGTACAGGCTTACCGCGTTCATGTGCGACAGGGACCAGCCTTCGGGGCGGCAGATAGTGGCGTCCGCAAAATCTGCGTAAGTCCGCGTTTCAACGTAAGCGGATCCCTCGCGGGCGAAGAACGTATCCACGACTTCGTAGAAAGGGTTTGAGAATTTGTAAGTTTCGCACCGCGCACGGTCGCTTTCAGACAGCGCCTCCGCCGAGTCGCAATCCGGCCGCGACCAAGGAAAAGTCGCGTCAAAGGCCAGCGTCGGCATCAGCAGGTCCAGATGCGAAGACCAGTCGTTTACGAACTGAATTTTGTAATTCTGTTCAGGCGCAGCGCGTAGAAAGGCAGTCTCAACAAGCTCTGTATAGAGGCCGCGTTGGGGCAGGTTTTCATCGGTGAACGGTGCATAGTTGCCGCCGGTAATCAACAGCAGCTGGCGGTCACGGATTTCCGGGCGTGCGCCGTCATCCGCGTTGCGGATCAGGGCTGCGCCTTCCACGCGCGCCGCTTCGATTTCTTCCTTTGCGGCTGCTTTGGCTACGACCACGGCCTCTTCACTGGCCTTCTTGGCTTCTGCCTCGGCTACAGCAACGCGGGCTTCGGCCTCGGCGATGGCTTTTTCCGCCCGCTGCTCGGCGGCTTTGACCAGCTCTGCAGCCATTTCGGCAGCCATACGCCCGGCCTCAGTATCTGGCAGCTGCGGCGCGCGCCCTATCTCGTCGAGACAGGGAAGAGTCAGGACGTCGCCAACGCGAATGATGTTCGGGTTCGAGCCAATGACATCGCGGTTGGCGTCAAAAATAAACCGATAGTCTTCGGTTGCGTAGACCGCAATCGCCAGTTCGCGTAGGCTGTCGCCGCGCTTAATTTCATACGTCGAGCATGCTTCTTGCGCCGAGGCTGCGCCTGTTGCGGCTGCAAGTGCCAGACTGGATATGATCAGATGTTTTCTCATGGGTCCCGTTGCTTTGCCTTTTTATGGTTTCGCCGGTTTGACCACGGCGATTGAAATGTTGTCCTGATCCGGATCGCCCTTGCCTTGAAGGGCCTGCAAAAGGGCGTCAGCGATATCGCGGGCCGGTGACTGGACGTGAGTGCGTAGAAGGGTCTCGATTTCAGGATTGCTGAGGTATTGCAGACCGTCGCTGCCGAGTATCAGAATGTCCGCTGGGCGCAGTGCCAGCGGTTGCTCGGGGCAATCCACCTTGGGGATTGCGGCTCCCATGATGACCGAAGTCAGTTGGTTGCGGTCGGGATGTGACAAAGCTTCGTCCGCGGTCAACGTGCCTTCGGTGGCCATAGCGTCGATCACGGGAGCCATCGAATGGTCCTCGTTGATTTGCGTCAGCATCGCGTCGCGGAACAAATACAACGGGCTGTCACCGATCGAGATCCAGAACACCCGGCGGCCCAGCATCAGCATGCCCAGCAGGGTGGACCCTAATCTGACCCCGTGTTCTTCGCCGTGGCTTGCCACAGCGGCGTTGGCCTGCATTGCGGCCAACGGCAGAGCGTCGAGCAGAGCGCCCTCAACAAGGTCGGGTTCATCCAGCTGAGCATCCATTGCCTCGCGCCATGCGGAAATGACCAGCTCTGACGCGATGTCACCTGCGTCATGCCCGCCCATCCCATCGGCGACAACGACATATCCCGCGCTGGCCGTGTCCGAGACACGGGCTGCAATCGCGTCTTCCTGCCCATCGCGCTGACCCTGATTCAGAATCAGGGCGATGTCATATGCAGGCGTCGCCAGCATTAATCGGCATCCCGCCAGTCAAAGCCGTCATCGCAGAAGGCGGTAAACCGGATCGAGGTTTCGCTGATGCGGATCAAATCGCCGTTGGATAGGGCAACGGTGCTCAGCACCGGTTTCCCATTCAATCGCACGAGGTTGGCTTTGCCGCCATGACCCAGGTAGCATTTTCGATCTTCGGGATCATAGGCGATCACCGCATGGTTGCTGCGTGAAATGCCGGTGTCGCCAAAATCCAACTGGATCGCCTGATCGTCATTACGTCCGATCTGCATCAAACCCTCGGTCAGGGTAATACATGAGCCACGGCCGGGACCTGCGGTCACAACCAGCCAACCTACGGGAAAGGTTTGCTGAGCAGCTTCGGACTTGGCGACCGGGGCGGCTGTCTCAATTATCTCTTGAACATGCGTATCCGCGCGTTCGAAGCCCAGGAAGGTCGTTTTAACACGAGAACGACGATCGGTGGCCGGGGCCGGTGCGGGTTGCTCGGAAACAACTGCGGTCGATTCGGAGGTTACCTCGATCACGGGTTCAACAACCGGTTCGGGCTTCGGTTCCTGAGCGGGCTCAGAAGAAACTTCAACCAAAGCAGGCTCGACGGGTGTTTCCGGCATTTCGTCTACACTCTCGGTGGCGGCTTCTGAGACAGCCGCTAGCATGGCGTCTTCGCTGCCATCCGACTCGGACGGGTTTAAGTGCAGAGTGACGATCTGTTCATCACCCTTTTCGATTTCTTCGGCTGGTGCCTCGGCCTCGGTGTCTTCGATTTCTGAATCGGTGTTTTTGTTTTCCAATTCCGACGCAGTTTCAACCGCGTCGCTTTCGGCGAAATCGGGCATCTTGTCTTCGGGGATCAGCTCATCTGCTTCTTCGTAGTTTTCTGCAGATGTATCACCGCCACCCAATGCCTGACGCAGAGCGGCGAAGTCCGCAATCGGTGCGGGCTGCTCTGTTTTTTCGGCTTCTGCGGCGCTGGCTTCAGCTTTGTCTTCGTCTTTGGTTTTGCCGGCACCTTCGAGAAGCCGGCTGAGAGGGCTTTTGTATTTGAACATGGTGTCGACACCTTTTTTAGTTCTGGCACGGGGTTCAATCCGCGGCGTTGCTACAAACCTCCGCACTTGCGGGCGGGGTCACTGATGAAGGAGAAACAGCGAAACTATTTAACTTCGCGACGGGCCGGCTCCCGACAGAGAGGCGATATTGACGCCGCCCTCAGCAAACACACACTGGCGAATTTCACTCACACCGGTCAGATCTACTCCTGGGTTAGCTGCATGGTTGCAGCCGTCTCAGCCCCATTGCGCAGTACGGTCACTTTCGCTTGGGGTATATTTTCGGAAACCAGAGAGGCCAGTACCGCATCCAGGCCTTCAGGGGCGTCAATCGCCAGACCAGTTTGGGTCTCATGCAACAGAACGTCGCCTTGCTGAAGGTTGCCTGCACCTTGCTGCGGTGCAGTAGTCACAACAGTCTGCCAACCTGTATCGCCTGAATGCCGCGCCTCGAACGTGTAGCCGTTTTGCAACCCGAACGCGCGGATAGCGGGCAAGGCCAGCAACCCGTTCTGTGCCCGGGTTTTACCCAACGTGCGGTAACGCGCGGTAACGCGGATAAATCCATCCGGATCAACCGAAAAGCCGTCCAGTACCTGCGCCGCCAGAGATGCATCTGCGCGCACAGGATTGCCATTCAACGTGTAGATCGTCGCGCCGCGCTGTACCCAGTCACCTATGACGGACATGTCCTGCCCGGATTTTATGCCGGTCACAGCAAGAACGTTCCCGGTGGTACCGCGACGTTTCGACGTGTTAAACGGGACTTCAACGTCCCAATGGCCAAATGCAACCTGATGCTCAGCCACGTTCACCGAAGCTTCAACTGCAACCGGTTCGGGTTCAACGGGTTGAACATCTTCCACGTTGGCCGTCGTTTCGACCGGCGCGGCTGCAGTGTCGGCCTCTTGGGCGACTTCGACCTGAGCTTCAGTCGTCTCTGCTCCTTCGTTCGTGGCTTCGGCGATGGCCGAGGCTTCAGGTTGGGTCTGCGCCTGCTCGATAGGCTGTTCCTGTCTGACCTCTGGTTCTGTTGCCAAAGCGGGTTCGGCCGGTTCCGGCTCTGATACGGCTTCGGCGGTCTGCTCGACCGGTTCCGGTACAGCGTTCACTGGCTCCGGAGTGGCCGGAGCCTGCGCTGTTACCGGGCTTGCTTCGGACGGTGTCTTGTCGCCCGACATTACGAAATACCCTCCAGTAGCGAGGGCAACCAGCGCGACGCCGGCGGCCACGACCATCTTGCTACTGCCGCCCGAGCCACTTTGGACGATGGTATCAACCGCTGTGGGGGTTTCTTCCTTGGGCGTAAACTTGGCCAGCTCTTCTTCCGACTTGTCCTCATTGCCCAATGCCAAATCCGCGTTACCAGCCAACAGTGCTGTGACCACGGCTTCGGCGTTGTCGCTTTCCGCTTTGATGCGCGCTTTTTCCGCCGCTTCATCCTTGCGGTCCATTCCAACGATGACTGATACCGGACGGTAGGCAAAGGTTTCGAACATGACGTCCGGACCCCGGAACATACGCAACCAATCCAACGCGGATTGAAGCCTGTCAGTGGCGTGCACTTCCATCGCCTTGTCGATCGCTTCCAGGAACCCGTCCGGATACCCGTCAAAGAGTTCGGCCAGTGGCGTGTATGGATCGGATTGGCCACTGTTGAAGGCGTTCAAACGGGTTTGACCATCGATCGGACGTTCGCCGCTGATGGCGTGATACAATGTCGCCGCCAGAACATAGAGATCGCTGCTAGGACCCTGTTCCGCACCGCGAACATAAAACTCATGTGGCGAGTAGCCATCCTTGATCACGCGCAGTGTCAGCAAGGCGGCGGATTTATGTGCCGCTTGCTCGCGCGCTGCACCGAAGTCAATCAGGATCGGTTCGCCATGTTCGTCGATCAAGATATTGTCGGGCGATATGTCCCGATGCAACATGCCGCTTTGATGAATGAATGATACCGCCGACAGCATTTTTTCAGTGACCTGAACGATAAAGTCAGGTCCGCTTTCGTTGTTGGGCTTGTCGATGTAATCTAGCAGGTCGCAACCGCGGATGAGATCCATCGCGATGTAAGCAGTGTTGTTGTCTTCGAACACCTGGTGAACATCGACGATGTTGGGGTGTACCAGCCGCGCGTGATTGCGGGCTTCCTGAATGAACAGGTCTATGATCGAACGCAAGTCGTCTTTATGGTCCGGATCGGCTGGCTCGACCAGATCGCCATTTCTATGGCACAGAGCACCCGGATAGCACTCTTTGATGACTACATCGCGCTCCAGGCTGTCGCGTGCAAGATAAGTGATTCCGAAACCGCCATTGCTGAGAAAACTGATGATCTCGTACTGGCCGCGCAAAAGCTTTGCGCCCGGTTTCAGGCCTTCGATTTGAGGTTCGTCGTGCGTTGCGCCGACCGCCTGGTTGTGGCTCATGTCTTCCCGCCCATTCAATTTAGTTTGCGGCACAAAAAACCGGACATTCAGCCCACGAAACTCACAACCAAAAACAACCGCAGGACACTTGAAACGGTTAGACGGTTCAAATTTGACTTTATTGGGGCCGCCTCATGGCTTCACTAAGGATGCGAATTTACAGAATCGCACATATAGTGGTTACCGTCACAACCTACACACCATATTGTAAAATGAGGGTAAGGCGATGTGTACTTATTCTTTGAATTCGATTGTTTGGTCTACGAATTCGAAACAATAAAAAGATGATTCTGCCTCATTCGAATCGTCGGAATTCAACTCAATTTTAGCGAGAATCGATCAGGTTCCGGTACGTGGCGGGGCGGATGCCACGGTACTGCCTGCCCATGCCAAGTTGTCGCTCAGTTGCGCAAGGATGCTGATAGCGTCCTTCAGCGGTGCATCTCCGTTTTCGAATTGCAACAGCAACAACAAGTCTGTTGCCTTTTCGAACTCACCGGGAATCCAGTCGGCCTCGGGGTCGATTTCACTGCCGGACTCCAGCCGTTCCGCAAAATCCTCGACGATCTCCTGACAACTTTGCAGGAATGCTGCAGGCTCCATTTCCGAGGATTCCCGCAGATCATCATAGATGCTGGTAATGGCCGCCAGCCAATCCTCAAGGATTGGATTGTCCAGCGGGGGCAGGGCGGCACTTAAGCTGGATTGAACCGACTGAGAATGCGAGCCAGGTGTTGGGTCAGAAACCTCTTCGGAGCCCTCGAGAGATGCCAGGTAAGGCAGAAACTGATCTTTCAGGTCCTGTTGTGCAGCATCAAGATCGCGCTGACGACGGCAGGATGCTATGTTCAACACTTGTTCGGCCAAATTTTGGCCGCCACAGGCGTTCCAGAGATCGAAATCAGGTTCGGGTTCCTTTGCCATGGCACGCACGGCAACCGGCGTGCCAATTGGAACAACGGCCTGGAATAGGTCTCCCTTTTCCTTCTCCAGACGTTTTGTAACCCTGTCGAGTGCGGTTTCATCAGACAAAAGATCCGCATGTGTTACCGCCAGCAAACTGTTGTCCCGCAATTTTTGGGGGACTTGCGACCACAAATGCCGCTCAGTTTCTCGCCAGGCTGTTGTGCCGTTGGTACACCAGATCGCGCAATCAACATATTCAAGCAATTCCAGCGTCTGTTTGTACGTATCGTCAAGTGCGCCGGAGCCGGGCAAATCATAGAGCGAAATCTCTTGCAGGGCAGGGGTGTTTACTCCGACCGAGATAAAGTCCGGATTGTCACCGGCCGCTTTATCCAGGGCAATGCCGGAGTAAACCTTGGGTTCCTTGTCCCACCAGCCAACTGTGGTTTCGGGTTGCTCGGCATACGCCACGATGACCAGCGGCAGCTTCAGATGTTGCGGTCCGGTGGGCAAAATATCGGCCCCAGCAAGCATATTGGCCAGGCTGGATTTCCCCGCGCCGAACTCTCCGGCAAAACCGATAGTTACCGCGTTGGACAACCGTTCGGCATGTATCAGAGCGCTTGCGCGCATCTGCTCAAGCTCATCCGATGCCGGTGCCTTTTCAGTCGCGGTCAGAAAGCGTTCAAGTTGACGCACTTCCTGCTCGGTTCTGGGGAATTCGATCATTCTGCAGCCTCTGCTTGTGGGTTATCCGCGGTGATGGGTCCCAGCGCCGTGCTCAGCTCGTCTGTAATGCGGCGAGCCTGGTCGACGGCGCGTTGAGCCTCGGTACGTGGGTTGGACCCGTCTGGCCCGACGCGATGTTCCAGATGCCCGGCGAGCAGCGCCAGATAATGGTCCAAAACGGTTTGTAACCGTTCAACCAGATCACTGCGGGCGGTGTCGATCAGGTCATCGCCGATCATCTCGAATTCCTGGACGATCATCCGTTCGGCCCGGTTTACAACGCTCTTACGTGAAATCAACCTCGACAACCAGGTGACACGAAGTTCCACGGTAATGCCACGGGTCAGGGCGGTCATGTCAGGGCGGAACCAGCGCACGGCACTGGTGTTCATTCGGTTGTCCACCGGTTCCTGCCAGCCCGGCAGGGCGCGCAGCGCAGCGTTGCTTTGAAGATCAATGGCATACAGTTCGCTCAGCATGCGCTGTCGAACGACCTGAGTTGCACCCTGCACCAGCTCGCGCATCCGTTCGCGCAGGGGTGTAAAGTTGAGTTCGGTTTCGCCATTCTTGGCCAACAACGGGGACTGACCGTCAGGCCCGCGCACTACGATCGAGACCGCCTCGGCCACGGTATCGTCCATGACACCGCGCAGGTTGGCCAGAACATCATCCATATCATTGTTGATTGCTTCGGTTTTATTCCCGATTAACGCGCGCAACTCGGCGAGGGTCTTGTTGTTGTCCGCGTCACTGGCGTTTGGCCCTTCTTCAGCCTCCAGCGCCCGCAGCCTTGCGCTGCTGCGCTCCAATTCACCTTGCGCAAAGCTGTTCAGGTGTTGCCACGCCATGCGCAATTGTTCGTTGCGCGGGCCGTTGGTCAGGGCCTGTGTCACGTGACGACGCAGATCCGGCAGACCCGAAGCGATCATCGCTGCAAAACGCAATACAGCTTCGCGGCTAATGGGTCCGGGGCCTTGCTTGATCTCTTCGACACCATCCAGGTACTGCTTCATCTGCTCGGGATGGGCGCGCAGCCAGGCCAGAATATCGTCGTGATTGATTCCGGCATCATCACCGGTCAGCGCGTAATGCGCCCATTGGGCGCTGCCCATTAGGACATCGATGTCCGAATTGCCAAGCGCCTTTTCCAGTCCGTCCATCACATCGACGCGAACTTTGGCAGCATCGTCCGAACCACCGCCCAACTCGTCCACACGATTGATGAATACGACGATCTGACCCAATTCCAGTGCTTGCATCAGTCGGAAAAGTTTCAGATCGGCGCGTGACAGGGCCTGATGTGCCGACAAAACAACGACGAAAAAATCGGATTCCTTGAGGTACTGTCGCGAGATCTCTTCACGGATCAGCAGCGGATCGTTGACGCCTGGTGTGTCGGTTACCGTCAACGGATACGGAAAATGACCGATGTCGAAATAGACCTCAGCTTTGCGGGTGATGTCGCTGTACAGCCCTCGGTCCGAACCCGGATCGTATTCACCTTCCTCTGTCGGGTCATCGCCGGCACAGACGTATCGCGCCAAATCATCCGACGTCAGCTCGTCAAGATCATGATGCTGACCCAGCAGGTGCTTATAGCTTTCGCCCAGACGCAGTTTGGCGCGGGTTTTCATCGCCTCGACCTGCTCTTCGATCATCTCGCGCTTATAGCTGTCCTCCTCATCGGGAAACATATTGCGCAGTTCTTCGCCTTCAGCGATCAGGGCTTGCCATTGGCGATTGTCGAAGAAATGGAACTCGGCACCCGAAGTCCGCCCGGACGGGTGCCCGAAATGCATGTCGGTAATAACCGTGGTCCAAGGGTTCACATCCGACGGCAGGTATTCCGCCTGACCGGTAAAGCCGTTGATCAGGCGTGATTTTCCGGCTTTGATCTGGCCGACGAATGCAATTGATGGCTTGAGATTTGATAAGTCGTCCACAATGCGCGTGATGAATTGACGGGTTTCGTCATTACTCATCCCGTTCATCTCGTCGGCGATGCGGATCAATTCACGGCGGTTAAACTCACTCATAATACTTACCCTGATAACTCGTATACTCGGACTGACACATTAGAAAGGAACATATTGGGCAGGATCGCGGTCATTCGACGGCGCCCTTTAAAGATTTCCACAAATTCACCACGGCGCCCAGCTTGCGCGCGTCATGCAAAGTTGCAACGGTTTGCTGACCATCCCGCAACAAAGCTAGACCAGTGCCTTGTCCGCCTGTCGGGCGCAATACAACCATTTGAGGTCGCGAAAGCGATGCTTTAGTGTCAGCATCCCACCCTGCCAAATCGCGAGTAAACTGAGCCAGAATATCGCCGTCCGGGTGCGCTGGTTGACCTGGGGCGCATAGCCCATCGAGCAGTGGTGCGGAACTGTCTTGATCGTCGAACAGAGCTTGGCCCTGCGCAAAACGCGCGGCATCGTCGTAAAACTGACGGGCCAGGCCCACTGGATCACTGGAATTGTTATCGCACGCGTCAACTGTGTCTTCGGCGCTGGAAGGGACGATGGAAACATGCGGTTCGTCCGGTAGACTGATCTGCGCGCAGGCAGCTTCGATCTCGGAATAGGTGATGCCGACATCATCCGCCTCTAGGGCGGTGTCAGGTCGCATTGATACCAGTTCAAGTGGCCCTGGCGCACCTGCGATGTCGGTTACCAAGTGGGCCAGTTTCGTCGTGAGTTCGGCGCGCGGTTCGGTTTCGAAGTCGGGTAAAGGTCCAGTGCTGCGAAAGATGTCCGTAATCCGCGAGCTGTTGACTTCAATCGCGAGACAATCGCCGTTGGATGCGGTGAATTCCAGCCGACGCGGCAGGATAGTGCCCCGAATAGTGCGCAGTACCTTTTGTCGACGCTCGTTTGCTGTATCCCCAGCAAGGTGAACGGCAGGTGACAAGCGCGCAGTCGAGGATCGCCCGATATCTTCGAGCATCTCCATTATGTCCGTGTCCATCATATCCGTGACCCCCTCTGGTCCCGTCTAAACTGCCTCTGCCACCGGCCCAAGGCTTAGATGCGATTTTGTCAGTGCCAAACCGACATTGGCACTGTCTCGGCAAATGTAACAGATCACATGATCAGGATATTGCCGCGTTCGCAGAAAGATGTGTAGCCGGTTGTCCGAAAACACCGCGATCTCCCCAAATCCCGGATGATCGGCCCCATCTGAACCCGCTGCACGCAACAGTCCTTCAAAGGCAATGACGCCACGGCCCTGAAACAGATTCGCAACGGCCAGCGCTAAGTTCTCCAGTACTTCAGAATGTTCAGCCTCTGCTACCCGCAGCCCCAGCAACATTCCGGTCTCCATATCGACATACCCGGCTGCGATGCAGTCGGGTATGGTCTTCATGGCAGAGGACAAGGCTACGTCTATCGTCATCTCTCGACTCGTTCGAATAACCTAATACAAAAAAACCTAGGGGCAGGGCTGTTACAGTACATGCCAATCTGCTCCGCCATTTTCCTTGAGCTTCGGGATTGGACGCTCTTTCTCGCTGCCGTTGCTGTGTTCCCGAGCGATCTGATCGAACTCGGTCAAAAATGCTGCAAATACGCTTTGCAGACCTTTGGCATCTTCGGGCAGTTCTTCGTTCGCAACAACCTCGTGCCACATATCCGACGCGCTGAGCGGAACACCGGCAGGCACGTTCAGCAAGTTTGTCAGCTCCGGAGCGGCCTCGTCGACCAGGGTTGTATTCACCGATTGCTCGTTTTCTTCGCTGACCATTGAAACAACATGGTCACCTGTAAGGGCATTCGATTCCGGTTCTGGCTCGTACTCCTGATCGGTGTTCTGAGACTGCTCGGCCAGTAACGCCGTGATTGAAGAGACCGATGTTTCGATATCCGATCCAGTTTCTTTGGCATCTGTCTCCGAGTCATGCGGCATGATCTCTGCGTCTGCGGATACATCCGTTTCTTCTGCCGCGATGACGATTAATTCAGGTTCGTCATCTTGATCTTCGTCACCAAGAAACTCGAATTCATCCACGTCATCCCCAGGACGCGCCAGAACGTTCAGATCCAACGGGTCATCAGATGTATCCTTAAAATACGCGCGCAGTTCGTCGCCGGATTCATCAACCTCAGGCACCATTTCCGCACGCAGCTTCTCGGCCTCTTCCGCGTCAATGCGCGAACGACCCGTGTCTTCTTCCCTCCGCTCAACGCGCGCTGGACGGACAGGGAAGTTTGTAACGACATCTTGATCTGCAGGTTCCGGATCGACTCTTTCAACCAGTTTCAGTGTTGATACTTCAGAATCAGCGCTACTGGTTGGCCGAATGGGCTGCACTCTGGCACCACCCGCCATGGATTTGTCGATCTGATACCGGGCAAGCATATTCGCGCGATTGTCCATTATCTGTTCGGTGATCTCCAGGAAACTGTCGACCATCTTACCGCCGCCGCTGCGGGCCCACATTTCCGCGTCGCCAGTTTTGTCGCGGGCAATTATTGCGTCACGGGCCGAAAACAGGATCGAACGGTTAAACAGGTGGCCAGCTTCGCGGTTCACCCGACGCAGGACTTTTTGCCGGTCTTTCTGATTCAGCGCGTCTGCCCGGGTCACCAGCAACAGAGAATTGTTCTGCAGCCGTTCTGGCAAGGCCACCCAAGTCGCCCGTTCGGTTTCCCTCCAGGCTTGTGTCGAATGCGTACACCACAATACACCGTTGGCCTGACCAACCGCACGTCGCCAAACATCAGTCGATATTTTTGGGTCGGAAATACCGGGCGTGTCGATCAGATCTACAGCCTCGAGAATGTCCGCTTCCAGAAAAATGCGGACAAACTGTGCATCGTTCACGCCAACCGTATCCAGTTGATCCAGCTCGATCGTCTGCGTGCTGCCATCGTGGCGTTTGATGTAAGCAGGCCGTCGTCCCCAACTGAACCAGATGGGCGGCAGTTGCGTTGCCGTGACCTGTGTGGGCAATGCCTGCTTGCGCAAGAGAAAGTTCATCAGTGTCGATTTGCCGGCACTGAATTCTCCCATAAGCGCAAAGACAGGTTTGCGGCGGGACCACTGCTCGATGCGTTCCCATGCTTTAGGAGAGACGAAGCGGGGTTGAAAATCTTTTACCATAACTCTTCTTATGCTGCTTCGTTGCTGAGGTCTTTGAGGATGTCGCCCAGAATGTCATCGCGCGACTTTTGCGGCTGCAATCCGGCCATCAATTCCGAAGTCCTGGCCGGGTCGTTCTCGGCAGACTGCGAAATGTTCAAAAGGGTTTCCTTTTGCTCGCGCATGAAATCCGCCAATGTGGCCCGGACATTTTCCAGAACGGCTGCGATCTGGTTCTCCTCGATGTCTTTGGTGATCGAATTTGCCTCGGATGCGATCAGACGAGTGTAATCTGCGGCGTAAGCTTCGAACCCTTTCCGCTTCTGCCACCAGCGTCGCCACCACGTGCTTTGCAGGTCCAGTGCAATTGTGCGGCCAATGCCCAACGGCGGCGGTACGCGAGGGACGATCGGGGCTTCGATGCTGAATTCACCCAGGTGGTTTCCCAGAAGTTTGTGATACAGCGCACCGACATCGGCAGCCGCGGCAGAGTAAAGCGAGCCAGCTTCTTTGCGCATCGACCGCGCAAAGCTGAAATAGGCTGCCTTTTGCAAGGTTCGCAGGCCAGCAGGATCGTACTGCCAGGTCCCTTCTTCTCCATTCTGTTCGAGATGTGCAATCAGCGAGTCCGTCGCGCGTTTGACAAAGTTGGCCTCGGCAGAATTCAATCGCTCCAGTACCTTGCTGCGCAATGCGGTAGTCAGATCGGCCACCTTCTTTTCATACTCGGCGGCTACGGTCGCAATCGCTTCATCCGGTGAAATTCCGTCCAGATTCCGCACAACGCCTTCGCCATCAGCCAGGGTTTTTGCAACGGCGGTGGCACGAATTTGACTGGCGATGTTGCGTGCGCGATGACGAACGCGATCCAGCAGACGGTTTCCTGCCCCCTCGGCGATGCGCTCATTCATCGCGAGCAGTAAATCCGGTAGGCCCGACAGCGCCCAGATCTTGTCAAGCGAAGCGGCCTGATCACCAAAACCGGCGGCCAGATAGAAGGTATTCAGCGCTTGACGCGACTCCTCGGTCAGGATGTCCGGATTGCCTGTCAGAGCAGCTTCGGCCCATTGTGCACTGCCGAAAACAATGCTGGTATCGGTGTCGATGTTGTTCTGTTTCAGCGTGTCCTGGATCCGGTCGCGGATCTCGGGTACCTGATTTACAGGGTCCGACAGCTCGTCAATTCGGTTCACGAAAAGAATGATCTGGCGGTTCTCGAACTGCGCGATGATCCGCATCAACGCCATATCCATGGTCGTCAGAGCCTGGCTGGCCGCCAAAACGACAATGCAGACTTCGGACCCGCGCAGACTACGCAACGTGATCTGTTCGCGAACCATGAACGTGTCGTTCACGCCGGGTGTATCGCACAGTTTCAACGCGATGGGATACTGCGGAATGTCCATGTACAATTCCGCAGACTTGGTCACGTCGGCGAAACGACCGGTTTTGGGGTTGATATCAGGATCGTCCTCGTCGCCTAGGCAAACATACCGCTGGATCAGTTCTTCATCGAAATAGTCATACTGGTGACTTTGTCCCAGGATCAGATCGAAATGCTTGCCCAGCCGGTCTTCAGACTTTGCCTTCATTTCGCCAATCTGCCGCCGGATGTCGTCCATTTCGTCATCGGCGCCCGCGCGGTTGGCCAGCTCGCCAAGGCGACCACCACCAACCATCAGATTGTCCCACTCTTCCTGCTCAAAAAAGGTAAACTTGGATCGGGTATCGCTCTGCGTGCGCGTATTGATGTTCAGCGTCGTCACAACGGACGTCCAGGGGTTAACATCTGATGGCAACAGGTTGGGTCGGCCCGCCAGTATATTCACAATCGAGGACTTTCCGGCCTTGACCTGCCCCACCAGCGTGACGTTGGCGGTGAAATTCTCCATACGCGTTTTGAGCGTCGCCAGACGCGCTGAGGAACGTGCATCCGCCACCTCTGTCAGCTGGTCGATCTGAGTCGTCAACGAACCCATCGCCTCGGTCATCGGGGTCAGGGATTCGTTTCCTACGGACAGAAGGTGGTCGTTGCGCGCCATTGTCAGCCTCCGGTTCCTGTTGCGGCCATGTGGACCTGTTTATTTTCCGGCAGACCGCCGATGGGGTTACCCGGCAACATGTCGATCCGAGCGATCAGATCCAACGCATTGCCCAGAATTGCCGCCTCGGTTTTCGGCGAGATCGATTCGTAAGCGAACGAATCTGCCAGGACTTCGATTGAGCTGAAGTGTTCGCCATTCTCCAGGCTCGCCACGCGGCGCCCGGTCGGGAAGTCCTGAGAATTGTTGGCAGGCAATGGCATGCGGGCATTGGCCAACAGGTAACGATTACCCGAGTGGGTTTTTAGTGCGATGCCGAACCCGGTGCCAGGATGCTGGCTGTTTAGGGTTTTCAGCTCGCCAACAAAACTTTCACGTGCAAGATCAACAGCGTCTTGCTCGGAGGCAGCGGAATATATCTGATTGGTCACGACAGAGACCCTTGCTACTGGAGTTGAGCTAAAACTCGTACATTGCCAGGTGGCGAAAAGACTCATTAACTCCTGGTGCTCCATCAATTACGATCACCACGGTCTTAATTTGACGCGAATAAGATTTTTTGGCGTTTGAAATGTGGCGCAAATAAGGTGGCGCCTGCATAGTATTGCCTCAACCTAAGCGAGAAATTTGGTTGAGTGGAGCAGGGAGCGGGTTAATTTTCACTTGGCTGGCTCGCAAACCCCGACGTTGTTCCGCGATGAAGTATTCAAGCTAGTTACTGAAAATGCTCACTTAATTAACACACTCAGCACAAGATCACTGTGAAGCAGTTACGGCTGCATTCTCGCAGGCCAACTTAAGGTGTATGCGGTCGGCACTCGGACACTCAACGTTTGCGTGTTTATTATTTGGCATCAAATACGCCTCATCGTTTCCAAAATGGAAACATCGATTGGGTGAATTAAGTCCATTAGCCATTCTGTTATCAAATTTTAATTTAGTTCGCTCAACGCAGTTTGAATTGCCAGTCTCACTGGCCAGTGAACACACAGTGGCCCGCCGCCTCAACCAGTGCCAGCCTGGCCTTTGACTAAGCACACGCCTTACCGGGTGCGAAACCACTTGCAACAATCTTTCCGTTAGACTGATTTTACCTCTCGCGCTCCAAGGCAAGCTTTGCTATTGAGCGCGACATTCCGATGCCATGGCATCAGGTTGCGGGTGTGGCGAAATTGGTAGACGCACCAGATTTAGGTTCTGGCGCCGCAAGGCGTGGGGGTTCAAGTCCCTCCACCCGCACCACAGAATGTCTGTCAAACGCCGTAACGCGCCATGAACATGTCTACGGCTTGCTGGGCAACCTCATTGATCTCTTCTTGTGAAAAATCCGTCTGAATCCCAAAAGCTGCGCGATTCCATATGCGGACCTTGCACAATTCTGACAATTGAGCGGCAGCAATCTGCACGTCTTCGATTTGCAATTCGCCATTGGCAACGGCTTTTTCCAGATAGGCTGCCATGTGACACTGCCCGTTCTTGGGCCCTGCCTGGTAAAATGCCTGCCCCAGTTCAGGAAAGCGGTCACGTTCAGCAACGCAGACGCGAAAGACTTGCTGTGCAAAATCTGAAACAAGAAATGCAGCAAGCTGAGTCGCTGTGATCATCAGAACTTCACGCGCAGGCTTTGTCTCGTCAACCATCGAGATCACACGGTCGGCCATTCGGCTGCATTCGGTTTGTGCTACTTCCACGAACAGCAGACGCTTATCCGGGAAATAACTGTACAGAGTCGCCTTGGATACGCCAGCGGCGCGTGCGATGTCATCGACACTCGCCCCTTCAAACCCATCCGCCATGAACACCTCTCGCGCGCCACGCAAAACCTGATCGAACTTCCGTCCTGTACGCAGAATCGTGGCGGCTTGGGTCATGTCATCTCCTTGCGTGGTGTTTTACTGAATTTATAAACCGATTGGTTTAGTTTCAACGATTCGCACAATGTTGCGCGTGTGACAATCCCGCGCTCCCATAAAATGCACTGTCAGCCTACGCAGGGCGGCTCTGGACCAAAGGCTTGCGGTCGTCGCAAACCGTGATACGACTTCGCCGATGGTCGAGATTTTTCTGCGCACCCTGCCCTTCTTCGCGATAATCGGCCTGGGATACTGGGCCGGGCGCAGTAGGTTTTTTCCACAGGAAGCCACGGCATACCTGACCAAGTTCGTTTTCTATTTTGCCCTGTCTGCGATGCTTTTTCGCTTTTCGGCCACCCTGCCCTTCGCCGATATCTTCAATGGACGATTGGTTGTCGGCTATCTGATTGGCACAGCAGGAGTTTACGCCTTGGCGACACTGGTCGCCAATCTGCGTGGACTGGATATTCCTACGGCTGCAGTCGAGGCCCAATGCGCCGCCATTGGAAATGTCGGGTTCCTGGGGCTACCAATGTTGGCGCTGTTGTTTACCGAAGCTGCAATTGGACCAGTAATGTTGGTGCTGACAGTTGATCTGGTGGTGTTTTCGTCGCTGATCGTGATCCTGATCAACGGTGGCCGTGACGGGCGTTTGACCGTTGCAACCCTTCGTCAAATCGGTATCGGCTTGTTGAAGAACCCGATGATCCTTTCCATCTCCTCTGGGTTGATCTGGTCGGCTCTGCGTATTCCGGTTCCGCCACCGCTTGGCGACTTTCTGACAATCCTGGGCGGAGCTGCCACACCCGGGGCGCTTTTTGCCATTGGTGCATCACTGGCAGGCAAATCCGCCGAGCGTGTTCAGATCGCGGCGTGGCTGAGCCTTTGCAAACTAGTCATTCATCCGCTTTGTGTTGCCTTGATGGTGCTTTGGCTGATCCCGATCGCCACGTTTCCTGCGATGGTGGTCATAGCTGCGGCGGCCCTGCCGGTGGCGGGCAATGTATATATGCTGGCGGCCCATTACGGGGTGGCGCCTCAGCGCGCGTCTGCAGCAATTCTGCTGTCGACAATAGCAAGCATTCTGACCGTTCCGCTGGTGATCGGCTGGGTCGGCACCCCCTGACCTTCACCTTTTCGACAAAAGAGCGCACCGAAGGCCCATAGACTTTACCTCAGGCTTGCGGGCCGTTAGCCATGGCACAAACCCATTGCAAGGATAAAACCAGATGGAAACCCTTTCGGAAAATGCCTGTTTCGGAGGCGTGCAGGGCGTTTACCGCCATACCTCTTCTGCCTGCAAATGCGATATGACCTTTGGGCTGTTTCTGCCGGCCGAGGCCAAGGACGGCCCGGTTCCTGTTTTGTGGTATCTGTCTGGCCTGACCTGCACCCACGAAAACGCCATGACCAAGGCTGGCGCGCAAAGTTGGGCTGCTGAACAGGGTATCGCGCTGGTCTTTCCCGACACCTCGCCACGCGGCGAAGGCGTGGCGGATCACGAGGATTATGACCTGGGCCAGGGTGCCGGATTTTACGTAAACGCAACTCAAGATCCGTGGGCACCGCATTTTCAGATGTGGGATTATGTAGCCGAGGAACTCCCCGCGCTGCTGGCCCAGAGTTTTGCCATTGATTCGGACCGACAGTCGATCACCGGCCATTCCATGGGCGGCCACGGTGCGCTGACCCTTGCGATGAACCTGCCGGGGCGATTCCGATCGGTCTCGGCCTTTGCTCCCATTTCGAATCCAACAAACACCGAGTGGGGCCGCAAGCAGTTAAGTGCATATCTGGGTGATGATGAGGCAACTTGGGTCAGACACGATTCCTCCCTGTTGATGAAGGAAAAGGGTTTTGACGGCTCGATCCTGATCGACACCGGCACCAGTGATCAGTTCATTGATCTTCTGCGCCCCGAGTCATTGGCAGGTGCCATTGCGGAACGTCGCCAACAAGCGACATTCCGGATGCAGCCCGGCTATGACCACTCCTATTTCTTCATCTCGACCTTCATGGAAGACCACGTGTCCTTCCATGCCGAAGTGCTGTACGGAGACTGAGGCATGAGCAAATACGACTATGACCTGATTATCATCGGTTCCGGCCCCTCAGGCCGGTCCGCGGCCATTCAGGCAGGAAAGCTACAGCGAAGGGTTTTGGTCATCGACCGTCAGGACCGCTTCGGCGGTGTGTCAGTGCACACTGGGACAATCCCGTCCAAAACCCTGCGGGAAACAGTGTTGAACCTGTCCGGCTGGCGCGAGCGCAGCTTTTACGGGCGGTCTTACCGGGTTAAGGACCAAATCCATGCCGAGGATCTGAAAGCACGACTGCACATGACGCTCGACCACGAGGTCGATGTTCTGGAACACCAGTTCAACCGAAACCACGTGGAAACGCTGAATGGCCTGGCCAAATTCATTGGTCCGCACGAGGTCGAGGTGGCTACGGATGCAGGTGAATCCACCCGCCTGACGGCGTCCAAGTTCCTGATCGCTACCGGAACCAAGACATATCGGCCTGACTACGTTCCATTCAACGACAAGACGGTTGTTGATGGGGACGATTTCCTCGAGATGGACGAAATCCCCCGTTCGCTTTGCGTAATTGGCGCAGGTGTTATTGGTGTGGAATATGCCACCATGTTCTCGGCATTGGACGTGCGGGTGACACTGATAGAACCACGCGAGACGTTTCTCGATTTCATCGACAAAACGCTGATCCACGATTTCACCCATCAGATCCGCGAAAATGGAGTAGACTTGCGGTTGGGTGCCGCCGTGGAAAAAATCGAAGACGCCGGCGGCCACGTCGAAATTACGTTGGACAATGGACGCCATGTGCGGGCTGAAATGCTTTTGTTCGCGGCGGGCCGTATGGGAGCGACCTCGACTCTGAATCTGCAGGCGGTAGGTATTGAAACCGATCACCGCAACCGCATCACTGTCGATCGGAAAACCTATCAGACTTCAGTTCCGCATATTTACGCCACCGGAGACGTGATCGGGCACCCGTCGCTGGCATCGACTTCCCTACAGCAAGGCCGTGTGGCTGCCTGCCACGCGCTTGAAACCCCCACTCTGCCCGAAAGTCCCTGGTATCCCTACGGTATCTATTCGGTGCCGGAAATCTCAACCTGCGGGATGTCCGAAGAAGAGTTGCAGGAACGGGGCATACCCTACGAGGTCGGCGTGGCGCGGTTCCGCGAAACTTCGCGCGGGCATATCATGGGACTGGAGCACGGCATGCTGAAAATGCTGTTCTCGCTAAAAACCAGAAGGGTCCTGGGCGTGCAGATCGTGGGTGAAGGCGCGACCGAGCTGATTCACATCGCGCAGGCCGTTCTGAACCTGAAGGGCACGGTCGATTACTTTGTCCAGAATACGTTCAACTACCCGACATTGGCCGAGGCCTATAAAATTGCCGGTCTGGACGCCTTCAACCGGATGCCAATCCCGGACGAGTTCAAAGTAAAAAAGAAGGCCGCCACACCTGCCAAGAAAGAGGCAAAAAGCGCGTGACGACCCTGTATGTCGATGGCGATGCCTGCCCGGTCAAGACCGAGGCCGAGCGGGTGGCCACTCGGCACAAAGTCCCGATGGCCTTGGTTTCCAATGGCGGGCTGCGCCCGTCGCCAAATCCGTTGGTTCAAGTGGTTATCGTCGCAGAAGGCGCAGACGAGGCAGACAAGTGGATCGCTGAACGCTGCGGCACGGGCGATGTGGTCGTGACGTCGGACATTCCCCTCGCCGCAAAATGCGTCGAAACAGGAGCCCGTGTTCTGCGTCCGAACGGCGAGGCCTTTACGGCCGCAAATATCGGCCAGCAACTTGCGATGCGCGATTTGATGGCTGATCTGCGCGCCGCCAATCCGTTGGGTGCCGGTGGCGGTGGGAAACCATTTGGTAAAACCGATCGCTCCCGTTTTCTGGATGCGCTTGAGCGGGAAATACGGGCAGCCAAAAGAGGATAACCTCTCATAATTCAAGAGACTTCAAGCCCACCTTTTACTTGCGCAACTCGCCCACAATCGAAACACTCGAATTGCGGTCAAAAGCATTTACGATACCAAAGAATTCCGGAGAAGGTCGGCAAATTGTCTTCGAAACCGGAGGTGACGTCGAAAATGTCGGAACATGTACACTCGATTTGGGAGATCACACTATGAAAGTGAAGGGCGATCATTACCGTTCGATTTGGTGGGACAAGGCAGCAGGCGAAGTCCGAATAATTGATCAGCGGTGGTTGCCGCATGAATTCCGAATAGTGACTCTCAAAACGCTGGATGAGTTTGCAGCCGCGATCCGGGATATGTGGGTCCGAGGCGCGCCGCTTATTGGGGCAACAGCCGCATTTGGGATTGCCGAGCAAATGGCCCGCGATAGCTCGGATGGTTCATTCGATACCGCCTATAAGGTACTGAACGCCACGCGCCCGACAGCAATAAACCTTCGCTGGGCGCTTGACCGATGTCGCGAAGCACTGATGCCATTGGCGGTGGGAGATCGGGCTGATCACGCCTGGAAACTCGCACAGGAAATTGCAGACGAAGATGTCGAGATCAATGCCGGGATCGGTCGACATGGTCTGGAACTCATCAAGAAAATTGCGGCTGACAAGCCCGCAGGTGAGCCCGTGCGCCTATTGACCCATTGCAATGCCGGGTGGCTGGCGACGGTGGATTGGGGAACGGCAACCAGCCCCATGTATCACGCACACGAGGCAGGTATTCAGGTTGAAGTTTGGGTCGACGAAACCCGACCGCGTAATCAGGGTGCTCTGACGTCTTGGGAACTTGGAGAACACGGAATCCCGCACCGCTATATCGTGGACAATGCCGGCGGGCACTTGATGCAGCACGGGCTGGTTGACGCTGTGATCACCGGGACGGACAGAACAACCGCGCAAGGGGATGTGTGCAACAAAATAGGTACCTATCTGAAAGCCCTGGCTGCCCGTGACAACGGCGTGCCGTTTTATGTCGCCCTGCCCTCCCCGACCATCGACTGGACTGTTCGTGATGGCGTGGCCGAAATTCCGATCGAGGAACGCGATCAGCGTGAGGTTACGCATGTTCTGGGTGTTGGCGGCAAGGGCCGTGTTGCGGATGTTCGGGTCACGCCCGAAGGGACCGAAGGTGGAAATCCTGCCTTCGACGTTACGCCCAATCGGCTCGTGACGGGCCTGATTACCGAACGCGGTGTCTGTGACGCATCAGCCGAGGGGCTGGCTGCACTGTTTCCGGACCGGGCCGGTTAACACTTTGTTAAGATACATCCGGGAAACGTCGCCGGATCTCATAAGGCAAGAACAATGATTGAAAACTGGTATGATCCCGAAGACGCGCAAAAATGGCGACGTGATGCGGGTTCCGACCCTGCTGATCAGGAGCTGGGTGAACGTGTATATACCTCTCGGCTGATCGGGAAAAATCCCGATCTGTTGATGCATGGCGGAGGAAACACATCAGTCAAACTGGAACGTCCTGATCTTTTTGGCGAACCTCAGCGGGTCCTTCACGTGAAGGGCTCTGGTTGGGATCTGGATACAATCCAGGCTCCGGGTCTGCCAGGTGTTTGGCTGGACCCCCTGATGAAATTGCGTGCGCTGAACCAGCTGTCGGATTTCGACATGGTAAACGTCCAACGTGCCAACCTGCTGGACTCGGGCTCACCGAACCCTTCAGTTGAAACTCTTTTGCACGCGTTCCTGCCTCACAAATATGTAGATCACACGCACGCCACTCCGTTTCTTGTCTTGGCAAACCTTCCCAACGCGACCGAAATCTGCCGCGAGATTTTTGGCGACCGTTTAGGCATCGTGCCGTATATCATGCCAGGGTTCGGGCTGGCGAAAAAAGCTGCCGAAGTATTCGAGGAGAACCCGGAAGTTGAAGGGCTTTTGTTGTTGCAACATGGCCACTTCACGTTTGGACAGACCGCGAAGGAGAGCTACGACAAGATCGTGGCGCATACCAACGAAGTGGCGGCCTATTTTGGCATGAACGACCTGACCCCTTTGGGCATTCGCGATCCGGCTGTGAACTTGGATATTCTACCAGTGCTTCGAGGCGTCATTGCCGAGACATCGGCAGGTCGCGACGATCCGATGCCGGTATTCGATCTGCGCAACTGCTCGGAGGTTATAGAATTTTTCAAGCGCCCGGACTTGGAGGCACTGGCAGCACGCGGCATGGCCTCTCCGGACCATGTATTGCGCACGAAAGGTTGCCCGCTGGTGCTGCGAGCGGCAGACTTGTCCGGCGGGCGTGCGCGGCTAAGGGAAAAAGTGGAAGAGTTTGCTGCTACGTACAGCGACTATTTCGAACGGCAGGCTGCGCAGGCAGATGAGCCCAAGAAAATTCTGTCGACCGATCCAAAACACGCCTGGATCGAAGGAATTGGCATTGTTGGTATGGGCCCGAACGCCAAGGCTGCGTCGATTGCTTCGGACTTGGCCGAACAAAACCTGAGAGTACGCGCGGTCGGAGAAGACGCAGGCGGTTTTTTTCCGTTGGGTGAAAAAGATCAGTTTGATTGCGAATACTGGTCTCTGGAACAGGCAAAGCTTGGCAAGAGTACGCCGCCGCCTTTCCAAGGTAGGATCGCGATGGTCACGGGTGGCGCCGGAGCAATTGGCTTTGCAACAGCCAAAGCTTTTGCCGGCAAGGGCGCCAATGTTTTGTTGGTAGACCGAGATGAGGAGGCTTTGGCGCAGGCTGTCGAAGATCTTGGCCCCTGGCACGCGTCATTCGCTTGCGATATTACCGAAGATGGTGCCGCGCAAGCAGCGATGGAAGCTGCCATTCATCGGTTTGGCGGGCTCGATATTCTTGTGTCCAACGCGGGTTCAGCAACCGGTGGCGCGATGATGGAGCTTGATGACAAGGACTTTCGGGCTGCATTCGAACTGAACTTTTTCGCCCACAAAAACTTTGCCCTGAATGCCGCGCGCGTGATGCAAGCGCAGTGTCGTGGTGGGCAGGTATTGTTCAACATTTCCAAGCAAGCGATCAATCCGGGACGGAATATGGGCGCCTACGGCACGCCAAAGGCCGCGACGATGTTCCTTTTGCGACAACTTACGTTGGAGCTGGCCGAGTTCGGAGTCCGTGTGAATGGTGTGAATGCCGACAGAATCCGCTCGGGCCTGCTAACAGATGACTTCATTAAAGAACGCGCCGATGCACGGGGTGTTACTGAGGCAAAATATATGGAAGGAAATCTTTTGGGCCGCGAGGTAGAGGCGGTTCACGTTGCCGACGCCTTTGTGGCGCTCGCATTGATGGAGCGCACAACCGGTCACATCATGACGGTCGATGGAGGAAACACCGAAGCGGAACTGCGCTAGGCCTGTATGTTGCGCATCTCAGTGTGGCGGTTGTTTGGGCTGGAAGAGTGTTATTTTCAGGCCGCAACCGCCGCGGGTTGGCTCTCGCGAATGGGCAAGTGAACGATGGCGCTGAACGCACCGATGGCGATGCCAATCCACCACACCATCGTGTAGTCACCATATTGATCATACAAACGCCCGCCCAGCCAGACGCCCAGAAAACTGCCGATCTGGTGGCTTAAGAAAATGATGCCGTAAAGCGTACCCATATAGCGAATCCCATAGAGGTGCGCGACCAGTCCCGAAGTCAGAGGGACTGTGGCCAGCCACAGCGAGCCCATGACGAGCGAAAATGCTATCACTGAGACCGGAGTGATCGGAAAGACGATGAATGCCGCCGCTGCGATCGTTCTGCCGGTGTAAATTGAAGCCAGCAGGTATTTCTTGGGAAAGCGATTTCCGGCCCACCCTGCAAGTAGTGTTCCGGCAATATTGGCCAGCCCAATCAGTGAAATCGAAAGAGCCCCTAAGGCAGACGTGGTGGTGATGCCGATGGAATGCAGCGCTCCGCCGGGCTGGATCGGGCCGCACATTTCGGTCACGAAAGCCGGAAAATGGGCCGTGACAAAACCCAATTGATAGCCGCAACTAAAAAAGCCCAGAAAAATTAGAGTATATGACGGATCACGTAACGCTTTCCCTAGAATCTGGCTCATGCCTTCTGCCAGCTCGGTCTGGGTGACCTGTTGCGGAGACCGCATAAACGGCAGCGTCAGGATCAGCGCGAGAATGGCAACGGCGAAGATGATGAAGACCTGTTGCCAGGGCAAAAAGCTGAGCAACCATTCCGCAGCCGGTGCACCAATCACCTGACCAATGCTGCCTGCGGCCGTAACGATCGCAAGTGACATTGATCGGTTCTGATCGGAAGACGCGCGCCCTACCACTGCCAGCACGACACCGAACCCTGTACCTGCGATACCGAAACCCACTAGCCAAGCGTACATCTGATGGCCAAAGGGCGTGACCGACCAAGCAGACAGGACCATGCCCGCAGCATATGTCAAAGCGCCCAGAACAATCGCCCGACGGTCTCCGACTTTTTCCGCGATAGCCGCAAAAATTGGTTGCCCAATGCCCCATGCAAGGTTCTGAATTGCAATCGCAAGGGAAAAATCGGTGCGAAGCCAACCAAATTCATCGGCAATGGGAATCTGGAAGACGCCGAAGGATGCACGAACGGCAAAACTGACCGTGATTATGATACATCCAACGATCAGAACCGGGTTAAGCAAACGAGCCGATGGCAACATGGAGCCTCCGCTTTGGGTCCAACGGGACACTAACGGGAATGTCGAAAGCGTCAATTCAGGAGTTTTGCGGTCACGGTTAACCAAATTTGATGCTCGATTGGATTGTCTGCTTTTCAAGGTGCAGAGCGAACGCTATGCCTCGGATATGACGGATTTGATTTCGCTTTATGAGACTCGTATCGCGGATGGCACTCTGACGCGTGACGACGCGCAGGAGGCGGTTCTTCCCGAATTCGAACGTATTCGCTCCGCTCTGGCTGCTCCGGTTAAGCGCGGGCTGTTTCGAAAGGCACCGCCCCCACCCAAGGGGCTGTACCTTTGGGGAGGTGTAGGGCGCGGCAAGTCAATGTTGATGGATATGTTCGTCGAGTCTTTGGGTGATATCCCGGCCCGACGTGTTCATTTTCATGCCTTCATGCAAGAGATTCACTCAGGTCTACACAAAGCCCGCGAAGAAGGTGTGGAAGACGCCTTGGCTCCGGTGGCCGAGCGGGTGGTCAAGTCGGTTCGGCTGCTGGCCTTTGACGAGATGCAAATTACGGACATCACCGATGCGATGATCGTCGGGCGGTTGTTTGACATGGTGCATAAAGGCGGGGTTGTGGTGATTACGACTTCGAACCGCCATCCGGACGACCTGTATAAGGATGGGCTGAACCGACAGTTGTTCCTGCCCTTCATTCACCACATCAAGGAGCAACTTGAAGTGAAGGAGTTGGTCTCGCCTACAGATTACCGGCAAAACCGGCTCGCGGGTTCTCCGGTGTACTTTTCTCCGATTGGACCCGAAGCGCGGGCAAAGATCAGGGCGGTCTGGGCGGACCTGTCCGGCGGCCCTGCGGAACCTCTGGGGTTGAAGGTAAACGGGCGCGAGGTTGAACTGCCGGCTTTCCGAAACGGAGTAGCGCGCGCGACGTTTTATGACCTGTGCGGCCGCATGTTGGGGCCCGCTGACTACCTTGCGGTCGCTGAGGCCGTCAAAGTTCTGGTGTTAGAGGACATTCCCCGCCTGTCGCGGAATAATTTCAATGAAGCGAAACGGTTCGTGACCTTGATTGATGCACTGTACGAGGCAGGTGTTCGGCTGATCTGTTCCGCTGCAGCTGAGCCCGAAATGCTGTATGTCGAAGGTGAAGGGACATTTGAATTCGAACGGACTGCGTCTCGCCTGCGTGAAATGCAGGATAAGGATTGGGGGAAGTAGCGGGCTTCGCTGCCATCACTGTCAGCCGTAAACTAGCAAGGGATACTCAATTAGGAGTTCTACCCGTTCTCGCGCAGGATGTTTCCAGCCAGATAGAGGGAACCACAGATCAAAACCCTTGCGTCCGGGGTTTCGGCAAGAATCGATGACAACGCGTTTGAAACACTGGCTGCGGTTGTTGCGGTAAGATTCACATTTCCAGCGGCCGCTGCAGTTTCTTCTGCACTGAGTGTGTTGGCCTCACCTGGAATTGATACCGCCGTCAGGCTTAGGGCCTGTTGGGCCAATGGCGCCAGATAGCCGGTTACATCTTTTGTGTTCAGCATCCCGCAGATCATGTGGGTTGGGCGGTTGGGCAGTTTTGAAAGCACTTCAGCCAATGCTTCTCCGGCGGCAGCGTTGTGGCCACCATCCAGCCAGAGTTCGGCTTGCGGAGCTTGTTCCACAAGCGGTCCAGTTTTCAATCGCTGCATCCGGGCGGGCCATTCAGCTTTGCTGACGGCAGCCTCATACGCTTCATCACCAATTTCGAGGTGACGCAGAACGGCCAGAGCGGCGCCAGCATTCTGGATCTGATGCGCGCCCAGCAGATTGGGCAACGGCAAGTCGCGAAGGCCGGTTTCGTCCTGATAGACCAGTCTTCCGTTCTCTTCATTCACATGCCAATGCTGGCCGTGTATCAAAAGGGGCGCTCCGAGGCGCGCGGCGGTGTATTCGATGACCTCCAGCGCCTCGTCCTGCTGCGGGCCGACAATGCAGGGTACGCCGGGTTTGATGATACCCGCCTTTTCCGCCGCAATCTTGCCAAGTGTGTCGCCGAGAAACTGTTCGTGGTCGATCGATATCGGCGTGATCACCGTGACCGCGGGGTCGCTGATCACGTTGGTGGCGTCAAGGCGGCCGCCCAGACCAACCTCAAGAAGAGTATAATCTGCATTCACCCGGGTGAATGCCAGCAGGGCCGCGCAGGTCGTAATCTCAAAATAGGTGATGTTCTCACCACCATTGGCCGCGTAGCATTCATCCAGAACTGCGGTCAGATCTGGTTCCGAAATCAGATCTCCGGCCAGCCGGATACGTTCGTGAAACCGGGCGAGATGCGGCGAAGTATAGGCATGAGCGCTCAGCCCTGCCCCTTCGAGCCCTGCTCGGATCATCGCCTGGGTAGAACCTTTGCCATTTGTACCAGCGACATGAATAACCGGCGGTAGTTTGATCTGCGGGTTGTCCAGAGCGGCCAGCAAACGCCAAACACGATCCAAAGTCAGGTCAATGATCTTTGGATGCAGTGCCATCATCCGGTCCAGGATGACGTCCGAGGATTGGGTGGTCATTTTTCGCCCGTTTTTTCGGAAGGTGCTTCGTCCGCAGCGTTTTCAGGATCGGGTGCGGGCAAGTCGCCTTTGACTGCGGGCGGTTGGTTCATCAGCATGCGTGTGATGGTGATCAACTCTTCCCGCATCTCCGTGCGTTTGGTGACCCGGTCCAACATACCGTGATCCAGAAGGTATTCGGCACGCTGGAACCCTTCGGGCAGTTTTTCACGAATGGTCTGCTCTATCACGCGGGGGCCCGCAAAGCAGATCAGCGCATTGGGTTCCGAAATATGCACGTCTCCCAACATCGCATAAGACGCTGTCACACCACCTGTCGTGGGGTGAGTAAGTACAACGATGTAAGGCAGATTGGCTTCTTTCAGCATCTCGACAGCGACGGTTGTGCGCGGCATTTGCATCAGGCTTAGGATGCCTTCCTGCATGCGCGCGCCACCAGCGGCCGAAAACAGGATCAAGGGACGCTTCAGTTTAACCGCCTCTTGCGCGGCGGCAATTATGGCATTGCCGACATACATGCCCATCGACCCGCCCATGAACGAGAAATCCTGTGCGGCGGCCACGATCGGTGTGCGGCCGATCTCGCCAGATGCAACCAGCATCGCCTCTTTTTCGCCGGTTTTTTTCTGCGCGGCCTTCATCCGGTCAGGGTACTTCTTCTGATCACGGAATAGCAGGGGATCGTCTTTTGGGGCGGGTACATTTACTTCGGTAAAAATACCGCCATCGAACAAATGACTGAAACGGTCCCTCGGGGTGATCGCCATGTGATGATCACACTGGGTGCAGACATTCTGGTTTTCTGCCAATTCGCGATGGAACAGCATCGTTCCGCACTCGTCACATTTGTGCCAAAGATTTTCGGGCACTTCCCGGCGCGAGAAGATCGAGTTGATCCGGGGGCGGACGTAGTTTGTGATCCAGTTCATGTCGGAACCTTGCTAATACGGCGTTGACGTCAAATAAGACGCAACGGCAGGAATTGCAATCAGCGCCTGAGCGCAACCCTTGCTGTCAACCAACCTACGATCATGATGGCGAAATCCACATACAACCATTCTCGGACGATACCGGTATCAGACATGGTGTAGGGCAAATGATACAGCGCCAGTCCGCTGAGGCTATCGGGTATGGAAATCAGCAAAAGAGCTGAGAAATTATTGAAGAAATGCAGCGCGATCGCAGGTCCCAATGTACCGGAACGGGCAGTGAGATCGGCCGATAGCAGTCCAAAAATACAAGCCCAGGCGGTGACTAAAAACGCATTGTCGCCTGCTGCAACAGGGGTGTAATGCCCAAGGGCAAAAAGAGCCGAAGGCAGAACCATCCAGATCAGAGGGGACCTGAATCGCGCCGCCAGGCTTTGCTGAATGTAGCCCCGAAACAGTATTTCCTCGGCGCTGGTCTGAACCAGAACGGCGGGGATCGTCAGGGGTAACAGCATAATCCAAGTCGCCCAGGGCAAATTGGGTACCAGGGGTGCACCCATGTCGTAGGGAGGAAGGATCAGCAGGACACCTCCCAGCAGAATCATTGCCCGCGACACACGCCAGAATTGCCAAAAAGTCTCGATCCGATCTCCGATGATGGACCTAAGTGTTCTATGTTGTAATTGCTTGGCAGCGATCGCGACCCCGAGCGTCGCAAAGGCAAAGCTGAACAAGACCACCAGCAGCGAGAGAGGTGTCGTGCCGTTCAGAAAATCTGCAACCCAGTCGGGGGGGCCAAGACTGGCCACTACAACAAACAGAACGGCGTTCATTGCCAATATGATGACGGTTACGATTACCAACCCGACTATCAGCCGCCAGATCTCCGGATAATACCGGGCCTCCGCTACCAGTTGCTCGTGGCTGGCGTACGCTCTTCCGGTCCGGTTAGCCGGCATTTTGAGAATCCGAAATATGTGCCTCTTCGCCAAAAGGCGTATTCGAATCGCGTAGGCGCTCGCCAACGGTTGTCAGGTACCCCGCAACGGTTTCGAGCAATTGCATGGCAACGGTTGCATCACTTTCGACAACTGCCCGCAGTTCTTCCGCACCGATTCTGAGGAATGTGCATTGCGTGGTGGCGACCAGGTCCATCTGCCGCGGCTCACCGGTAATGATCGCGAGGTCGCCGATCAGACGGCCGGGTTCGACTGTAGATATCGACCGTTGTTGCCCATCCTGACCTTGCCAGTTCAAACTGGCCTCACCCGAGATACAAAGATAAGCCGCATCCGGCGCCTGACCACGGGCAAAGATGGTCTGGCCTGCAGCAGCTTCATACCATTGGGCGGAAAACGCCAAAAGCCGCTGGTTTCGACCATCCAGACGCGAGAAGAGTTCGGTTGAAGAGATGATCTTGAGTTTGCGGCTCAGATCATCCGAAGCGCTGTCTTCGCTATCAACCCGTGTGCGCGAGACACCATCGATGCGACCGTCCTTGATTTCGACAAACAGGTCATATGCTTCAGGATGCGCGAAGCTGTCTTCCATGAAAATCATGATCGACTCGGGTAGCAATTCTCGCAATTTCAACCGTGTGCGCAGACGACTCTCCGAATCGTGGCTAGCCAGCGCCTTGTCGAGGATCAGAACATCCGGACGCTTGATTCCAGCACGTGAAAAAGAGGCGCGTTCCTGAAAAACAGTTGGAAGGTTGTTCCCACCCAATCCAGACGGCAGATCGTAAATGATTGCGGCGGCGCGGCGGCGTAGTCCCGCCTCATTCAGTATTTCGGCAACGAGATCTTCAATAGCGTCCGCCTGCGATCCCGCCATGATAGACACACGGCCAAATAACGCGTTCTCGAGAACTGTCAGACGTGGCAGGTACACGTCCGGCGTTACAGGGATGAACATGCCGTCCATGGCGTTGCGTAGACGCTCGGCCTGGTTATGCCGGATGGACAAAATCTTGTTCTTGTACTCCTCAGGGAAGCTGGGTCCAATTTGTTCGGCAGTGAGCATGAACGGAACCGTCAATAATAGCGCCAGGTCTTTGTCGCTAAGATCGGCATCACCATTGGTCTTGCCACGCTCCTGGATGTCCAAAAGTCGGTGATACATATCCTTCGACATGCCCAATCGAAGGAAAAGCGGGTGGTCGGCCCCATCACGTCCAAAAGTCTGGTTCAGTGTTTCCAGTACGGCGTTGGAAATACTAAGCGCATCGCCATCCAATTCATGCGCGGTCAACATCGACAGAAAGCGTTCGTCACCCGCCAAAATGTCAGGAGAAATGTCGCGGGTAGGAGCTGAATACAAAAGGTTCCCGCCCAATGGGACAGCGGGGTTAAAGAGTTCAGGATCAAACCTGTAGACGTGTTTGTCCAAACCCCTTTCCTGCAAGCGCTCGGCAACGGTGCCTCGGAGGTCAACGATTTTCTGCGCTAGAACAGGGTGTAATTCTGGGTCGAACTGCGACCGCAAAGTACGGCGGAACATAAACTCGTCGATCCCCATCGCCTCGACCAATTTGAACCACCAGTTGCGGATATCCTCGATATCCTCCAATCCGGCCAAATCGGGATCGATCCATTCATCACTGAGCGAGTCGGGAGGATTGCCAGCGCGCACGGCTTCTATCTGACGGCGCGACGGCACTTTGAGAGCATCCTCTTCGTGCTGCGGATGGGTACGCAATGGCATCAACAAGTTGTCGCCCAGCGTTCCGTCAAACAGGTACGGCCGGGAATACGCGTATCCAATCCGTGCCGCGATCACCTTCTGATGCAAGTCATTCAGGTCATGGCCTGCCATTATGACCTCACCCCGCGCGGGCAGCACCTCACGCGTTAGCAACTGGGCCAGCGCGCTGCGTTCTGACGCACTGGCGGATTGGATAGCCACGCGCGCGCCCTGAGGAATGGTCAGATCGATATCTTCTAGGATCGTTTTGCCGTCATCGTCCCGAACGGTCACGTTGCGCAGCTCAATTTCACCGGTAAGACGGGGAATGGTTTCGGGTTCACCGTCAAACAGCTCTTCCGGGATCATCTTCGCCGGGGCAAAGCGCTCGGTTACGACCTCCCACCGCAAGGACATGTCTTGCACCTGGTTGTAGTAGGTCAAAAGATCCTTCCAAGGGCCGCTCAAATCCTTGTAAGCCCCCAGCGCCGCGACCAGAGCGCCCACTGTCACCTCACCCGTGATCGCCAGATAACCGCCGACTGAATAGAACAAGAACGGGGTCATCTGGGTAATCAGGTTATTCAGAAATTTCATGAAAAATTTCTTGTTGTAAATCTTGAACCGGATCTCGAACAGCGTGCCCAGGCGGTGGCTGAACTGGGCCAGACGATACCGCCAGCCGCCGTTGGTACGCAGGTCGCTGATGCCGGCAGCACTTTCCCCAATTTCAGAACTTAGCCGGCGGACCTCCTGAATGCGGTCTTTGTTCAACAAGTTTATCTGACGCTGCAATTTGGGGATCAGCCAAGCCTGTAACGGAATTAGTGCGATGCTGGCCAATCCGAACCAAACGCTTTGCATGAACAGAAAGGTGACGATGGTCATCATCTGGCCGAACTGGAAAACCGGCTGCGCGATGGCGTCGCCCATCAGGCCTCCCATCGGTTCGGCCTCGGAGGTGATCATCGAGACCAACTCACCCTGGCTGGTCGTAGCGAAATAGGACTTTGGAAAGCGCATCGATCGGCTGATCAATGTGAACCGCAGACGACGCAGCATGCGCTCGGCCAGCACACCTTTCATCGTATTGATGCGCATTTTCATAAGCCCGCTGGCAATCACCGTGGCCAAAAAGGCGAAACACAGGATCAGCAGGTACTGAACCTGTGTCACGGTCGTTCCGAAGATGGTTACCGAGTCAGTGGGAGCACCGATTGCATCGTTGATGATCTGCTTCGGCAACTCCAGCGAGGCATAGAGGAACGGGAAAGAAAGCACGGTCAGAAACAGCAGGACCAGCTGCTGCTTTTTCGAGTATTTCCAGATGAATGAAAATAGGGTGGGTTCCATGCCCTGCCTTGTCACCAGTTTCCTTGATCTGTTGCACCGGCTAGTTTTGCCTTTGACCAGAGAGCAGACGGTAAGCTGCGGGTTGACCTATTGCAAGAATGCCAGCCGTGAGAAATCTGCGAAAACCCGGCGTCGGTATCTGCCCTGCTTCACAATTAGGGCATTTTCTGCGGGTATTCCTTCGAGACGGGTTTATCCCAAGCCTGATCTTTGACTAAAGAGGGTCAGTTAAGGACGATGGGGCCATGGGAAGAATTCTGGACCGCTATTTGAACCGCAAGGTTCTGTCACGTTGGCGCTTAGCCGGGCAACTGGCGGATAAGGTTGCTTTGTCCGAGCTGCGCCGCCAGCGTGACACGGCACGGTTGCTGCGGACGCAACTGGACCGACTGATTCAAAAGGCAGATGGTCGGCTAATCCGTCCTTTGATTGGCTCATCGCAGTTCCCCAGACCTCTGGGTACAGACTGGTCCTGGCGCCCCGACCTGTGGCGTGGTCCTTTGGCGCGATCCGGGTTGGCAGCAGCTCCGCGCAAAGCGCCGATGGATAGACAAGTGACATTGTTTCACGATTGCGACCTGGCAGAGATTACACTGCGGCAAATCCGAAATCGACAGGACAAGGATTTGGCACCTTTCAGTTTGGCGCTTGAAGTGTTTGAATTCAAAGGTTCTTTCTTGTCGTTGTCAGTCGAACTACCTTTGGAAGCTGCAACAGATTTGACCCGTCAGCACTTAATGCGGGTCGATGCGGTCATTGAAGCTGAGCACATCACTGGTGGATTTGCCCGTCTTAATGTTCAGCATGGCCCAAATACCGAGCAAGTCTTGCGAGAGCTGGAAATGACTAACCCGACGGTTTCGGTGGACTTTGACCTCGCACATTTGAAGATCAACGAGCAGCGCACAGAAAAGGTCTGGTTGGATCTGATATTTGACCGGCCAGCAATGAACCGGATTACCTTGCGCGATCTGACCTTCTGCCGCCATCACCGTGCGGATATGTAAATGGACACGCCATGACCGACACAACTTTGACCCCGATCCGGTTTGAAAACGGCATTTGGGTAGGGATTTTCACTGGCGCAAATACCCCCGAGATTGAGGTTTTGTATCTGGGGGAAGCGGTGCCGGGTGCTGAAATTGTCCCGGAAGGCGACGGGTGGCAATTTAGCTTTCCGGTTCCGGTTTCAGCGTTATCCGAGGGTGTGCATACCTTTGTAATCTGCGATTCCAAAACGGGGCAGAAACTGGAGTCCTTCTCGGTAATTGCAGGGTCTCCGGCTTCCGATGACCTGCGTGCCGAAATCAACTTATTGCGCGCAGAGCTGGACATGTTGAAACGTGCTTTCCGTCGGATGCATAACCCAGATCAGTGATCTTGGTGATGGGCTGACGCCAACTGAATAGGTAATTATCCTATCAATTCAGCTTTTTCCGTGCATCATTAAGGTGTCCGGATCAAGCGGGGTGACCATCTTTGGATCGCAAGAGCATAATAAAGGTCATCACTCTGATGGTGACGGCTTTTGGCATCGGCATCGATTTTACCGGAGCGCTGATGTTGGTTCCGGCCATCGAAAACAGCTTTGACGCGGATATTACCAGCACTCAATGGGTGTTAAATATTTACGCCCTTTTTTTCGCCATGACGATGGTTGCCGGTGGCCGCCTCGGCGACATGTACGGTCACCGAAAGGTAATGATCATCGGGCTGTCGATCTTTCTGTTTGCCTCGATGCTATGCTTCGTATCGCCGGGACTAGACTATCTGATCGGTGCTCGCGCATTGCAGGGGATTGGTGCGGGGTGTGTCTGGCCCTGCACTCTTGCCTTTGGTGCCACGAAAGTTTCCAAGCCGGAACATCGTGCTCTGGTCATGGGGCTGATCCTTGCTGGGGTTACCACAGGCAATGTCTTTGGTCCTATGATCAGCGGTGCGGTTGTCGATCTGGGTGACTGGCGGTTGTTCTTTTTGGCTAACGTTGTGTTTTCGAGCATCTCGATGGCTACGGCGATCTTTTTGATGGAACGGGAGACCCAGCACAAAAAGGGCGAACATATCGATTTTGCCGGCATGGGCATCTTGTCCTTTGCCGTTTTGCTACTGCTTTATGGTCTGGACGTGGGCGCGGACTGGGGCTGGACCTCGGTCCCGTTGCTGTTGTTGTTTTTTGTCAGCGCGGTGTTGTTTGGTTTGTTCCCGAGGGTCGAAAAGCGGGTGCAAGAACCGCTGCTGTTGCCTCAGCTGATGCAGAACCGAGAGTTTCTGATCACACTGGGCCTTAATATGTTTAATGTTTCAGCAGCCTTCGTCGGACTGCTCTACTTTCCTCAATACATGCAGAAGGTGCTGGGTTGGTCGGTATTTCAATCAGCCTTAGGGCTTGCGCCCCTGACGGGTCTGTTAGCCGTCGGATCCATCCTTTCAGGGACACTGTACAATGATTTTGGCCCCAAGCGGCTGTTGTTCTGGGGATATCTCTCTGCCACTGCAGGTGCGGCGAGCATCGTTTTGATGCCCGCAGGCTTGGGCTACTTCCAGATCCTTCCGGGAATGGCGTTTATAGGTCTTGGTGCAACCTTGACCGTCGGGCCGTCGGGCACCGCAGCTGTCTGTGCCGTCAAACCCGAACGGGCGGGTTTAGTAGGCGGGCTGAGTTTCATGACCCATCTGGTGTACGGTGCGATCTCGGTAGCATGTGCAACCGCTATTATGTATGTCACCAGCCTTTCCAGCTTGCGTACCCAGCTAAAAGCGGCTGGGATAACCATGTCGGAAGCTGATCTAAAAATTGTCAACGGCGGCACGTTAAACACGGATTCAGCTCAGGTAGTCATACAGAAACTAAGTTCTGCTGAGGCCGAAAAGGTTAAATCCGCAGTTGCGACCGCTTTTGACACCGGCATGAACATGGCTTTTGTCTTTGCCACACTGTCGGTCGCATTCGGGATCATTCTGGCAGTGATGCTGGATGAACAGAAGCTGCACAAAGTCGAAAGCTAGCCCACCCTGACCAAAAAAGGGCCGCTGTCAGCGCGGCCCTTTTCCTATTGTTCCTATTATTGGGATGGCCCAGTAGGCGTGAAAGCGGACAATCCTTTGAGGATATCGATGGCATAGGCCAGCTGATAATCCTGCTCCCGAAGTTCGGCGGTTTTTTCCGCTTTTTCACGGTCCTCTTCGATCTGTCTGATTTCATCCTCGCTGAGGCTGTCATTATTCAGACTGCCACGTAAATCGGCCTCGGACCGTGTGCGGGCGTTTGCCTCTTCATCGTCCTCGTTTTCAGGCACCGGACGCGGTTGTTCGACGATGATGTCGGGGCTGACACCCAGCGCCTGGATCGAGCGACCAGATGGAGTGTAATAGCGAGAGGTAGTCAGGCGCATGGCCCCATCGCCGCGCAGCGGCATCACCGTTTGAACCGATCCTTTGCCGAAGCTTTTGGTACCTACAACGATGGCACGATGGTGATCTTGCAACGCGCCGGCAACGATTTCCGATGCCGATGCCGAGCCGCCATTGATCAGAACCACGATTGGTTTGCCTTCTGCCAGATCACCGATCGTGGCGTTGAACCGCTCGCCATCATTCGGATCACGACCTCGGGTCGAAACAATCTCGCCCTCGTTCAAGAACGCGTCCGATACCTTGATCGCCTGTGTCAGCAAACCACCGGGATTATTGCGCAGGTCCAGCACGATACCGTTGACATTTTCGAGGCCGCCAGCTTCTTCGATCTGTTCCTCTAGACCTGCCTCCAGATTGGGGTAGGTCTGATCATTAAAGGTGGTGACACGCAATACGACGCTGGTTCCTTCGGTGCGAGCGCGTACCGCTGTCAGCTTGATGGTGTCGCGGATAATGGTGACGTCAAAAGGTTCCTGTTCACCTTCGCGCACAACGGTGATTACGATCTCGGATCCGACCGGGCCGCGCATCAATTCAACTGCCTTATCGAGCGTCAGGCCAAGAATGCTTTCGCCGTCTACATGGGTGATGAAATCGCCTGCCTCGATCCCGGCCGCATCTGCAGGCGTATCGTCGATGGGTGAGACGACTTTGACAAAGCCATCTTCCTGCGTGACTTCAATCCCCAAACCTCCGAACTCGCCACGGGTTTGCACGCGCATCTGCTCGGCGTCATCTGGTGAAAGATAGCTGGAATGCGGGTCGAGCGAAGTCAGCATTCCATCAATGGCGGCCTCGATCAGTTCTTCAGGCTCGACCTCTTCGACATATTGGGCACGGATGCGTTCGAAGATGTCGCCAAACAGATCCAATTGCTCGTACACGCTGGCTTTGTTTTCAGCCTCTTGCGCCAACAAGGGACCCGCGATCTGAGTTGTTGCGATCAACCCTGCCAGGGTTCCGGCCGCGCCGGCGATCAAAAATCTCTTCATACTCGTCTATCCATCCTTTTCCGTCTGGAACCACGCTTCCGGGTCCACGGGAGAGTTGTCTTGTCTTACCTCTATATAGAGCGTTTCTGACCGGTCAGTTCCAGTGCCATCACTGCTTGTTGACATAATCGCGCCTATTTCGGGCATTTCACCGGGCATCAAGCCCACCGGAGTGCCTTCGGGAATCACTTCTCCGGTCTGACCATAGACTTCTTGCAGACCCGAAAACACGAACAACAACCCGGGTTGGGGCTCAAGGATCACAAGGTTTCCAAGATCCAACAACGGACCGCGATATCGGATTGTTGCCTCGGTTGGCGTCGTAACCAATGCGTGGGGCCGAGTGCCAAGGACAAGACCGGAACGGGTAACGCCTGCGGCATCCGTTTCACCGGCCCGATGTAGCAGAACACCTTGCACGGGCAAGGGTATCTGACCTTTTCTGTCCGACACGCTGGCCCGAGACTGGACTATTTCACCGGCTGATATCTCCGACAGACCGCTGGCAAACCCATCAAGTGTTTCGGTAGACGAAATCAGGATTGCCGTCCGCACTGGGTCCTCGACAAAACGGCGTGGAAGGTCCGTGCGATCCGCGATGGCTTCGCTCAGTCGGGTACGCGCATCCTGAACGCCGGTCAGGCCTTCGGTCAGAGTATTGGCAGCGTTCTGCTGCAACTGCCGCAGGGTTTTAACCTCTTGCAGGTCATTGGCCAAAGCCTGAGCTTGTGCGTTCAGTCCCGGTGTGACCTCAGACAACATCATGCCTGTCCGCGCCGCTCCAAGGGGGCCGGACGGGTGCAGCATCAGAACAGGCGGTGCGGTCGTCTCGATCGTCTGGAGAACGCCGAGCAATTGCGCAATTTCCTGTTCGCTTACCCGCAGTTCAGCACTGAGTTGAACTTCTCGCCGAGCGGCCTTGCGCAATCCGTCCCGCATGGCCGTCAATCCGGCCTCAAAGGCCTGAATTGTCTCGGTCAAAGCGCGTACACGATCACGGGCGCTATCGGCTTCGGTCAAGGCGACAGAGGCCTGCTCCAGCATCTGAGCGGCCTCTAAGGCAGCCTGCCCCGGATCGCTTTTGACCTGAGCTGGCGCTGCCCAGATCAACAACGCAGCAACAGAGGCCATCCGCCTCATGTCAGCAGGCTTTCTCCGGTCATTTCCGGAGGTTTGGGCAAGTTCATCAGTTCGAGAATTGTGGGCGCAAGATCAGACAACCGCCCATTTCGCAAACCAATGCCGTCCGAACCCCCGATGAGGGCAACCGGAACCGGATTGAGAGTATGTGCTGTATGCGGGCCACCCGATTCAGGATTAACCATGACCTCGCAATTGCCGTGATCGGCTGTGACAATCATTGCGCCGCCCACCGCGCGCAAAGCGGCAACCACTTCGGCCAGACCCTGATCCACCGCCTCGCAGGCCTTGATTGCGGCCTGAAGATCGCCCGTGTGGCCGACCATGTCCGGGTTGGCGTAATTGGTAACAATCAGATCGTACCCCGCCTTGATCGCCTCGACAAACTTGGCGGTAACTTCGGCCGAAGACATTTCAGGCTGCAAGTCATATGTCGCCACTTTGGGTGACTCGGGCATGTATCGATCTTCACCGCATTCGGGAATTTCCTTGCCACCGTTCAGAAAAAAGGTGACGTGGGGGTACTTCTCGGTCTCGGCCAGCCGGAACTGACGTAAGCCCTGTTTGGCAACCCATTCACCCAGCGTATTTACGATATCACGCTTGGGAAATACGGTCGTCATGTAGGCATTGTGGCCGTCAGAATACTCCACCATACCCAGCAGGGCCGACAAGTGTGGGCGGGAGCCAATGTCGAATTCTGCAAATCCCGGCTCTCCAATCGCGCGTAGGATTTCACGGGCACGGTCAGCGCGGAAGTTGAGACAAAACAACCCGTCCCCATCCTTGAAGCCGTCATAGTCACCCAGAATGGTCGGAGTGATGAATTCATCTGTTTCGGATTGGTTATATGCATGATCAACAGCGGAATGTGCGGTCGTGACCTCCCGCCCCTGCCCCTTGATCATCGCATTATATGCCTCGGCGACGCGTTCCCAGCGGTTGTCGCGGTCCATGGCGAAATAGCGCCCGCTGACCGTAACAAGCCGCGCCCCTTCGGGCAGACGGTCTTCGAGTTCGGCAATGTAAGTGAACGCAGATTTTGGCGCGACATCGCGCCCATCAGTGATGGCGTGCAGCACCACCGGAACGCCAGCCTCGGTAATGGCCTTCACCGCAGCGACGATGTGGTTCAGATGCCCGTGCACACCACCATCCGAGATCAAACCCATCAGATGCGCAGTGCCGCCAGCTGCTTGGACCTTTGAGATAAAATCTTGCAAAGATCTGTTGTCGAAAAAGGATCCACCCTCAATCGCCAAGTCGATTTGCCCAAGGTCCATAGCCACGACGCGACCGGCACCGATATTGGTGTGACCTACTTCGGAATTCCCCATTTGACCACTGGGCAGACCAACATCAGGCCCATGCGTGATCAGTGTTGCATGAGGACCTTCAGCCATGATCGCGTCAAAAGTTGGCGTATTCGCCAAATAGGGCGCGTTGGCGGCAGTGTCGTCTGACAGGCCCCACCCATCGAGAATACATAGAACAACAGGCTTGGGCGCGGTCATTGGGATCTCCGGTTACTGCTCTTGGCCCATCTTCTATCCCTTGCCCGCCCGAGCGTGAACCGCCTTTTGGCAATCGGAAGCTAAATCTGTGGTCGCACAGGCGACCTGGGGCATTCCTAGCCTTCCATTTGCTCAAGCGCTTTCTTGGCGCGCTTACATTGCAGCTGATCGCGCAGGGGGCTGTCGGGATCAACATCCTTTTGGCAGACCACACATTTGTCAGCGCCCGAAATTGCGTTCAGCCCGCCGCAGCTGCCTTTGATGGTTTTACCCATCAACAAAACGCCCAAAGACATGCCAACCACAATGATCAATAAAAGAATGAATGCCAAAATAAAGGTGCTCATTGCGGTGTCCGCCCTTCAGTTCGATCCCAGCGTTTCATTGAATGCGCTGCTTTGTACTGTGATATACGCATCTTCGCCTGCTGTCACATCACGCGAAATGAAGAACACGGCAAGATTATGCTGCTCGGCCAGTTTTAAGCCTTCTTCCTGTCCCAGCGCCAGCATTGCAGTGGCCCATGCGTCGGCCAACATCGCATTCTCGGCCAGCACAGTGACGGAAGTGGTGCGGTGGGTGATCGGGTAGCCAGTTGCGGGGTCGATGATATGCGAATACCGCACTCCATCCTGCTCGAAGAAATTCTTGTAGTCACCCGAGGTGGCCATCCCCAAATTTTCCAGCGGAACAACCAACTGAACGCTTTGCGCCCCAGTTTCAGGTTTTTCGACGCCAATGCGCCAGCTTTCGCCTTTGTCGTTTTCACCCTGGGCGACAAGATCCCCACCGATCTCGACCATATAGTTTTCGATACCGGCCTCTTGTAAAGTCCCCGCCACCGCATCGATGCCGTAACCTTTCGCTATTGCAGACAGGTTGATTCCAACAGCAGGTTCGGATTTGGTCAATGTCCCGGCGGCGCGATCAAGCTTTAGCAGCCGGGCTTGACCTACCGAGTTGAGCGCCGCGCGAACATCGGCCTCAGCCGGGATGGGGTCTTCTGGCTTGCGCGGGCCAAACCCCCAAAGCTCGATCAGTGGTCCAAGTGTGACATCGAACGTCCCGTTGCTTTTCGCATGCACGTCATTTGCGGCCTCAATCACCAGAGCGAATTCTTCTGAGACCTGAACCGGCCCGGTGTCGGTAGAGTCGGAAAAAGTCGACACTTCCGAATTCGGGTCCCAATTGGACATTTTTGCGTTCACGCGCGCCAATGTGTCCTGTACTGCTGCACTAAGTGCGGCTTCGTCCAGATCGTCACCAATGGCTGTGATGTTGAACGTTGTACCCATAGTTTCGCCTGACAATCGGACGACATCGGGCTCCTTGTCAAAAAGGCAGCCGGAAACAAAAAGAGTTAGGGCCAGAGCCGTCAAATGACGCATGGGGCGATCTCCTGGAAAAACCGTGTCCGGCATATGCCAGTGGGCCCAATCAGAGTCAAACCGGGCTTAGAGTTTCAGCGGTACGAAGCCAAGCACAAGCAAACCGACGGCGGCCGGAATCCCAAACAGCCAAGCTCGTTTTTGCCATCCGGGAGGCTGTTGCTTCCATAGTTTTCTAAAATTATGCCCACAAATTACGACACAAAAGAAGATCAGGGCAGCCACGGGTGGGGTCAGGTACAGTTGGCTCACGTAGCAAGATTTCCTTGTGAAGTGGCAGAGTTGCGCCAGTTTGTGAATTTGCACCCTATACAGAGTTCCTCCCTGCGCTAAGGTGAAACAGACAGCCAATTTCTGTGAAAGAGGAGACCGCCCATGGCCCCAAGCTCTTACCAGCCCCCGACACGCGGCGACAAGGGCGAGCCCACTACCCGTAGCCAAACTATCGAGTCGAATTTGTCGCATACACAGTCAACCGTGGCCAAACTTCTGGAAGGCAAAGGGGATGCAGTGTTTGCGGTGCGACCCAACGATACAATTCATGCCGTTGTGGACACTCTGAAGGAAAAACATATCGGTGCAGTTGTCGTGACCGATCAGAATGGTGCGCTGCAGGGCATTTTGTCAGAGCGCGATATCGTGCGGCGCATGGCAGACACTCCGGGCCAGACGCTTCCGCAATCTGTCGAAGACTTGATGACACGCGAGGTCCATACCTGCGCTCCGGAAGACCGTCTTATGGATGTGCTGAAAACCATGACCGAAGGCCGTTTTCGTCATATGCCGGTTCTGAGCGATGGCAACTTGCAAGGAATCATAACCATCGGCGACGTGGTCCATTTCCGGCTGAAAGAGCTGGAATATGAAGCTCTGAAAATGAAGCAGATGATTGTCGGCTAACTGATCTTAGGTCTCATAGTATTGGGAATACGCCCCATAGGCTTGGCTGTTGGCGGTATCAGCCGTCTTTCCCAGTTCGGACATTACCAGACCGGTTACGTGCAGATTGACGCTTGAAAGCTCTCGCAGCGCTTGTAGCACCTGTTCACGACTGGTGCGTGAGGTTGCGACAGACAGCAGGATGGCATCAACGGATTGCCCGATTACGCGGGCATCCGGCACCGCTAAAACCGGAGGGCTGTCGATTATAATGTGGTCATATTTATCCCTGAGGTCGGTCAGCAGGCTTCGAAACTCGGGTGAAGAAAACACGTCAGCCGCACTACGCGTACTTTTTTCTCCCATAAGAATATCGACCCCGATCCGATCGTCCCGGCAGATCACATCTGACAATAGTGTTTTTCCGGAAAGCGCGGTAATCAATCCACCGTTGGGATTAACCTCAAAATAAGACTGAAAAGACAAACGCCTGATATCGGCTTCGATCAAGAGAACCGACCGACCTAACCCAGCGAGATTGTGAGCCAAAGCGATAGCGGTTGTCGTTTTTCCTTCGTCAGGAACCGAAGACGTACTCAGAATGATTTGAGGAGGCTTTTGGGCATTCCCCAACAGTAACGAGGTCCAAAGGTTACGAGCGGCCTCGGCCAGTGGGGTTGTTGGGTTGATTGCCAGATAGTCGACCAGTTGATTGCGCACACGGATTGGTGCTTGGGGAATATGACCCAAAACACGATAGTCAGTGGCAGTTTCTAGTTGAGCTGCCGTTGGTAAAGAGGCTCGTTGACGCTGCCGCAACAACACGATGCACGTTCCCAGTGCGGCACCAGCCAGAGCCCCCAGAATGACCATACGAACCGTACGCGGAGCGATCCGCTCGCCGGGCGGCGCGGGTGAAACAATCCTACTGTCGGCCATTTGCAGACCCCGTCGCAGCGCGGTCTCTTTCAACCGAGACAGGAAAGTTTGATGCAGCAGCTCTGTTGCCCGGGCTTCACGGTCAATCTGTTGCAGATTGACCAATGCCTTGGTTTGAATTTCATACTCTGCTTCCAACTGCTTGAGGGCGTCCTTAAGCGATGTGGAGTGTCGTTTGGACAGTGCCAGATCGTGCTCGAGCGCCTCACGCAGCTCGACCTTTCGGTTTTCAAAGGCGACGACAGCAAACTGATCACCATTGCGGGCAGCAGTTAGGTGCCGCTTCAGTGTGGCATCATCGATCGCGGCGTCACGATTATCGGCATCCAGGTTTGATATAATGTCAGATTGTTCGACAATGCGCCGCTGCTCTTGTGACAGTGCTGACAAGCGGGATTTGGTCTCTGAAATACGCACAGCCAGACTTTCGGCCTCGGACAAAACGACCGACGCATTCAACGCCTGAACGGCATTGTTCTGACGTTCTATTTCTTGTTCCAACGTTGCTACGCGTTCGGACAACCACCCCACAGAATTGACAATGTCGCGCTGCTTTTCCTCAACCTGTTTTTGTATGTAAAGGGTCGCCAATGCATTGGCGATGGACGCAGATTTCTCGGCGTCTTGGGCGCGCGCGCTCAGTGTCAATGCGTTTGAATTGCGCACCCGCTCGATTGTGATTGCGTCGGCAATTTTTTCCGCAGTCGAGTTTAGTGCGGTAGGAGTGTTTTGTGTGGTCCCGGTAAATGACAGGCGCTTTCGCAAAAACGGATTGAATTCAGCGTCGTTGATCAGGTCAAGGCGCAAGACCAAATCGCGCATCATCTGGTGCGAGCGAATCACCTCAATTTCCGTGTTGACCGCAGAAATGTCGCTGTTCAACCCGCCTAACCCTGCAGCCGGTCCATTCAACTCATCTACGCCAGGGTCGAAAACAAGTGTGGTTTCCGATTGGTAGACAGGTTTGACGACGTACAAGGCACAAACAAGCGCAAGAACCACGCCAATCAAAACAGACAATGTAATCGCCCGTTTTCCCGACCATATCAAGGTGAGCAGATCCAGCAAATCTCCGGGCTCATCTCTTTCAGTTTCTGCTCTGTGGACGGAACGACGTACTCTGTCTGATCCTTTGGCGAACTTTGACATTTCACCTGCCCTTCAGACCCAGAACGGTCTGAACCGTACGGCAGAAAATTCGGGCATCCTTGGCCATACTCAAATTATTGATGTACTGTATGTCTGCTCGCACCTTGGAGGTGATGGTCGCGGAATTTTGCGCATAGCCGATTTCGGTCTGCGCTAGGCCGCTAATGCCAGGCCTTATGCAGTACCGGGACCGATAGCCGGGAATATGACGTTCGTAGTACCGAGCATGGTGGACGTAATCCGGGCGAGGACCGATCAAACTCATCTCGCCTTTCAGCACGTTGATGACCTGAGGCAACTCGTCAATCCTGCAACGACGCAACAAGTGGCCGAGTACAGTGATCCTATGGTTTACGACGGGGTCGAAAGGTTTGCGTTCAGTCTGGAGACCTGGTCTCATGGAGCGAAACTTATAAGCAACAAATGGCCTGCGCTCTTTTCCCATTCTAATCTGGGCAAACAACAATGGCCCCTTGTTCAGTATCGGATTGAGGATCAACAGTATTGCAGCCAATACAGCCAACAGCGGCAAAAGTAGTAGTGAGAAACTGACGTCCATACACCGTTTTATCGCAAAGAAATTGCGATGGGGGTCGTTATGCCTGCCGAAGAATGCGACCGGGCTGTCTGGAGGCAAAACGACGAAGTCGTAGTCCGGCATTCTTGTACCCTCTGCTTTGAAGATCACAACGCAAAGCAGGTTCCTTCGCGCCTTCGACAGGCTGAGGGTCGCAAGAGATTGGTAAATTTTTGGTTAACCTTAACAGCGCTTTAGCAAATTGTTCTCTGATAGTGATCTGCTAGCTGACCTTTGAGCAATGCGAGTGACATAAATTTACTCACTACGCTGTCAATCAGCCTGTCGAAATAAAACGAGTGCTCCCGGATGAGACCTCAACTGCGGTTAGGCGTCCGGTCGCAAATGCACCAGTATCAATTGAAATAACACCGTCACCCACGCGGGGAGCGGCAATGATCGTGTGGCCGTGAACCACCCATTGTCCGTCGTTACGCCTGCTTGTTGGAAACTGACGATGCCCCCAAAGGCAGGTCTGTCTGTATTGATTTTCAATTGGGCGGGACGGATCAAGAGCCGCATGAACTGCAGTAATATTACCACTGGTCCAAGTCAGAGGACGCGATTGCAACCAGGTCAGGAGTTCGACTCCCATAGCCTCGCGCAGCCGGTTTGCAACTGCGACGGTTTCGGATTCGTCGAGTGCATGGTTAACGCCGGTTACACCAAAGGACGCCAAGGTTTGCATGCCTCCGTTCCTTAGCCACAGGCGGCAGCTGTATTCGGGTGTGTCCAGGAATTGCAGCAGCATTTCCTCATGGTTTCCCATAAGGCAGGTAATCTGGCGGTTGGTACTCGTGTCGAGGTGATGCAGATGTTGAAGAACCTGCGCGCTTTGATCTCCGCGGTCGATGTAATCCCCGACAAAAACAACTGGGCAGTCAGAATCCAAGCGGTTCAGGAGCGTTTGAAGCAGGTCAAGTCGCCCGTGGATATCGCCGACTGCGTAAAACCGCGCGGCGGGTAAAAGCATGGGGAAATTACCGTCGTTTGGCGCGGCTTTCCTGAACAGATTTTTGATCCAAGTCGGTTTCATTTGTCTCGATCAGTAACCTGCTGTGCGACCAGGGGCAATTGTCTCGTGCTGCCATGCGTGAACAGAGCCTTAATCCAACGAACGAGCAACGCAGGGTTGATTTGCCCTAGTGTGGCGCTCGTTAAATATCAGGAGATTCCCATGCCATCGGCCACCTACAAACTTGCAGCTGGTTGGAGCGCGACCAACCGCCATACCGCCGCTTCCGATCAGGATATACTGCTTAGCAATGTCAGTGGTGCCACTGTTCGTTTAGAGATCACTCAGGAGGACACTACTCCCGCGCTGGATGCCGCGCTTGGCCATCCAGTGCAGCCAGGCAGATCACTAGCGTTGCAAATGAAATCGGGTGAACGTCTGTGGCTGGTGGGCGACAACGCTCAGGCTACCGTTCTGGTTGGTTGAGCTATGAAGCCAGGAGGTAGATTTATTGGCGGCCGGTTCGCATACAGCAGCCGAAACGAGCCCGAGCATGATCCACGAGCGGCATATGCAGTAAACGCCTTACGCCCGGATGTTGTTTCAGATTTCCGGCAGGGCGTATTCGCTGGTGCAAACTCGTCCGGATTTGACAACTTGTTTGCATTTTCACGAGTAACCGGCGGAACTTATACGAATGCATCGGGTGTTCTGTCATGGGCTGCGCCTGGGGAACCGCGCCTGGATCACCGGCTGATGGATGGTCAATGGGTCAGTCACGGATTGCTGTTAGAAAGCGAAGCACGTGAGAATATGTTGCTCCGGTCGGCGGACCTCGGGCATTCGGATTGGACGAAAACCCGGTCTAGCATCGTAGCGGATGATGGTGCGGCACCGGATGGGTCAATGACGGCCAGTCGGCTGGTTAGTACCACCTCCACGTATGATGGGGCCGTCCGGCAATCTGCCAGTTATATGACCGGTCAGCTGCTGAGCTTTTCGATTTATGCAAAAGCGGGTGATCGGGACTATGTGTTCTTGCGCGAACGGACTAATGGCTTTGCAAAAGACAGCTACTTCAACCTTCGGCAAGGCGTTCCGGGAACAGTGAATTCGGTCCACACCGCTGCAATGCATGATGTAGGAAACGGTTGGTTCCGATGTTCCATTACCGTCGAAGCAACACGGACCGCTGCGTCGGATTTTGAGGTCTACAATTCACAGGACGATCTGAATACGGCGTCCTCCCAACCCGGCTTCACCTATATTTGGGGCGCACAACTGGAGATCGGGTCTTCTCCGTCTTCATATATTGCAACGCAGGATGTGCCGGTCGCGCGTGCGGCGGATACGCTGGAATTGCGATCAACGCACGTGGTTGATCCAGTGATCTCAAACGCCGTTTCGCTGGCTGTCGAGGGTGGCGTTGATATTGTTGCGGGCTCAGGGTTGGTCAGAATACTTGATTGGTCAAACGACACCGGTGATCAGATCACGTATCAAGTTTCGGCCGAAGCACCCAACTTTGGTCAAATTGAGTTGATTCAGCGGGCCAATGGTACTGCCACTAGCCTTGCGACGGCGGTCGGAGAAATTGGCCCGAACCGTAAAGCGCCATTTGCCATCGCGTCGCGCCATTCAAGTTCTGAGTTCACCCTATCCGCCGCCGGTACAGTCAGCGCCCCGGGCCTTCCGAACTTGAAGCAGAGCGCTTTAAGTCTGGGGCCCGACATGATGGGGCATATAGCGCTATTGCGCCTGTGGGCCAAAGATATCGGGCCTGTGGGTCTGCAATCGGCCTGACCGCGCCTCAGGCTAGTTCAGGGTGTTGAATTTTATCGACAATGTCCGCTGGCAGAGTTGTGCGCACCTGACGTCCCATTACCTGGATCAGTAGGTGCAACCGCTCTTGCTGATCCAAATTGTCAATGCGCGAAACAAGGCCTGCGAAGGGGCCCGACAAAATACGCACCCGGTCTCCCTGGCTCAGGTGTTCGGCTGTTTGCAGCAAGCCGTTCGGGTCACATCTTGACTGCAAACTTTGCATAAAATCAGTAGGTAATGGGGTGGGTCTGTTCGCGGCATCAGTGATGATCCGCAAAACGCCACGAGTTGCGTTGATGGCCTGCCATCCGAAGGCGTGAGGGTTGAAACGAACAAAAATATATCCGGGAAAAAGCGGCCGCACTTCGGTTTTCAGGCGCCCGCGACGGCGAAAGGTTTCCATCCGTTTGGGCGAGAAACTGTCGAACCCTTGCCGGGTCAGGTTGCGTTCAGCAATCAACTGCATGTTTGGGCGCAGCTGAGCGGCAAACCAGTTTTCCGGATCCGGTTTCGCATCGGCGGGGGAGCGGAATGTCATGCTGATACCTCGTGTTTTCAGAGAATTGTAAGTTTATCCGGCTGTTAATTCAGCACTGATCAGAGTGAGAAGAACGGAACGCTCAGTCAGGGAGTGGTGATGTGTCTGTGGTGTATGGGAAGGCGATGCGGGCACTGACGTGGCTTGTTTTGGCATTGATGTGTTGCCCGCCAATAGCAGCGCGGCCCGGCAATCCGCAGATCGTACATGTTGTAAAAAATGATCTGGGTGGCAGGATCGATCGCCGCGCGGCCTGGGTTGAAACTCTGCGGGCCCGAGGTGATCGGGTCGAAATTCGCGGTCGGGTTTGCTTGTCAGTCTGCACCCTTTTTCTTGGCGCAAGGGAGGTATGTATCGACACAGAAACTGTGTTCGGGTTTCACGGACCAAATCTGTGGGGGCTACCGCTCGATGAAAAAAGCTTTGAATACTGGAGCAACGTGATCGCCGACCATTACAGCCCGGCGCTGCGCCATTGGTATATTGAAGTCGCCCGGCACCGCGTGCACGGATTTTACCGCCTCTCCGGACGTCAGTTGATTGAATTGGGCTACACGCCATGTCAAGACGGCAATTGAGCACTTAATTTCGCCCTGTACTGTTTGTTGCCGAGGGCGAGGATGACGCTCCCGCAGCCGCGGCGACGGCTGCGCCAAGCCCCAATGTCGGGATCAGTAAGCCAACCACATTGGTGGCACCTGGGGTAATCTCAGGGGGCGTGTTTCGTGGCGCACTGGATTGTCGGTCGCAAACAACCCTGAGGCTGCCGTCGCGCTTCCAGCTTGCCCTTTTGATCTTGGCTCCACCACAGGCATCGAGGCTACGAGCCGTATCAATTGCCGCACTGTTTTGCGCCAAGACCGGATTAGCCGGAATGCAGCTGCAAATTGCCAGGATGAGCATTTTGGATCGCATCAGGTCGCCTCAAGAATTTTCTTGAGGTTCACGCGAAATGGTTAACAGTCCCCTAACTCGTCAAATTTTCAGAACTGAACGACGATACCTATTTGAAATAATATATAAAAAATGATCAATGGGTGAAGTTGCGTTCGCAAAAACAACTTTAGCGATTGAAATTTTGTCGTTTGCCTGCCAAGTTTGCGCCATGACTCATGCACAACCAGAAGGCTGACCCAAGTCTCTTCCGGTGCGGTAGCCGTTAATCAGGCAAATTTTCATAAAATGACTCAAAACGACTCGCAGGTTAATGCGCCCTCGATCACTGGCAAACAGCTTCGAGCGGCTCGGGGGGCTTTGAACTGGTCCGTCCGGCGCCTGGCGGAACAATCGGGTGTTGGGGCTGCAACCATCACCCGCTACGAAGCCGTCGACGGAGTACCCCAGTCCCGCAAGTATAACCTGCAAAAATTGCGTAATGTGCTTGAAGATCAAGGCATCCGCTTTGTCAGCGATCGAAGGCTGTCCTATGGATTGCTGTTTGATATTCCGAACGTGCAGAGCTGAGCTAAAGCTCGAGAATTCAATGAAAATCTCTATCGTTACTCCGGTTTTGAACCGGGCCGACACTATCCGGGAAACACTGTGGTCAGTATCAGTACAAACCTATGGCAATATTGAACATGCCGTTCAGGATGGGGGCTCAACGGACGGGTCTCTGGATGTTATAAACAATTGGAACGGGTCTCATCCGGTCCGTGTTCACAGTGTTGCCGACCAAGGGCTGTATGACGCTATGAACAAGGGCATTACCAGATGCTGCGGAGATGTCATTGGACTGCTTGGCTCTGACGACGTGCTCGCCGATCCTAAAGTGGTGGCCGACGTCGCGAATGCGTTTTCGGACGAAACCGTGGATGGCGTTTACGGAGACCTGGATATGATTTCCGGCTCAGGGCGTGTTTTGCGTCACTGGAGGGCAGGTCCTTTCTGGCGCGACCGGATGCGTTGGGGCTGGATGCCACCCCACCCCACCCTGTATCTGCGGCGCAATGTGTTCGAGCGGTTGGGTGTCTATGACACAACGTATCGAATTGCCGGAGATTACGATGCGATGCTGCGGTGGATCTGGGCAGGTGGCATCCGATTGGCTTACGTACCGCGTGTTTTGGTCAAGATGCGTCAGGGTGGCGTCAGTACCGGGTCACTTTCGGGGCTCATTACAAAGACGCACGAGGATTACCGGGCATTGAAGCGGAATAACGTGGGGGGTATTGGCGTGCTCGCAGCCAAAAACCTACGAAAAATCAGTCAGTTCTCGGCCCTGATCGGAGACAGCGGTCATTAAAACCCTGTGGTACCTGCCAATTTCGGTCGCGCTGGTTCTGTGCGTGCCAAACGTGAGTTTCGCCGAACCACAGGTGCAGACGACTTATAACACCTTCGGCTACCCGGGGCTTGTCGAGATGCCAACGGCACTCAGTCGGCCGGACGCCGAGTTGGCCATGAATTTCAGCCACTTTCGCAATACGACACGCACAACATTGACCTTTCAGGCAACGCCGCGCCTTTCGGCCAGTCTGCGATATTCCGCGCTTCGGGACGTAAAGGGGAACACTTCCGGCGCTGCCGTACAGGATGAGGTTTTCGACCGCAGTTTCTCGATCCACTACCGATTTCTAAACGAAACCAGGCGTCGTCCAGCGCTGACAGTTGGATTGAACGATTTCTTGGGAACTGGGATTTATCAGTCGGAGTATGTGGTGGCTTCAAAGACAGTACATCCACGGCTGCGGATTACCATGGGCATGGGATGGGGGCGCCTGGCCGGTGTCGGCGCGTTTCGAAATCCTCTTTCTTACGTGTTTGGAAGTCGGATGGACACTCGGCCGGGACGCGAAGGCGACGAAGGTGGCACCGTTCAGGCGCAAAACTGGTTTCGAGGACCAGCAGCCATGTTCGGTGGGGTGGAATGGCAGGCCAGCGACAGGTGGAAGCTGCTGGCGGAGTATTCGTCGGACGCTTACCCGCAGGAGGACGGAACCGCGTTTGACCGAAAATCCCCGATCAATATCGCCGCGCAATACCGGTTGCGCCCAAATGCGCATGTGGCACTGACGTATCTTTACGGGTCAGAGCTGGGTGTGAACCTGACCTTGGCACTCAACCCCAAAAACCCGCCCTTCGGCGGGTCGCGCGACAATGCGCCGCCTCCAGTAATGGTTCGCGGAAGGAACTCTCAACCAGCGCGAACGACCGGGTTGGGTGTACAGCGCAAACTGGCCGCTGGTTTGCAGAGTGAAGGATTACGTCTGCGCGCACTGAACATTCGCGGCCGAACGGCTCATGTTACTTTTGGGGGTACTTCGCGGACCCGAACCGCGCAGGACATCGGCCGAACGGCTCGGGTGATGACCCGCACTCTGCCGCCTGAAATCGAGCAGTTCCAGATCACTCCGACCGTGAGTGGACTAACACCAACACGCGTTACTCTGCGTCGTTCCGACTTGGAATCATTGGAACATGATCTGGATGGTAGCTGGTCCACCTATGCCCGCGCGCAGATCTCGGAACCAGAGCGTGCAATCTCTGGTCCCAATGCGGCCTTCCCGGTCTGGGACACCGGACTCACGCCATACCTGCAACCTGCGCTCTTCGACCCGGACGAGCCCGTGCGGGTTGACTTCGGCATTCAGGCTTCGGCTCAGGTCGAGGTTGCGCGAGGTCTCATCCTGCGTGGTATCTTGCGGCAGCCTTTGGTGGGCAATCTGGATCAATCCACACGGCAGTCGGATTCAACCCTTCCCCGCGTTCGCAGCGACGGGGCGCTTTATGATGCCGAGGGCAGCCCCGCAATCACCGAACTAACGGCCGCCTATTATTACCAAACCGGTTCAGACCTGTTTGGCCGTGTCACTGCCGGGTATCTGGAGCCGATGTTTGGCGGTCTGTCAGCCGAGCTGCTTTGGTTCCCCTTCAAATCCCGCGCCGCATTCGGGGCCGAATTGAACTATGTGCGGCAACGGGACTTTGACCAGCTGTTTGGCTTTCAGGACTACTCGGTCGCGACAGGGCATGTGTCTGGCTATTGGCAATTGCAGAAAGGCTATCACCTGCAAGTCGACGCCGGACGCTATCTAGCGGGAGATTGGGGCTCGACTGTCACCCTAAACCGTGAATTCAGGAACGGTTGGCGCGTCGGTGCTTTTGCTACCTTCACCAATGCTTCTGCCGCCGAGTTTGGCGAAGGGTCCTATGACAAGGGCATTGTGATCACCATTCCGATCGATTGGCTTTCGGGCACGCCCAGTCGGGATGACTTCACCACTGTTTTGCGTCCGGTTCAGCGCGATGGCGGTGCGCAACTTGAGGTGGCCGGGCGGCTTTACGACACAGTTCGAGGCCTGCGCGAGCAAGACCTGCGAGCGAATTGGGGGCGGTTCTGGCGATGAACCGGGTGTTGGCGCTGTTGTTGCTTGTCGCCTGCGCGCCGCAGAAGGATGATCCACGCACATTGCTGAGTCGTGCGCAGTTGGACGATTTGGGGCAACCGACCTTGCTAGTGGAACTGCTCGAGCTCAAGGTCGCCGCAACGCTTGCCCCGGTAGGAGAGAATGCGGACGTGATCAGCTGGGCCTCGGGCGACAGGGCGTCATTATCTTTTCGACAAGGGGTTTTGGTGGCCACCCGTGGACTCGGTGCCGATCTGATGAGCGCCGATGTGACGGGGACACTGGCCATGCTCGAGGGGGGCGAGAACGGTTACTACATTCGCCTGAATTCTTACCTCGATGGTGAATATCAGACTTCATTTCGAGCGTATCAGTGCAAACGCGGCACCGTCCGGAGCGAAGAAATTATCATCCTTGACCAACCACACTTCACCATGCGGATCGAAGAAATCTGTACGACACCCGGTCGGACCGTGACCAATATCTACTGGGCCGGGTCAGACGGGTTTCTGTGGAAATCCCGGCAATGGGTCAGCGACCTTGCCGGATATGTGTGGACCGAACACCTGGTCCGCTGAGCCACCATATTCAGAGAGCAATATGACCCCAAACATAATCCGCACCCTGACACTGTTACTGCTTGTGCTGAGTCCTGGCGCCTGCGGCGTGACGTATACCAGTCCCCGCGTCTCTAACCAGTTAGACAGCGTCGCTGTTCGCGAGGTCGACCTGACCGCGCAAACGGTTCTGGTGGCCAATCGTTCCAACGCCTACACTCCGCGCCGATTACCGGCATCCTTCTATGACACCGCCGGAACGGGCGCCGCCACCCGGCGGCTTGGTGCCTTACCCCCCCAACCTGACGTGCCGCGGATCGAGCCCCAGCCATTGGAGCTTCGACCGCCGCCTCGGGTCACACCACCGGCCTATCGGTTGGGAGCTGGGGATACTGTCACGCTGAAAAGAGGTGGGCAGCCGGCGATTAGCCAGAGCACGCCTTCCGAGGAGTATACTGTCCGTTCGGACGGATCGATTTCCGTGCCCGACATCGGCACCGTACGCGTAGCAAACCGATCGTTGCGCGATGCTGAGGCTGCTGTCTTCGATGCGTTTGCCGCGCGTCAGATCGACCCGGCATTCTCGCTGGAATTAACCGGGTACAACTCGAAGCGCGTAGCGGTTGGCGGGCTGGTCGCTGCACCTCAGAATGTTGCGATAACCGTTGTGCCTTTGACCCTGAACCAGGCAATCGCCGCTGCCGGTGGACTCACGACACACGACCGCGACTATGGCACGATCAGAATTTACCGAACCGGCGATCTCTATCAGATTCCGATGAAGGATTACCTTCGGCGTCCCGATTTGCAGCAGCTGAACCTGCTCAACGGGGACGCCGTTTTCGTGGATACAAGCTATGATCTGGATCGCGCGCTGGGGTACTACCGCGACCAGATCGATGTGATCAGCCTGAACCGGCAGGCCCGGGCGGATGCCCTGACTGAACTGGACCTCGCGGTTGGTCTGCAACGGGACGAATTGACGGAGTCTCGCACCAACTTCACCACCCGGACCGAGTTGGGGGCAGAGCAGCGCGACTATGTCTACCTGGGTGGAGAGTTCCGCAGCAATGCGCGCCTGCCGCTGCCTTACGGCCAGCATCTTAATCTCGCGGATGCCTTGTTCGGTCAGGGTGGGTTCAGCACCCGAACAGCGGATGCCGCACATATCTATGTACTGCGTAGCTCGCCTAAGCCCGAGGAATTTGGTGCCGTCACTGCATGGCATCTGGATGCCCGCAACCCGGCCGCCCTATCGGTTGCCGCGCGGATGCAATTGCGGCCCAACGACATCGTTTTCATTCAGGAACAACCAATCACGACATGGGGCCGGGCACTGGATCAGTTCCTGCCCTCGCTGGTCAATGCGGGGCTGGATGCGGCAAATGGGTGACCTTTCAATGAGAAACCCCTTGACGTTGCCGGGGGGAACGTATCCCTGATGGCAAGGGTTCCATATGCGTCTGAGGGTTTCATGAAACGGGTTCTGATCACAGGTACGGCCGGATTCATCGGGTTCCATCTGGCAAAGCTGCTGCTGTCCGAAGGGTTCCGTGTGCATGGCTATGACGGGATGACCGACTACTATGACGTCGCCCTGAAACAGCGCCGTCATCAGATGCTGCTTCAATCTCCTGGCTTTACAACGACCGAGGATCTGCTGGAAAACTATGACCGCCTGATACAAGTGGCGGAGGAATTCCAACCTGATGTAATCGTCCATCTGGCCGCTCAGGCTGGGGTCCGCTACAGCCTTGAGCATCCACGCAGCTATATCGACTCGAATATTGTTGGCACTTTCAACGTGATGGAAATTGCCCGGCTGCAAAAGGTGGACCACTTACTGATGGCGTCAACGTCTTCGGTTTATGGCGCAAATGAAGAGATGCCGTTTACTGAGGTCGAAAAGGCGGACACCCAGCTGACCATTTATTCTGCTACCAAAAAGGCGAATGAGGCAATGGGCCACTCCTATGCCCATCTTTGGGATCTGCCGACCACAATGTTCAGGTTCTTTACGGTCTACGGCACCTGGGGTCGGCCTGATCTAGCCCTATACAAATTCGTTGACGCGATACTCGATGACCGCCCGATAGACATCTACAACCATGGTGACATGTATCGGGATTTCACCGATGTGGATGATCTGGTGCGCGGAATTCGACTGCTGATCGATACTCCTCCGGTCCGCCCTGCAAACTCGGAAGAGATTGAAGTGGGAGACAGCCTGTCCCCCGTCGCGCCTTACAGGGTTGTCAATATTGGCAATGGAGACAAAGTTCGCCTGCTGGATTTCATCGATGCCATTGAAGAGGCTGTGGGCAAGAAGGCCATCCGCAACTACATGCCTATGCAAATGGGCGATGTCCCGGCCACCTGGGCCGATACCGATCTTTTGCAACGCCTGACCGGTTACCGCCCGCAGACCGATTTCAAGGATGGCATTGCCCGTTTCGTCGAATGGTTTCGCGACTATCACGGCAAATAATCGAAGCTTTCTTTGGGATTGAATCTCGAGTGATGACGACCCGAGGCACCCTCTGACCGCAAGGGGTGAGGCTTTTTGGGTCGCGCTCGGCCAGTCTGCCTTACTGGTCGGAGGGCTGTTGCTGCTGCGCGTTCAAACTGAATTACTGAGCCCCGAGGCATACGCAAAGTTGGCGCTCGCGATGACATTGTTCAGCTTCGGCCAGGTGGTTGTGTACGGAGGGCTAAACCAATCGATCACGCGCCTATATGCCCTGGCACCGCGTTACGGAGGGCGGAATGCCTATTACATGTGCGCTTGGCGCAAGTTTCAGCGCGTGTCTTGGGTTTGGTCCGTCACTCTGTGTGTATTGGCTCTGGCGGCTTGGGCATTTGACTATTCGGAATGGGCCTGCCTGATCCTGGTCGTTCTGCCCTATTCGTTGCTTAACGGTGTGGTTAGCGCGCTGATCGCGCTTGGAAACGCAGCGCGCGCTCGAATTTTGATTGCGCTGCACCAGGCGGCGGATGCCTTTCTAAAAATTGTGCTGGTTCTACTGGCTGCACGTTTCGTTGGGACAACAGTGCCGGTATTGTTCGCAGCCTACGCTACAAGCAGCCTGTTGGTTTTAGTATCGCTGTCTATCCGGCACGCACCGCGAGGGATTGAGGTAAAATGCGGTAAAGAGCTTACAATAGACCCGGTGTTTTCACGTTTTGCCCGGCCAATTTACACATGGGCGCCATTCACATGGCTTCTGTTGGTGGTGGATCGGTGGGCGTTGCAGAGTTTTGCAGATGCTCACTCGCTGGCTCTTTACGCGGTTGCTGCTCAAATGTCGCTGGCGCCAGCACGTATTGGTATGTCAGCTATCCTGCGCTTCCTGAGCCCACGGTTGTTCGATCAACTCGAACAGGATGAGGCGGCGGCGATTTTCAGGCTCTGGCGAGTGACTTTCTGGGCGCTTGGGTTGACGGGGATAGCCTTTGTCATTGCTGCCCTGTTTCACACTCAAATTGCGCGGTTGCTGGTCGCGCCGGAATACCAGGAAGCTTCGGTTTTCTTGCCATGGCTTGTATTGACCGCTGGTTTCACAGCCAGCGCGGAGCTGATTGCATTGCACCAGTTTGGTGCCATGAATAGTGCCGCGCTGGTGCGCCCGCGCGTTTACACCGCTGTTCTGGGAAGCGCGTTGATCTTACTGGGCGCGTGGCAATTTGGGATTTGGGGCGTTGTCGCTGCGCAAGTTGGCCAATCTGCCTTGTTCCTGAGTTGGGCCATGATCATATCCCATACACTGGGCGTTCGTCCGGCGTGATCACCCTGCCCCAATATCAAATTCCTCTTATCGCAGTGCTGACCGTATTCGTGTTGCACAACGCGCTCAGGCGAAACCTGGTTACGGCCTGCATGTTGGCCACGGTACTTGCCTACTCGGTTTATGTTCTGGCCATCGATGTAACAGGTCAGATCGAACAGGTTCGTGTGTTTGCTCAATTACCACCTGCCTTTGTCACGGCCAATTGCGCAATACTTGGTGCCTTCACCCTGTGCTTTCTGTCAGGCTGGTGGATCGTAACTCGGCTGAGAATTCCAGCCCTTGCGCTCTCCCAATCCGATGGTGGTGTTTTGGGTCCGCTTGTGGCGGGCCTTGCGGTGGTTGCGATCTCTGCGGACGGCTGGTGGTTATTCGCTCCCTATCCTCAGAACAAGGGGCTTTTTCAGATGATCCCTCTGGGCGGTGCAAGTGCTGTGGCCAATCTACTTATTCTGATTGCAGTTAACCGGGCACGTGGAACCGGGCATCACTTTCATCTGGCCCGTACTGCATTCTGGGCGGTTGTTATTCACTATGCTTTAGCCGGGGATCGCGGATCGCTGTTGTTTCTGTTGGTAGGAGCTTACGGGTTTTACCTTGTGGGGATGTCGCGTCTTGGCTGGCGCGCGATGCTTCAGACCGTAATTCTGGCGGCAATACTGCTGGTTGTACTGGATCAGATCTCTTACCTGAGATCTTGGGGTATGCAGGCGCCCTCGACCGAGGGCAGCTTTCTGACCGAGATTGATCTGTTACCGCAGTCCGTCGCGCATATGTTTCATGCGATCACTATCCATTTGTCCGGATACCAGACCTACTGGGGCGGTGCGGCAGAGTTTCTGGTGACATTGTGGGTACAGATTGTGCCGTCAGGTCTTTTGCGCAGCCTTGGCGTTACGTTGTACAACGGCCCGCTTATGTTATCCGATTTTGAAGTGCATGGTGGCGGTTTTTTTGTTCCCGCCGAGTTGTACTTTGCCGGAGGGTTCCCGACTCTGATCCTGATCGCCACCTACTTTGGGGCGTTGGCGGCCTTGCTTGACCAATTGGCGGCGCGGAAGGGCGATACGTTGCTGGTCACGCTCGTTCTGCTTGTGGCAGCTTCCAGCTTTTACACAATGTTTTATGGGGTCCAGGCGGTACACCGGATGCTGACTCTACCGTTAGTCCTGCTGGTTGGACGCTCTGCTTTGCTGGCTCCTTCACGCCGGATGAAGGCGCAAAGCGTTTGGTAGATCGCCCGGTTCAAGACGCCCGAAAAGGTCGGGTGCAATGGCTGGCGCGAGGACTGTCCAGCCACGCTACCCGAACTTATTGCGGGTCGCTGGGCCGCCGTCGTTCAATTGCAATTTGTGGCTATCCGAGGTCTGGAACATCTTGGATTGGGGCAATTCTGGGCGCCTACTATGGGTTGCCCGTGCCTCGGCATTATTCGTGGCCTCAGCTCTATTCACAGGTGCTGCACGGGCACGACCTGCGCCTGGGTGGCTTGAAAAAGGTTTTCTACATCGTGCGCTCACCGTATGAGCTCTTCCCGTCCCTTTTTGTGAAACGCTACGGCATATCAACCCCGGCTCGTCAGGATAGGGACCGGTTCGCCGGATTTCTAAAGGCCGAGCTTTCCAACCCATACGAGTCCCCACACCCTTGGGCGGATCACATCGCCGCTGCTGTCGAGCGATTTGGAACGGATACGATTTTGACCTACACCGCTGATCCAAAGGTAATGGCAAATCAGTTGGCGCGATCAATCGAGCGGTTCGACGGATGTTGCGATCGAGAGCGCCTGTCGGCATTGGCTGCAACCCGTCATTCAGGTCAGAAAGCGCCAACCACTGTTACCTCGGATGCAGCGCGCAAGTTCGACTGGTTCACTACGGACAGCCATACGCTGGTGCAGTCCGAATTACGGCGCTTGAATACACTTTGCCCAGGCGCTGGGTTTGTTGAAAAGTTTCAATTTCAGTGCAAATAAGAACTTCCGCCCCAGCCGCAAAAAATGGCCTCACCGTTTTGCACGCCATCCCCTCAATCGCTTTGCACCACGGCGGCCCCAGCCAGAGCGTTGCGGGCTTGGTCACCGCTATGGCCGAACGCTCCTTGGGGCGGGTCGAATTGATCTGCGGTCAAGACACGCAAGAGCCTTCGATCCAAGGTTTGGCCGCGCGACACACCATTCAATACGCCTTCGGCCGTTTCTGGTGCCCCAAGCCCGGCTCAGTGGCTCGGATGGATCGGGCCATAAAACGCGTAGATGTAGTTCACGTGCATTCATACTGGAACGGGTTCGCGTCGATCATGATCGTGCTGGCACGTCGTGCCGGTAAGCCGGTTGTACTCTCTCCGCGAGGGTCCCTGCAAAAATCGGCGATGGCGCAATCATCACCTGCTGCAAAGGCGGTCTTTTCGAAACTTATCGGTCGTGGGCAACTGGCGACCGTAACCGGCTATCATTTTCAGACACAAGCGGAGGCGCAAACCAGCTTTGGTACCGCCGGTCTACCGTCTGTCATCATAGATAATGGCGTCAATCTACCTGCAAAAGATGCCTCTCGTGCCGAGTTAAGGACAAGGTTATTCGGGCAGGCGGCGCACGACTTGAACCTGGTGTTTTTGGGCCGCATAGCGCAGATCAAAGGGATTGATCTCCAAATTGAGGCTCTGCGTCTGCTACGTAATCAAGGATTCGGTGCTCAATTGCATCTAGTTGGGCCAGATGGCGGTGACCTAGGCCGATTGGTGTCTATTGCCCGAAATCTTGGTGTGGCCGACAGGCTTCACATTCATGGGTCGGTCTATTCTGAAACAAAGCACGATTGGCTGCGAGCAGCGGATGCCGTGCTGATGTCTTCGAAGTTTGAAAACAACTCGAATGCGGCGCTCGAAGCAATGGCCGCAGGCGGCACGTTGATCGGAACAGAGGGTACAATTGCCGATGGGCCAGTAGCAGCTGGCGCTGCGATTAGCGTTCCGCGTGAGGCCGCAGCGCTTGCGCAGGTCTTGTGTCGGCTCCCGATCCCCCTCTTGCGGGAGAATGCGCGTGCCTACATGCGCAACCATCACGACTGGGGTAGCCGGGCACAGCGAATGTTGGATTTTTACGAAAGCCTTTTGTGATTGATATTTCAACAAACCGGAAGGCGCGGAAGTATCCGCGTCGCATTCAAGCGGCCCGCGTGCTGTGGGCTTTCGCTACGCCCCTGTTTCGCCTCAGCCCGCGTCCTTTTTGGGGGTGGCGCCGTTGGCTGTTGCGCAGATTTGGAGCGTCTGTCGGGCGCGACGTCCATGTATTTCCCACCGTTTCGATTACAATGCCTTGGAACCTTACCCTGAGAACGCAATGCGCTGTCGGGGACCGTGCCATCCTTTATGCCTTGGGGCGGATTGACATCGGAGCCAGAGCAACGATCTCTCAAGGTGCCCATCTGTGTGCAGGAACCCATGACCATCGCAGTAGCGACCGGCTTTTGTTGACACCTCCGATCCGGATTGAGTCTGACAGCTGGATCGCGGCGGATGCATTCATCGGGCCGGACGTCTGCGTAGGTAAGGGCAGCATCGTTGGCGCTCGGGCCGTGGTGATGAGGTCGGTACCGGATGGCCAAACCGTGGTCGGCAACCCGGCACGCGCCTTGAACAAATGCTGACCGTAGTCATCCTGACAAAAGACGAAGAACTGCATATCGCACGAGCGATCTCTTCGGTTCAGCCCGTTGCTGATCGGATTGTTGTTGTAGACAGCGGGTCAGCGGACGCAACATGCCGAATTGCCGCCGATCTGGGGGCCGAAGTATTACACAACTCATGGCGCAATTACGCGGAACAATTCAACTGGGTGCTAGATCAGGTGTCAGATCAGTCTGAATGGATTTTGCGATTGGATGCAGATGAGATTATCAGCCCACCGCTTTGTTTGGAGATTGCCCGGCAGCTGCCGGAACTTTCATCAAATGTCGCCGGTGCTTACGTCCCGCGATACATGAACTTCCTGGGCGGCCCTGTACGCCGCGGCGGGCTATTCCCCGTCGAAGTGCTGCGTCTGTTTCGCGCGAGGAAGGGTCGGTGTGAAGCTCGTTGGATGGATGAACATATCAAGGTTCAGGGGGAAACGGTGCGGTTGTCCGGGCATGTTCTGGACGACAACCTCAATCCACTGGGCTGGTGGATCGACAAGCACAACACATATGCCAGTCGCGAAGTGGTAGACCTGATGAACCTACGGCATCAGTTTCTGCCGTATGAGACCATTGCCGCGGCCAAAGGCGCACAGGCCGCGCGCAAACGTTGGATCAAAGAGGTTTTCTATTTGCGCCTTCCCCCGGGTTTCCGCGCGGGGGCCTATTTCCTGTGGCGTTTCATTTTTCAGCTCGGGTTTCTGGATAGCCCGCAGGGGCGCAGATTTCACCTGCTCCAAGGGTTTTGGTACCGTTATCTTGTCGACGCGAAACTACGCGAAGTAGAGGCGTATATGCATGCGCATTCCGTGGACCCGCCCACAGCAATTCACGCGGTGTTGGGCATTGATATCTACAAATGAAAACCGGCGCCCAATTGGCGCCGGTTTTATTTTTTACCCGCCGAAATCGTCGAGCATGATGTCTTCTCGATCCACACCCAGATCCAGCAGCATGTTGATCACTGACTGGTTCATGATTGGCGGGCCGCACATGTAGTATTCGCAATCTTCCGGAGCCGGGTGGTTTTTGAGGTACTCTTCGAACAGGACGTTATGGATGAAGCCGGTATAGCCTTTCCAATCGTCTTCAGGCTGAGCATCCGACAGGGCGACGTGCCATTCGAAATTGTCAAACTCTTCGGCCAGCTGGTCGAAATCCTCGACAAAGAACATCTCTTTCTTGGACCGCGCACCATACCAGAAGCTGATCTTGCGGTTGCGGTTCTCAAGACGCTTGAGCTGATCGAAGATGTGGCTGCGCATCGGTGCCATTCCGGCACCACCGCCGATGAAAACCATCTCTTTGCCAGTCTCGCGGGCGAAGAACTCACCAAACGGACCTGAGATCGTGACCTTGTCACCCGGCTTCAGGTTGAAGATGTAGGATGACATCTGACCCGGTGGGATGCCCTCAGACCCCGGAGGCGGCGATGCAACGCGGACGTTGAGCATGATCATGCCTTTTTCGTCCGGATAGTTCGCCATCGAATAGGCGCGCTCGATCGGTTCGTTCACGATGGATTTGTATTGCCACAGATTGAAGCGATCCCAGTCCTCGCGATACTCCTCTTCCACGTCGAAGTCGGTGTAGCTGAGCTGGTGTGCCGGCGCTTCGATCTGGATATATCCACCAGCGCGGAAGTTCACATCTTCTCCTTCGGGCAGATCCAGCGTGAGGGCCTTGATGAAGGTCGCCACGTTCTCGTTCGAACGAACCGTGCATTCCCATTTCTTGACGCCAAAGACCTCTTCGGGAACTTCGATGTCCATGTCCTGCTTGACCGCCACCTGACAGGACAGGCGGTCACCGCAAGCAGCCTCGCGCTTGGTGATATGGCTTTCTTCGGTCGGCAGGATCGACCCGCCACCGGAATGTACGCGGACCCGGCACTGGGCGCAGGTTCCGCCGCCGCCACAAGCCGATGGAACGAACAGCTTCTCGGCCGCCAGCGTTTGCAGCAGCTTGCCGCCCGCAGGCACGGCGATGGTTTTCTCGCCATTGATGGTGATGTTGACGTTGCCGGTCGAGACAAGCTTGGACCGGGCCGCCATGATGAGCGCCACCAGCGCCAAAACGATCAGGGTGAAAAGGGCAACGCCCAGGGTAAAAGTTTCCATTCGCCCCTCCCCTTACAGCTTCACGCCCGAAAAGGACATAAAGGCCATGGCCATCAGTCCCGCGGTGATGAAGGTGATACCAAGACCTTGCAGGCCGTCCGGAATGTCCGAATACTTCAGCTTTTCCCGAACACCGGCCATTGCGGTGATCGCCAACGCCCAGCCAAAGCCGGAAGACAGGCCATAGGTCGCCGCTTCGGCAAAGTTATAGTCCCGCTCCACCATGAACAACGAACCACCAAGGATGGCGCAGTTCACCGTGATCAGCGGCAGGAAGATCCCCAGTGCGTTGTAGAGCGGCGGAAAATACTTATCGAGCACCATTTCCAGAATCTGCACCATCGCGGCGATCACACCGATATACGAGATCAGGCCGAGGAAGGTCAGGTCCACATCCGGGAATCCGGCCCATGCCAGCGCGCCCGGTTTCAGCAGATAGCTGAGCAGCAGGTTGTTCGTGGGAACCGTGATCGCCTGCACGACCATGACCGAAATACCCAGACCCAGCGCCGTCGAAATCTTCTTGGATACGGCGATGAAAGTACACATGCCGAGGAAGAAGCTGAGCGCGAGGTTTTCGACAAAGATGGCCTTAACGGCCAGAGAAATAAGCCCTTCCATCAGTGCGCCTCTACCTGCTGGATTTTGTATTCACGTTCTTCGACCTGGTTCGGCTTCCATGTGCGGAAAGCCCAGATGATCAGACCGATGATGAAGAACGCTGAGGGCGGCAGCAGCAGCATGCCGTTGGGCACGTACCAGCCGCCATTGTTCACGGTCTCCAGAATGGTGACGCCGAACAGCGATCCTGCCCCGAATAGCTCGCGGATGAAACCGACCAGCAGCAGGATCAGACCGTAGCCCATGCCGTTGCCCATGCCGTCAATGAAAGACGCGACCGGCGGGTTCTTCATGGCAAATGCCTCAGCACGGCCCATCACGATACAGTTGGTAATGATCAAACCTACAAAAACCGACAGGGTCTTGGATATCTCAAAGGCATAAGCCTTGAGGATCTGGTCCACCAGGATCACTAGCGATGCGATGATCACCATCTGCACGATGATCCGGATGGAACCGGGGATCTGGTTGCGCAGGCATGAGATGAAAAAGGACGAGAACGAGGTCACAAAAATCACTGCCAACGCCATCACGATCGACACCTGCAGCGACGAGGTCACCGCCAGCGCCGAACAGATCCCCAGCACCTGCAAGGTGATCGGGTTGTTGTCGACAAGCGGATCGACCAGCATTTCTTTCTTGGTCTGGGACATCAGAGATCTCCTGCTTGCAGTTTGGCCAGGAACGGACCAAAGCCCGCATCGCCCATCCAGAATTTCACCAGGTTATCGACACCGACCGAAGTTAGCGTGGCCCCAGCCAGCGCATCGACATAGAAATCTGGTCCAGCAGCGGGCTGCGACTTGGCGACGGTGATCTGCAGATCACCCGCGTCATCCCGCAGTTTCTTGCCATTCCACAGCGCTTTCCAGCGTGGGTTGTCGACCTCGGCGCCTAGTCCGGGGGTTTCACCGTGCTGATAGAATTGAAGGCCATAGATATCGTTGCCGTTGTTCTCCAGCGCGATAAAGCCGTAGAGCGTGGACCACAGGCCATAGCCGTGCAGCGGCAGGATCACCTTGTCCAGATCACCTGCATCGTCACGCAGAAGGTAGATCACGCGGTACTTGGCTTTGCGGCCAATCCCTGCGGGGTCATTGTCCAGCGCGACGCTAAGCGCAGGGTCGCTGGCTGCGGCCAGATCGTCAAATGTGGCCGGATCAAACTGATCGTCGACAAATTCACCAGTGGCAAGGTCCAGCACATGGGGTTCGAATGCGGCAAATGCCTCGGTGACGTTGATGCCGGGTTCGTAGACACCCGCCACCTGCAGAACGTTGACCTGCTTGTCCTTCAGCTTGTTGGCTTCTTGAACCGGGCGCAGGCTGACCGCTGCGGCCGATACGATCATCGAAGCTACAAGGCAAACGGCGACGGCGACAAAGATCGTCTTGCCAACTGAATCCGGCGAAGCCGCCAGGAACCGGGCAATCGCGCCTTTCGGTGCGTCGTGTTTTGCTGGGGGTTGCGTATCAGACATGGCGACGCGCCCTCCGTTTGATGTTTGCCTGAACGACGAAATAGTCGATCAGCGGCGCAAAGACGTTTCCGAACAGGATTGCCAGCATCATGCCTTCGGGGAAAGCCGGGTTCACCACACGGATCAACACAACCATGATACCGATCAGCGCGCCATAGATATAGCGGCCCAGATTGGTATGGCTGGCCGAAACAGGCTCGGTCACCATGAAGGCCAGCCCAAAGGCGTACCCACCCAGAACAACATGCCAATACCACGGCATCGCGAACATTGGGTTGGTGTCCGATCCAATCAGGTTCAGCAGCCAAGTAAAGGCGATTGTCCCGGCCATACAGCCCACGATCAGGCGGTAATTGGCAATCTTGGTCATCAGCAGAAAGGCCAGACCAATGATACAGGCCAGCGTCGATGTTTCGCCAAAACTACCCTGAATGGTGCCGTAAAATGCGCTCCACCAAGTGATACCGTCCGCGGCCAGCGCCTGGAAACCATCAGCCGCCGAAACTGCCAGAGCAGTCGCGCCCGAGAACCCGTCGACAGGTGTCCAGACCGCATCGCCCGACATCTGAGCCGGATAGGCAAAGTACAGAAACGCGCGACCCACAAGGGCTGGGTTGAGGAAGTTCTTGCCGGTGCCGCCGAATACTTCTTTACCGATCACAACGCCGAAGGTGATACCCAACGCCACTTGCCACAATGGCGTAGTCGCAGGCATGATCAGCGTGTAAAGCATTGAAGTAACAAGGAAACCCTCGTTCACTTCGTGGCCACGAACGGTGGCGAAGATCACCTCGAATATACCGCCTGCCACAAGAGTCACGATGTAGATTGGCAGGAAATAAAGCAGCCCGTGCATGGTGTTGGCAAATATGCTGGACGGGTCCAGTGAGATGCCGAACATCTGCAAGAGGGCGATCCGCCATCCAGTCGCGGCCTCCGGACCCAGCGTCGCGATGGCCGAGTTGGCCTGGTAGCCGGTATTCCACATTCCCCACAGGATACAGGGGATCGTGGCGATCACGACATAGGTCATGATCCGCTTCATATCCACGTATGACCGGGCATGAGGCGCGACCGTGGTTACGGTTTTCGGAGTGTAGATAAAGCTCTCGACCATCTCGTAGATGGGAAAGAGTTTTTCGTACTTGCCGCCCTTGGTAAAGTTCGGCTCGATCCGGTCAAAGAAGCTGCGCAAACCCATTCGGCTCAGCCCTCCTTTTCAATCTTGGACAGGCAGTCGCGCAGCGCCAGCCCGTATTCATATTTCGCCGGACAGGCAAAGCCCACAAGGCCCAGATCCTCTTCGTCCAGCTCCAGCGCACCCAGCGCTTGTGCGGTGTCGGTGTCCATAACCAAAAGCGCGCGCAGCAGCTGCGTTGGCAGATAGTCCTGCGGCATCAGCTCCTCGAACGTACCCGTAGGTACCATCGCGCGGCGTCCACCGTTCAGGTTGCTGGTGAAGGCATAAAGCTTTTTCGCAAAAGCCGACCCGAGAACCGGTTGCACGGCGTATTTCGATGGCATCGGAAGGATCCATCCCATCGTGATCTGATCGGGATCTTCGCGAATGATAGTGATTTGACGCGCAAACCGGCCAAGATAGGCGTGCGGACCTTCGGCATGTCGACCGGACAGGATCGAGCCCGAGATAATGCGCGCCTTCCCGTCCAGATCGATCTCGTTGCGGGTCAGTTCGTCTGTCGAAGCTCCCATGACGGTCCGGATCAGACGCGGCTGGCGTGCACCCGGCCCGGTCAGAGCGATCACGATATTAGGATCCAGATGACCGGTCTGCATCAAGCGACCGATGGCGATCACATCTTGATAGCCGATGGTCCAGACCTGTTTGTCACCTGCCAGAGGTTCAAGGAAATGGATATGCGTACCCGCCAGCCCTGCCGGATGTGGCCCAGAAAAACCAGCGGCTTCGACACCTGGCAGATCAGTACCGGAAATCGAATCGCCTTCCTTCTGACAAAGGTAGGTCTTGCCATCGGTCAATCGAGATACGGTGGCCAGACCAGCGGTAAATGCCTCGTTGGCATCGGCAATTATCGTTGCTGCATCGGGCGCCAGCGGATCTGTATCCATCGCAGTCACGAAGATTGCCGCCGGTTTATTACCCGGCTCTGGCATCTTCGAATAGGGACGCGTTCTGAAGGCGGCCCACAGACCAGCAGCACAGAGTTTGGCAGTAATGCCTTCTGCACTTTCCCCGTCGCCAATGCCCGAGAAATCAACACCGGTGTCATTGATGTCTGACACTTCAATGACGACGCTCTGCAAAACCCGACGGGCACCGCGGTTGATCGCGACGACCTTGCCGCTAAGCGGTGCGACCATCATCGCATCGGGAGCATCCTTATGGCAGAATATTGGCGTGCCCCGTTGCACGTCATCGCCTTCTTGCACCAGCATCCGGGGTTTCAGGCCGATATAATCACCGCCTAGAACGGCAACCGTGGAAAACTCCGGTCCTGGTTGAATGATCTGATCGGGCGCGCCTTCTATCGGCAGATCCAACCCTTTTTTCAGTTTGAAAGTTTGCATGTGGCTACGTTCTTCCAAGCTTCTGTCCTGCGCCTTCTATCTGCGACGCCCTTTAGGGGACATCCAATAGCGTGGCTTTTTTCGGCACCGGTCGCAAAAGCGTCGAAAACCGTCCAAAATCCGTAGGCGTTACTCCGATTAGGGCTCCTTTACGCGGGGACGGGGCTAAACGCAAACCTGTTACCGCAGAAACTGAGGTCTGATCATCACTTTCATACAAATTTGGACCAATTCTGAACAGTTTGACCAGACCAATTTGCCTGTCGCACCCAAACGACATCCGGTATAAGCAGCCGAAATGGAAAATACTGAAGAACTTGAGATATTCCTGATTGCCACTCCGGGGCTAGAGGCTCCTTTGTTTGCGGAAACCGTTCAAAATGGATTCGCAAGTGCTAAGATCGTTCGTGGCGGTGTGGTCTGCCGAGGCAGCTGGCGCGAGGTGTGGCGCGCTAATCTCGTGCTGCGCGGGGCAAATAAGGTCCTTGTGCGCTTGGGCAGCTTTCCCGCAGTGCATCTTGCCCAGTTGGATAAGCGTGCCCGCAAGTTTCCCTGGCCCGACATTTTGCGCGCCGACGTCCCGGTCAAGGTTGAAGCGACCAGCCGAAAATCCCGCATCTATCATGCCGGGGCGGCGCGCCAGCGAGTTGAAAAGGCCATTTCTGAAACACTTGGGGCCACCATTTCGCCGGATGCTGCCTTGCGCGTAATGCTGCGAATCGAAAAGGACATCTGCACCTTCTCGGTCGACAGTTCGGGCGAGCCCCTACACAAACGCGGCCATAAACCCGCCGTTGCCAAGGCTCCGATGCGTGAGACCATGGCAGCGATGTTCTTGCGTGAATGCGGATTCGATGGGACCGAACCGGTACTGGATCCGATGTGCGGCTCAGGTACATTTGTGATCGAGGCGGCGGAGATCGCGTCCGGGCTGTATCCCGGCCGATCCCGGCAATTTGCGTTCAAAGATCTTCTGACGTTCGACAACGATACCTGGCAGGATATGCGGCGCAACGCGGTTGCGCATTCGCCAGACCTGACTTTTTGGGGTTCGGATCGAAACGCAGGCGCCATTGAGGCGTCTTCGACAAATGCCTCACGTGCCAACGTTGGGGACATCACCCGGTTTCAGCAGCGCTCTATCGGCGAGATAAAACCGCCGGATGGCCCTCCGGGTCTGGTCATTGCCAACCCACCCTATGGTGCGCGGATCGGAGACGAGAAACGGCTGCGTTCGCTTTATGGCAGCCTTGGCAAAGTTTTGATGTCCCGGTTTCAGGGCTGGCGGGTCGGGATCGTCACCAGCAACGCTTCACTGGCACGTTCGACGCGCCTGCCACTGTTGCCACCTGGCCCGATCGTCGACCATGGCGGTACGAAAATTCGTCTGTATCGAACGGATGCACTACACTGACCTAGCCTCCATTTACGAGATTCGCCCCATCGCGGAAAACGAACTCGGATATAGCGAAAATTCAGGCCTTGATTCAGCTGTAGTGGCAATCGCCATAATCACGCATCGCGCTGTGCGATCCAGTCGTGGTCGGGATCGTTTTTGAACCGCCATTTTCGCAGCGGACCGGCCATTACATTCAGATAGTACATCTCATACCCGTAGGGAGCGCCACAGGGATGGTGTCCCTTCGGGACAAGAACCACGTCACCATCCTTGACGGCCATGGTTTCATCCAGGCTGCCATCCTCGGTATAGACCCGCTGAATCCCGAAACCTTGCCCCGGACTTATCCGGTGATAGTAGGTCTCCTCCAGGTAGGTCATGTTGGGGAAGTCATCCTCGTCATGACGGTGGCTGGGGTACGAAGACCAGTTGCCGTCAGGTGTGAAAACCTCGGTTACCAGCAAGCTGTCGGCCACGTCGCGACCTTCCATGGCGATGTTATTGATGTACCGAGTGTTTTGTCCCGAGCCACGTGGCGTCAGTTCGATCCCCTCTGGTCCGAGACGGCTGGCGGGGTAGTTTCCTTCGCCCGGCGCGCTGCACACTGCTAGAACGCAGCGAGTGGTGGCAGTCGCGGACCAGGCATTGTCCTTGGGCACATAGGCGCAATGCGGTGGCGTCTTTTCAAACACGCTCATCCGGTCGCCCATTTCACCAAAGTCCAGATTGTCGCAAGACAGCTTTGCCTTACCTTCGACCAACACCAGAATGACTTCTCGGTCACCGGTCGCCTCGGACACGGTTTCGCCCGGCTCCAGATGATAAAGGCCAAAGCCAACGTAACTCCAATCGGAGCTTTGCGGGCCTTTTGCGCTGGCCACAGTGATGTCATGTACTTTGCCTGCGGGCGCCGTTGGTTTGCGCAACAGATCAGTCATCTGAGTTCTCCGGTTTATAGGTCAACAACAAAGCGTATGCGCAGACAGCACCAGCCCCTCCAAATACAAGAGCCCACCCAGGAGATCCTGTCAAAAATTCAAACCCGGCCCATCCCAGACAGGCAGCAACCAAGACAACCCGCACCCAGAGCGGTCGGAACCAGGGGTGAGAAGTGTCAAACATCGCCCACTCGACCTCTCTCCAGCCCGATGTCGCGGGCGGTCTGCTTCAGAGAGGCCAGACCCATGGACTGATAGTCATACGGGTTGCGCGCCTCGGGGTCCTGCTCAGCCTCGATGACGATCCACCCGTCATAGCCCTTGTCTTTGAGCACGCGTAACAAAGGGGTAAAGTCGATGCCGCCTTCAGGGTCGCCTGGCACGGTGAAAACACCGGCCCGGACACTATCCATGAATGGCATGTCTGTTTCGCGCACTCGCTTCATTACATCGGGTCGCACGTTTTTGGCGTGAAAGTGGCGCACCCGGTCGGCATATTTCTCAAGCACCGGGACAGGGTCCTGTCCGTTGGACCCGAAATAGCAATGGCCGGCATCGAACAACAGTTTGGTCGCCGGACCAGTGGATGCCATGAAGGCGTCGATCTCGGTAAGAGTTTCAACCACTGTTCCCATGTGGTGATGATAAACCAAATCAATGCCCTGATCCGAGCAGTATTGGGCAATCTCTTCGACTTTTGCTCCGAATTCTGTCATCTCATCGGTGTTTAGAACTGGCGCGTCGTTGACGGGTACGTCAAGACCTTGCACCGAGTTTGACGTTTCGCAGACGATGCACACCTTGCAGCCATTGTGCTTGAGCTTGTCCAAGTGCGGTTGAATCGCGGCCTTCTCCTCTGAAACCGAATGCGCCAGCAGGTTCATAGAATGCCAACCGGAAATAAACTGCAGGCCATGCCCGCCCAATAGCTGCTTCAACGCCTCGGGGTCGTTCTGCGGCCATCGGTGGCCGTTTTCGATCCCATCGAAGCCGATCTGGCTGGCCTCAGCCAGAATTTGTTCGGTAGGGATATGCGCGCCTAGGGTCTGGTCGTCGTCATTGGCCCAGGCGATGGGGTTCGTTCCGTATTGGATCATGAATTTATCCGTCTTTACATTCAGTTCAGGCGTGCACGCGGAGCTGCTTTTTTACCACGCGCAAGGGGTTCTTCCAGTTCCGCAATCGAACCTACGTGAGTGCTGGCCGCCTCCATCGATGCCGTATGCGCGGCAAAGTCGATATTTGACGGGTTCACGTGATGGGTGTGGTTCAGCAAGTTGTTGAACTCGGCACCCCCAGTGCCACTTTGCAGTCGGTTGATGCAGCCAAAGCGCCGGTTGTCGGGGATCACAGCGGTGATCTTGACACCCATCATACAGGCATTGGCGTAATCCAGCGCAGTTGGCCAGTTATCGTCATCCAGCCAACTTTTGAGAAAGCCGGATATGAACCCGTCCCCGGCACCCAAAGGGTCACTTTTGCGAACAACAGCCGCGTCAGTCACCGCTCGGATGGCCTGCGGAGCCGCGTTTGCGTCCGCAGTGCCGCGGGCAATGTAAATCTCCTTTCGGTCCCCGGCGATGAGATCGAACTGGTGAAGGATCGATTGCAGCATCTTCGTCACCTTCGCGCTTTCAACATGACGGCCCTCTCGGCCGCCATGCCCATCAACACCCCACCGATTGGATGTCTATTGCTGTCCGCACGCCACATTATCGCGCCAGTTCCACCGCCTTAAGCGCCGCTGTTTCAGGCCGCGCGCGGCGCAGATCGACCGAGGATCGGCTTATGGTGAGAAGTCCCAGGGTCTTTGTCATGGCCGCCTCAGAGAATCTCACTCACCGAGACAACACGCCCCTCGGCCACGGATTTCAAAGCCGCCTCGGACAGGGCCAGCGCCATCATACCGTCATATCCCGATGGAGATGCTTTCGCGCCATCACGAATTGTGGCGACAAAGGCGGCGATTTCAGCCGCATAGGCCTCGGTATAACGGGTCATGAAAAAATCATGCAGTGGAGGGCGGGTGTACCCGTTGGCGTTTGCGATCTCGATGGAAACAGGCCGCTGGTTTTCGGCCGAAACCAGCCCCTCGGAGCCTAGCACTTCGACACGCTGATCATAACCATAAGAAGCGCGGCGCGAGTTCAGTATGGTACACTGCTTGCCGCTCGCTGTGGTCAGAACCACAGTGGCAGTGTCAAAATCGTTGTGGTCACCAACTTTGGGATCGACCAAAACCGAGGCCGTGGCCATCACCGTCGCGACGTCTTCGTCCAACAGAAAACGAGCCATGTCGAAATCGTGAATCGTCATGTCCCGGAAGATGCCACCGGATACGTCGATATACTCATACGGTGGCAGGCCCGGGTCGCGTGAGGTGATGGTGATCTGCTCGACGGCGCCCAATTTGCCATTTGTGATTGCCTGTTTGACCGCACCGAAATGGGGATCGAAACGACGATTGAAGCCCAGCATCAGGCGGGCGTTGTTTTCTTCTGCAACCGTCAGGCACGCCCTGACCCGATCAAGATCCAGATCGATCGGCTTTTCGCAGAAAATCGCCTTACCAACACGCGAAAACTGCTCAATGAGGTCGGCGTGTGTATTGGTGGGCGTGCAGATGATCACCGCTTCGACGTCTGGGTCGTTAGCAATCTCGTCTGTGCTTCGAACTACGCAGCCATACTGGTCTGCGATACCCTGCGCCGCTTGCGGGAACGCATCCGATACGGCTACAAGCTTAGCATCCTGATTTCCCTCAATCGCCTGAGCATGCACTTTACCTATACGACCTGCTCCGAGCAGGGCCATTCTTATAGTCATTTCATACCTCGATATTGCACATCCTGCCCAAGGTCAGTCCGGTTCGCTGGGCTGCTGGTACACCCGGAAGGTTTAACTTAGCAGCGTTCAGAACATTCGATGAGAAATCTCGGGTTACATTGGGCTCCGACTGAGTTTGGAAGGTAGTGTGACTCAAGCAATTCAAACAGAGCCAAATCAACTGTTAACCAACTAAAATCACATCAAAGGTGATGTGAAATAGCCTTGCTATGATGTATTTAAATCATCAAAGGCTTTCCGGCACAAAAATCTCTGGCTGCAGGAATATCTGTCGGGGTTCACCTGCTGAATGTTCAGAGCAGGCTTCTACCATTGTTTGAACCAACGTTTTGCACAACCGATCCAACGGCGTGCTACAGATCAAGCTTACATACCCGTCCTGAAGGGCGCTCTGGGACAGTCGGGTCAGTTCGTTGACCGCTATTGCAACCTCGCCAGGGTCCCGGTTTTCGCGCACCGCCTGAATCGCGCCTTCCATGCCCCCTCCGGCGACAAAAACCCCTCTGAGATCTGAATGCCGGTGCAACAGATCCAGCATTGCCTCATAGGTCACGTTCCGAGTTTCCAAGTTGACCAGTGTTTCCAGCAAATGGTGATGCGAAGAGTGCTCCCGAAGGTAACTGCGAAAGCCGGTTTCCCTCAACTCGTGACCATGCCACCGGCTGCCTCCAACAAATACCGCAATTTTTCCTTTGCGATGAGTGACACTATTGACCGCCCAGCCTGCAATGCGACCAACTTTCATATTGTTTAAGCCGATATAGGCATGCGTCAGCCCCTGACCGAAATCGTTCAGAAGTGAAAAGACAGGCGTGTTGGTTTCTCGTAAATCCCGCACAGTGCGTGATACTTCGTGGTGGTTTACGGCCGTTGCCGCAACGACGTGATTTCTCCGTCCCAACTCGGCCAGAAGCTTGGCATGTTCATTGGGATCCTGTGATTTCGCGTAAAAAATTTCTGCCTGCCCTCGGATACCTGGATATGCCAAAACATACTCTTCAAATTTCTGCGCAAGGCTTTGGTAGAACTCCTGGTTTTCCTTTTGCAGCAGGATACCCAGCTTCCGAACGGCAAAATTTGACCGCAGTCGGTCGCGTAGCAGCGGTACGGCATGATAGCCAACGGAAACCGCTGCGTCGTATACTTTGCGCTTGGTTTCTTCCCTGACATTCCCACGATCATTCAGCACGCGGTCCACAGTCGCTGTTCCAACACCCGCTGCACGAGCAATTTCCGAGATCGTTGAACGTTTTGACATTCGGCCTCCTTACACACCGTGATTGAAATCACAACGTGATGATGCCTTTACATCAACTGTGAGTTTTTCGCTACAAAGTCATGGTCACGTTCGGTGCTGTTTGGTCATCCTTCAAGGATGCCTCCTTCGTAGACTACACGCTGGAACCTAAACGAAGGGCATATCATCCCGTCAGTCGCTGTTCTTGCCGACGGTAAAATAAAGCATGTCTTCGACAAAAAGCTCGACCGCGCGCCTGCTCACGTGGGTCGATCGAGTGGCCAGGTAGAAGGTCGAATTCCACTGCAATTTGTCTGGGGCAAGATCCCTGAGCTTTTGGAAGTGCATCCAGTTTTGTGCGAAGTGCACCGGCAAAGTTCCAAGATAATGCCCGGTTTCTATCAGCGCTGCCATTGCTTCCATATTCGCAACGACGGCCCTTAACTCTGTCGTTTTTATCTCCGGCGAAACGGACATGTCGTAAGAGCGCTGGCAAATCTGATATTGGGAAAGAACATCAGGACTGATTTCTTCATCCGGAATGTCGAACAACGGATGGCCATGCCCACAATATAGCCGGTGTTCCTCCTGACAAAGCTTGGTGTAGCTGAGTTCTGCCACATGATTTCGGAAGGGCGCGATGGCGACGTGCAGATCGCCGGTGATCAACCGCTGCGTCAATTCGGTAGGCGAGGCAACTACCATCTCCAGTCGGACTTCGTTCGGGCGATCCAGGAACCTTTTTAGCGATTTGGTCAGGTGCAGATCTGCGAGCGTATTGACCGTGTCCACAATACCGATCCTCAGATCCCCAGTGACAGCGTCACGCAATTCCAGCAGCTCGGCATCAAAATCCCGGACATTGCGCAGAATCTCACCCGCTTTCCTGTAGGCGATTTCGCCCCGCTCGGTCAGGCGAAACCCGCCGCGCCCGCGCTCGCACACCCGGTACCCAAGCGCCGCCTCCAGGTCACGAATTCGAATGCTGATCGCCGATTGAGTGATGCCTAGCGCGTATTGTGCATCGGTGAACCCGCCGCATTCGACCACCGTCACGAAGGTTTCCAACAGAGTATTTCTGAGCAGTTTCAATGCCTATTTACCCTATGAGTTCTGATGCAGGATTACATAAAACTTCCTCATGTGAACATAATCAATATGATATTTTTTTGTGTATTTTTCTGTGCTGTGCTGGTCACCAACCTGAAGACTGCAAAGGACCATAGGGAGGAAACCTGCATGACATTTACCCTACGACACGTGAGAACAACTGCCACAGTTGCCCTGCTTAGCCTAACACCGCTCGCCGCTTTGGCCGAGGACTGGAAATTCGCCATCGAAGAGATTCCAGGCTCAATCATGGATGCCTATGCGCAAGAGTTCAAATCGCGCATCGAAGCGGCCACAAATGGTGAAGTGACCGTGACCGTCTATCCGATGGGCACCTTGGGCACGCCCACCGAGACGGTCGAGCAGGCTGCGGACGGTGTGATCCAGTTCACCAACGTTTCGATTGGCAACCTAGGCACCATCGTGCCGGAAAGCCAGGCGTTCCTGCTGCCATATCTGCTGCCCTCTGACCCGGCGGCGATTTCGAAAATCCTCAGCACGTCGGAAACCATTTACGGCCCGCTGAACGACGATTTCCGCAAGCGCGGTCTGGAAGTCATGACCATGTATTCCGAAGGCCCGCAGGTCTGGACAACAAATCGTGAAATCCGCACGCCTGAAGATTTCGAGAACTTCAAGATGCGTGTGATGGTTTCGCCTATCCTATTGGAAACCTACAAGAACATGGGTGCCAGCCCGACGCCGCTGCCGTTTGGTGAAGTGTTCGGCGCGCTTCAGCTGGGTGCTGTCGACGGTCAGGTCAACCCGATCCCGACTATCGAAGAGATGAAATTCTACGAAGTCACCAGCCACCTGATCTGGGCTGGTGAGCAAGAGCTTGTCACCACCGTCGTGGCCGGATCGGACTGGTTCGAAACCCTCAACCCTGACCGTCAGCAGCTGGTGCGCGACACCATGGCGGACATGACCGGATTCATCGATGGCGTAGTCACCGACTTTAACCAAAAGCGTCTGGATATCATCAAGGAAGCCAAACCGGATATCGGGCTGGTTGTGCTGACGGAAGAAGAGCGTGACGCTTTCCGCGAACGTAGCACCGGCACCTCTGCCGCCTATGTCGAAACTGTTGGCGACCGTGGTCAGGAATTGCTGGACTCGCTTCAGGCAGAACTATCGGGCAATTAATCCCTCCCCCCAAACCACGCGCAACACCTCCTCACGCACTTTGTGCGTGAGGGCTTTCAGAAAATGGGAGGAAACTATGCCAAGCGGTACTGCCACTCCCTTCGGCTTTTTGGGAAGGATTGACGCCGTCATCGGACGGATCGAAGTCTGGATCCTGGGCTGGGGGATCATCCTGATGGCTGCAAACACGATTGCCAATGTCTTTGGCCGTTACGTGTTCAACCAGTCCATCTATTTTTCCGAGGAGTTGAACGAGTTCCTGATTGTCATCGTCACGTTCATGGGGCTGGGATATGCCACACGCAAGGGCATCCATATTCGAATGTCGGCAATCTACGACGCGTTACCGATAAAAATCCGCAAAGGGCTGATGGTCGTGATCGCAACGACGACGGCCGTGATCATGACAGTTCTAGCCTGGTACGCGCTGGAATATGTGCAGAAAGTGGCTTCACGCGGGCGGATCACTCCGGCGCTGCAATTACCTCTCTATCTGACTTACGTCTGGGTAGTGATCGGCTTGAGCCTCGCTTCATTCCAATACCTGCTGACGGCGATCCGGAACCTGAATTTTGCCGAGGAAGACGTCTATGTCTCGTACCTCGAAATCGACAGCTATGAAGACCCGGAAACGGCGGCAGCCATCAAGAAATTCGAAGAATCCGCGGAGACAGACAAATGACTGAATTGATGCTTGCCGTCATGATCGTCCTGCTGCTTGCGGGATTTCCAATGAAAATGCCGCTAATCTCGGCAGCGGTACTGGGTTTCCTCGTCTATTTCCCCGAAATGAACATGCAGATCCTGATTCAGCAAATGATCGGAGGCGTTAAACCTGCTGCATTGATCGCAGTACCAATGTTCATTCTGGCTGCCGACATTATCACGCGGGGGCACTCCGCCAACCGGCTGATCGATCTGGTGATGAGCTTCATGGGCCATATCAAAGGCGGGCTAGCTATTTCCGTCACATCGGCCTGCGCGCTGTTCGGCGCGGTATGTGGTTCGACCCAGGCGACAGTTGTGGCCATCGGTGGAGCGATGCGTCCGCGCATGCTGAAATCGGGTTACAGCGACAGTTTCTCGATCGGTCTGATCGTGAACGCCGCCGATCTGGCATATCTGATCCCGCCATCTATCGGCATGATTATCTATGGCGTTGTGTCGGGCACCTCGATCTCGCAATTGTTCATTGCCGGCATCCTGCCGGGTCTGCTGATCGTGGTGTTGTTCTCGGCCTATTGCATGTTTTATGCCTATCGCCACGACATTCCGGTACTGCCCCGCGAAGGTTGGGGGCAACGCTTCACCGCCCTGCGCAAGGCGCTGTGGCCGATGGGCTTCCCCGCCATCATCGTGGGCGGCATCTATGGCGGTGTCTTTTCACCGACCGAAGCTGCTGCGATCTGCGTACTTTACGCCGTCGTGCTCGAGGTGGTGATATTCCGCTCGATCAAGGTTGGGGACCTATTCGACATCGCCCTGTCTACAGGCGCTATCACCTCGGTCGTGTTCATCTTGATCGCGGCAGGCGCCGCGTTCAGCTGGACACTTAGCTTTGCACAAGTACCGCAATCCATCATTGCCGCGCTAGGGCTGGAACAGGCTAGCCCTCTAATGGTTCTGCTCGCCATCAACATCGCTTTCTTTGTCGGATGCATGTTTGTGGACTCGATCGTGGTAATCCTGATCCTGGTCCCTATCTTTGCCCCGATGATCAAGGCCAGCGGTCTGGATCCAGTGCTTGTCGGTGTCCTGATCACGCTGCAAGTTGCCATCGGCGCGGCTACTCCCCCCTTCGGCTGCAACCTGTTCACCGCAATCGCCGTCTTCCGGCGACCCTTTGTTGAAGTCGTACGTGGAGTGCCCCCGTTCCTGATCATTCTTTTGATTGTGACCGGGTTGCTGGTAGCCTTCCCTCAAATCGCCCTGTTCCTGCCGGAACTGGCCTATCGCTAAACCATAAGAAACGGAGAAATCATGTCGGGACATGGTTATGAAGCTGGTCGTCTGAATCTGCCTTTTGTCGGCATCTCGACCTTTGGTAAGAAACCCTATGTCGAAAATTGGGACGAGATCGACGCGGATGTGGCGATCCTTGGGGCGCCGTTTGACTTCGGTTGTCAGTTCCGGCCTGGCGCGCGCTTCGGTCCCCGTTCCGTGCGCGAAGCATCGACCTTGTTCAGCTTTGGTCACGCAGGTGCGTATGATCACGAGGATGACGCCACTTATCTAGGCAGCGATGTGCGCATCGTGGATCTGGGTGACGCCGACATCATCCACACAAAGACAGAAGAGAGCCACGCCAATATTGAGTATGGTGTGAAGAAAATCCTGGATGCGGGCGCGATCCCCGTCACCATCGGTGGCGATCATTCGGTCAATATTCCTTGTATCAACGCCTATGCCGAGGATTGCGCCAAGAACGGCCCGCTTCACGTCATCCAGATTGATGCGCATTTGGATTTCGTCGATGAACGTCACGGCGTGACCGTCGGCCACGGCAACCCGATGCGTCGCGCGATAGAGAAGGATTATGTGACCGGCATGACCCAGTTGGGTATCCGCAATGTCTCGTCTACTGCGAAAGAGGGCTATGACGATGCCCGCGCGCGCGGTTCGGATATCTTGTCGGTTCGTCAGGTGCGCAAGTTGGGTACTCAGGGCGTTCTAGATCGTATTCCAGAGGGCAGCCGTTATTACGTTACCATCGATATCGACGCCTTCTGCCCGTCAATCGCTCCGGGCACCGGAACGCCCAGCCATGGTGGGTTCCAGTATTATGACGTACTGGAAATTCTACAGGGCCTGACCAAACGCGGCGATGTCGTTGGGATCGATCTGGTTGAAGTCGCCCCCGCATATGACCCCAGCGAAAGCACCCAGATACTGGCCGCACAATTGCTGTTGAACTTCATCGGCTTCATCTTCCACAATAAGGCCTGATCGGACAAATTGTTCTATCTAAACAAGGCATTTCACGTGCCTTGTTTTTACTTTGAAGATTGGGCGCAATCAGGACGACCTTTGCTCACGCAGGCTTTGCAGGGCCTGCAACATGTCGTCCAGCCCATGGCAGGGAACGGCGCCCAGTGCCGTCAGCTCCTCTGAAACATCCACGGGTAGGTCGGAGTTGGAGTTTTCGGCAATTTGGTTCAGTTTCCCTCCGATCAATACGGGCATTTCCAGCCCCCGCCGGAGCATTTGGTCCTGAACCGCCCGGGCATAGCTGAGGGCGATGCCGTTATAGGTGCTGACCGCGATCACGTCCGCCTCTACTTCGCAGGCGCTGGTCACAAGTGTTTGAGGATCCAGCGCAACACCCGCATCCGTTACCCGCACACCGAGCCCTTCAAGCGCTTGCCGCACCAGATAGGCGCCATGTTCATGCACGTCCGTCGTACCCAGAGCCACGTGTATATCAGTCAGAGCTTCGCTTTTTTGGCAGTTCGTTCGAACCCAGCCTTGCGCCATTTCGTCCAGCTCCTGCGCCCAATCCGCCGGGACAAGCGGGCGGCGACGATCACCGGTCTTATGCCCCTGCCCCCATAGCGCCTCCATTTGCTTGGCTCCGAGCCTGCGAATGGCCAGCATCAGAGCGGCCGGGTCAGTGATGTCGACCCCGCGCTCGGACAGGCCGGCCAAGGCTGCACTAGCAAATTTGCGCCCGCCGTTAATAAGTTTCTGCGCCAAAACGTCGATTATTTCACGATCAACCAATCGGGTGTAGCTGGGAGCATGCTCTGCCAACCGCGAAGCGAATGTCTGCGCATCCAAAATCTCATCCACATCCGGAATACGCAGATTTTCCGTGACAGGTACTGGATTGATCGCGTGACCGGTGTGGGCATGATTTAGCGCAGAGATATCAGCCAGCAGATAATTGGCGAGGCTGGCATAATTTGCCGCTGGTACGCCTCTATACGCGACCGTATTGCCGAAAATCATCGTACCGGGAGTTTCAATTTCTTGCGCCAGTGCGGCGAGAAAGGCTGACCGAGTCAGCGGGTCGGAAAAATGGTGCCCGAAACAGAACGAGGCCCGGGCTCCGATCAGGTCTTCAACGATGTGCTTTTCGATCAGCATCATGCCAAAGGCGCTGGTCACGTCCAGAAACAAGCCAGCAAAGCCATCATCCAAGTTGGAATGCACCAGAATTTCGCCCGGCTGAGCCGCGATCAGACCAAGCGCGGTGACAGTTGCCTCGGTTGTGGCAACGTCGTCATCCCAGAAGGGCAGCCGAAAGGTGAAGTACTGCCCCAGATTGCCAATCGCTGTCGCCCCGGCGGCAATAGCAGCCTGTGTATTGTGCAACGCCCCTGGCAACCCAAGCATGAAGTCCCCGAAATGGGCGGCAGCGGGGCTCGCATTGGTGATCCTACGAAAATCTTCGGGTCCAGACAGAATGATGCCAGTGCCGCGACCCGCGGTGGCGCGATGCTCGGGTGGATAGCCCATCGACCAATCCAGTGTGATGCCGAAACGGTTGATCTCAACTTCACGCGCCAAACCCGTTTCATGCAGCCGGGCCATCGCATCAACTGTTCGGTCAATGCTGCGGAAACCAATATGCGCGTGCTGCATGATGCGCCCTTTGGCCGCCTGGGCACGTTTATACTCTGCTTCGGAAGCCACGTTTTGGCTGTCCAGAAACAGGTTGCGACCCAAGGGCCACTCTGCGGCCATGGTGCGGCCCTGTTGCAAAAGCATCGAACCCGGCAGCATCCGCTCTGCGGTCAGTTCTGGATTCGGTTTCATGAAAGATCCCTTTGCCTGCTTGCGCTCGCCCGTCGAAACAGATCTGCAATTCTACGTCGTTTCATTGGACTCAAGCCCAAAAACAACGACTGACGGCATTCAAGCGCCCATCCGGAACGGTTCCTATTCGGGTGCAGGGTCCACACTCTGCAACCGTTCGCGCACGGCCAGAACAGAGGAATAAGTCGAGACGCAGTAGGGCACCAGGTAAGTCAGAGCAATTTTGAAGATGGCCCCCACATCGAAAGAACCCGTAAAAAAACGGTCCCCATGGTTGATCACCGCCAATACGGTTCCAACAATGAGCGCAATTCTGAGGGACCGGATAACCACGCTGCGCTCGGTGGCAATTTCCCAGAACCCGTTGATTTCACCGCCGCTGGACATAATGTGATCCTGACATCTGGAAGTTCGATTTAGCTATCATGCCGTCGTTCGATAGCAGCTTCACCGAATTGAGCCAAGTTTCGCCAGAAAAATTGACGTGATGGGAATGGCTGTCTGCTCTGCTGCGACGTTTTCATTTAGCCAGCGCTATACGCCTAAGTACTACAGAAGCGGGGGAAATCAGTGACTTCAGTATATACAACTCGGAATGCGCGAATGTATGTTTGGGCATCGACCTGACATTTGTCGGAGCCCCGCTATAGGAGGTGACCTGTGCTGAACATGACGCTACCCATCCCTTTGATCCTCGTTGCCGCGTTGCCGGCGGTTCTCGATCGATGCTCGGGAACTGATACCAGCGCGGCCCTGGGTGTTCTGGCACGGGACAGGGTGGCTCTGACTGCGACCTCGAACGAGATTGTCGTGGACCTGCCGGTTCCCGAAGGAACGCTGGTCAAAGCGGGCGATATTCTCGTCCAACTCGACGGTACGTTGCAAACTGCAAAGTTGAGTCTGGCGCAGGCGGAGCTTGAAAAGGCTGAGGCAACGCTTCTCAAGCTTCAGGTCGGTCCGCGGCAAGAAGAGATCGCGATTGCAGAAGCCAAAGTTGCCGGTGCCGCGGCACGGCTAGCCGACGCCGAGGCGGTGTACGACCGAAACTCTCAGTTGGTGGTCAATTCAGTGGTGACCGAGGCACGTTTGGAACAGGATCTGGCCTTACGGGATTCTGCACGTGCAGAACTGGTCAGTGCGCGGGAATCTCTGAAGGAATTGCAAAATGGCACGCGACCCGAGGATCTGGCCGTTGCAGAAGCAAACGTTCGTGCCGCAAACGCGTTGGTCAAGGCCGAGCAAACCGTACTGGACGACCTGACCGTCGTCGCAACCCGAGATGGTGTGCTGGACTCCCTGCCTTGGAATCTGGGTGAACGTGTCACCACTGGAAGCCCGGTTGCCGTCATGGTCACCGGTCAAACGCCTTATGCCCGTGTTTACATTCCGGAACCTCATCGCGTGGGTATTAAACCGGGTGATAGTCTTGAGGTCCGCGTTGACGGACTGGATGACGCGTTAGAGGGCGTGTTGCGTTGGATCAGCGATGACGCCTCGTTCACCCCCTATTACGGGTTGAACAAGGACGACCGGACCCGCTTGGTTTATCTGGCGGAAATCGACTTGCCGGGCGCATCACCGGATTTGCCTGCTGGTGTCCCGGTACAGGTCAGGATGCCATGACCGACCTGGTGGTCTCGACGCAGGGTCTGACCCGGCGGTTCGGTGAAAAGACAGCTGTCGACAGCCTGGATCTGGAAATCCGAACCGGCCAGATTTATGGGTTTTTGGGTCCGAACGGATGCGGGAAGACAACAACCATGCGGATGTTGACCGGGTTGCTGACACCCAGCAGTGGCTCGGCCTCGGTTCTGGGTCGGCCGATGCCGGAAGCCGCCGAGCCGCTGAAAAGCGAAATCGGTTATATGACACAGATCTTCTCGTATTACCGCGATCTAACGGTATTGGAAAACCTCAGATTTGCTGCCGAGATTTATGGCATCCCCCGGAAAAAAGCCGCGCCGCGGATTGAGGAGCTGCTCCACACCTATGATCTGACCGACAACGTCAATCAGCTCAGCGGTAGCATGAGCGGCGGCCAGCGGCAGAAACTGGCCCTTGCAGCGACAGTCATGCACCACCCAAAGCTGCTGTTTCTTGACGAACCAACTTCGGCCGTTGACCCGGAAACCCGCCGCACTTTTTGGGAGCAGCTGTTCGATCTGGTCGATGACGGCGCAACGATGATCGTGTCCACGCATTTCATGGATGAAGCGGAACGGTGCCATCGATTGGCCATCCTCGAACACGGTGTGAAAAAAGCCGATGGATCGCCACGGCAGTTGATGGAGGACCTACAGGCCGTCGTCGTCGAGGTCGAAGGCCCAAACCTGCGGAAGGTCAAACACGAACTGGATGGCAAAGCCAAAATACTGTCGACGGCGCAGGTCGGTTCGCGATTGCGGGTTCTGATCGACAAATCCGAATCCGATCCGGTTGCGATGCTACAATCGCTTCTTGTTACTTTTTCAGATCTGTCTCTGACGCCTCAGCGCCCCAATCTGGAAGATGTGTTTGTCAGCGCAACACGTGGGGTAGGGTCATGATTTCTCTACGCCGCATCGCCGCTGTCCTAAGGAAAGAGCTGCTTCAGCTGCGGCGGGACAGGATGACCTTCGCCATGGTCATCATGATCCCGCTGATTCAGCTGCTTCTGTTTGGCTATGCAATCAACACCAACTTACGGCACGTCCCAGTGGCAGTTGTGGATCAGGCCAATACGGAATTGTCACGGACTTTGGCGCAATTGGTTCAGGCGACGCAGGTCGTGAACGTGACCGAACAGTTGGTAAACCCGGAAGAAGCTGAACAGGCAATCACGGAATCCCGCGTACGGGCTGCCTTCATCATCCCGCCGGACGTAGATAATCGGATCGCGCGCAGCCCCTCTGTCGGGCTAGGCTTGCCTGATACTACTAATCTGACCAGCAGCCGTCCGGTCGCGCACTGGATCGTCGATGGTTCCGACACGATGGTGGCCAGTGCGATCAAGTCCCTGCGCACGATGCCATTGACCGAGTTATTGAAAATGCCGCCGAACCAGCAGGTGCCGACCTTCGAGGTCACGCTCTATTTCAACCCCGAGCAACGATCCGCTGTCAATATTGTGCCGGGTCTCGTCGGAGTTATCCTGACTATGACAATGATCCTGTTCACTTCTGCCGCGATCGTCCGGGAACGCGAGCGCGGAAATATGGAGATGCTGATCAACACGCCGATCCGGTCAATCGAGCTGATGATCGGAAAAATCATTCCCTACATTTTTCTGGGCCTGTTACAGGTCGCGATCATACTTGGTTTGGGACACGTTTTGTTTGCAGTTCCGATGAACGGTGGCTTGGGTGCGCTGCTTGTGGTGACGCTGCTGTTTATCATCGCCAGCCTGTCATTGGGGTTGGTCATTTCCACCCTCGCCCAGAACCAGCTTCAATCGATGCAGATGACCATTTTCGTCTTGCTGCCCTCGATCTTGATGTCCGGCTTCATGTTCCCTTTCGACGGTATGCCGCGACCCGTGCAGATCATCGCCCAGATCCTGCCTGCCACGCATTTCATGGACATGATCCGTGGGGTCGTTCTGCGCGACGCCTCGCTTTATGCGCTCCGCTGGGAAATTCTATGGATGATCGGTTTTGCGGCTCTCGGGTTACTTGCCGCGACGCTCAGGTTCAAAAAGCGCTTGGGTTAAGGCTGCCGGGAGAACTCAATTCCATTACAAACTGAATTGTTCGGCGGCGTAACACTATTGCACTAGGACAATTGGATATTGGGCAGCTATTAGGCAGCCCGTGACATATCGTAGAGACCGCGCTGGGTTGTGACGTCGATCTTGCGGAACAGGCAGTCCCTTGGCCCACCGGCCAACAGGTACCACTCGCCCTCTCCAGTGATCCTGGCAATGGGCTGTGCCTACTCCTAAAACATCATGTGGCCTTTTCAGTCGCTTTTGCCGGGCAAAGGGCCTGTAACCGTTCGGTCAACCAATCAGCACGCAGTTCGTCGATCCGGCGGCAGTTTTCCTCGACTCCGGCATCGGCAAGCACGGCGGCCACCTTGTCTTTCTTGCCGATGCGATAATCGATACCGATCACCGGACAGTCCTGACTGAGTGCGAATATAGCCGCGTGAAAACGCATTGCGATGACGGCATCCATCTTGCGCAAAAGGGCAACGGTCCCATCAAGGGACGCATCCGCCTGCCAAATACGGAAATCGGTTCCCGGCTCAAGATGTTGAATGATCCTCCAGGCGCTGCGCAGATCCGACATGCCGAACTGGATCGCATTCATTGGAAAGAACACGAAACACGGATTGGCGCCGGAATTGCGGGCGTAGTCCATCATCCCCTGCGCCAGCTCGCGTTCGCACCGATCCTCGACCGCGCGGGTATGGGCGGCAGGGTCACGCCCCGGTTCGGCAGGAGTAAACAGCGAACCAATAGGCCGGATATTGATCCCGACCACTGGCCGACCCTCTGTTCCGGTCAACAAGGTATCAATCTGCTCAGGCTCGTGGGCGGGCAAACGGGTCAGTAGTTCGCCCCGAGTTTCCAGATAATCGAAAGCCGGGTCGCGGCCGATTTCAATTTCACATCCCTGAATAATCTGGCGGCGGGCATCGTCACGCGTCCGGATCGTAATCCGGTCGGCCAGTTTAACCAGTCGCCGGGCGGTGATTTCCGATGGTTTGCGCACAAAAGTCCCGGGGCCGATGCCTTCCATGACGAAGGGCAAACCACGCCGTTTGGCACGGGTTACGGTTTCCAGATGGCGTACCAGCTGTTTGGGCAGATCGGTCAGAGGCCCTCCTGCAAACACAACACCATCGATCGAAGACACCGCGGCGCGGATATTCGCGCCTATGTATTCCTGCACTTCGATTTCGACAGGCACATCCAGCATCGGGATCAGATGGCGAGTATGATATGGCCGTTGCGTCATCAAGATTGCGCGGACAGTGCCATGTCGTTTGTGAATCCGGTGCAGGACACCACCTAAAATAGCGGCATCGCCGATATGCTCACCCCCATAGGCGCCAATCAACAATACATATGGCATTTCGGGGTCATCCCCGCCGGATCCGGTTGTAGACACGCTGCTTGCCCGCAAATGCGCGGGTACACCGCAGCCCAACACGTCGGCAACATCGGCAATCTTTGTCTTCAACACCTCTGTTGCAGCGGGCCCGCTGGGACCTTCGGGGCCTGGCCTTAGCAACGCCGCGCCAAGATCACCCAGGGTGCAGTGCCTTTCGGAAAATCCCTTAGCGCTGTCCAATTGGCCCCAAGGAGCGTCAGCCTCTGGACTCGGATTATCCGACAGTAGCTTACATAGCCGCTGCATTGGGGCGATGCGGCTACGCTCAAGTTGCTCAAGTTCTTCGCCCAGCAGACGGTAGGCCACAAAATCCCAAGCAAACAACCGGTCTTCGCCCAATAAGCCAATGTCGGCCTGCCCAAGCGCCGACGGCGGCAGTAGCACTGTCGTGGCGTTGTTCGCACTCGCCAGTGAGGCTAGAAATTCCAGCCGATAAACCAAAGGCGGCGTCAACGGGATCAGCCAACGTACCGCGCAATGGTGTTCTTGCAGAGCTAACGTTGCTGAAACGATCTGACCCAGCGGGCCAGCTTGACCGAGGACATGCGCCGGTACGTCATGAGTCTCCTTTAAAACAAAATCCGCCGTGAAGTTTATACTGCGCGATTGTGCAAAGGAGCTCAGTTTGGCAATTTCGCCCGGCGCCACCATGTCTGGATCCATTCGCAGCGTTATGCTTTCCAGTCTGGTGAGCTCTGCCAGTAATGAGATCAGTGTGCTACTGGCGAAACCAGCGTTCGGAAGGATGTTCAGAGCCACTTTCTCACCCGGTCGGATGGCCTGCAATTGCGCGGCCAGCTCCTCGGGCGTCCAACCGTCATGTAGGATGAGGTCTAGGGGGAAAGGGGTCATCACGATCCTAGTTTCTTGATTTCAGTCAGATCTCGGTTTGGTTTCAACATAGCCGACGAATTCACCGGCCGACCAGCAAACCAGCAAGAACAAAGTCAAAGGTGCTGCAGCAATATACTTGCCAACATAACGACCCTTTGCCACCTGGCGACGGAAGTGTCGGAGAAACAGCACGAAAGGCAGCAGCGGCATGGCCAAGCACAGTTTCAACCGTTGGCCACGGGTGATTTCGCGCGCCCGCACCTGACCGAACATACGTGCCCAATGAAACCGTTCACCGGCAAGGGTTCCAACGCTGACTTTTGGCCGCATTTGTTCGGTGATGGCCGCATCAGTCAGCATTAAACCTGCCCCGGCATCCCGCAACGTCCAGTTCACCTGCGCTTCCAGATATTTGACTTCCCATAATTCCCTGACCGACATTATTGCGTCTCTCTTGTAGACAATGTTCGTGTCGGTCACATATTCCGGGTTCTCCTCGGACAGAGGCGGCTGGTAGCGACCAAAATCGCAAAAGAAAATGGCCCAGTTCCACAGGCGGTTCACGCCGTTGGTCACAGCTCCACCAATCACACCGTGGTGGTGTTCGTCGTGCAGGCGGATCATCGTTGTAGCCCAATTCGGATCAGGGACGCCGCGATCCTCGATGATACCAATTAGTCGACCACGCGCCCTCTTCATCGCCTCGGAACGGCGGGTGTCGTAGAATGCATGCATCTCCAGCGGGTTCTTTGGAATGATGCCGTCCAGAATTTCCCCAAGGTCGATGAAGTCAAATTGGGGATAACGGTTGGCCAATTGTCCTGCCTCTGCCGACATATGGTCATAGGGAACCAGCACTTCGAACTTGGCGTCACCCTGTTGAGCGGCCAACCCGTCCAGACAGCGCGTCAGCACCGCCCCGCCATCGACAATCGTCATTACAATGCTCAAGTCAGAAGTGTTTGACATGGTTGCGCTGCCCTACCTGACTTTGCTCAACGCATTGCCTGGACCGAACCAGTACCCGGTCACCTCTCCGGCCCCCCAGGACAAGCAAAACGGAACAAGCAATGGCAGCGATTTGACGAGATGTCCGATATGTGTGCCCTTGGATACTATACGCTGGACAGTCCGGTAAAACATCAAAGGGGGCAGAGCAAAGGCAGCCGCCCCCATGGCCAGACGACGCGATAACGGAGCACCATCCACCCGGGCGCCAGCGTAGGACCGCGAATAAAGAAAGCGCTGCGAGAAATAGAGCCAGAACGTGTAGTGCATCTTGTGCCCGACAACGATGTCAGGTCGCATGATCAGTTCGATGCCGTCGGCTTTCATCGCGTCATGCAGGTGGTTTTCCCATCTGTGCTGCGCCAGAATATCGCCATAGCGATCCAGAACGGATTTGCGATAGATCACGTTGTTTCCAGGCACCCCACCCGACGGACCCGATGGCAAAGGCGGCAGTGAGGCGCTGTATTCGCAGAGAAATGCGGCCCAGTCCATCAATGTCTCTGTGGCGGCGTTTTCGATTGCGCCGCCGACAACGTCATGCCCTTCGTTCAGTGCTTCCAACATTCGGCGAGCCCAATCAGGTGGAACGATCACGTGATCCTCGATCACTGCGACAGCCGGCGCCGTCGCAGCAGCAATACCGACCGCCCGCATTTCCGGGATCGTTGTTCCTTCAGCCACCGGTAGAATTACAGTGCTTGGAAAATCGTGCTGAGCGGCTTGCCGCACAGCTTCGCCCAGCCGGTCGACGACGATCACTTCCAGTTGGGCCGAACGTTGCGCAGCGAGTGCGTCTAAACAGCTTCTCAGATCATCATAACTGTTCACCGATGGAATGATGATTGAGAGGTCAGGTGCTGGCATGCCGTACTCCTGCACTGGTAAAAAAACACTAAAAACAAACTGAGCTGCGCACTGATATCTGTGTGCAAGCCCGGCTATGAGTTGTCAAGCACCCGGTACCTGCGGTTCAAAGCTCTTGCAGGTACCGTCAATCTACTTGGAGCGCCGCAAGTTTGGCCTGGCCTGAAAGGGCTTGAGCATGTCGATCAACCTGTGGACTGCAGATTTCATTTCCTCAACGCAAGCGTAAGCCAAAACCGGGGAGACTATTGACTTCCTCAGCAATTGGGCAGCTGCTGTACTGCATTTTCCTTTTGGCCCGACTTTCGGCTTAATGCCACTCATATTAGGTCATTGTTTCCGAAGATGCTGATGTTTGGCGTGAGAACACGAATCAGGCGGGGGTCTCTTTGGCGTAAGCTATCCGCTGCAAATCCTGGTAAAGAGGTGTGATCTGGGTCAGACCTGCGGCGCAATAGACTCCGGCGCAAATCAAAAATTGCAGCTTTGGGTCATCCGAAAGCAATTGGGACAGCCCCAAGCCCACGCAGGCGGCTACCAGCGGCAGTACGACAGACTTGAGCAGCATCATGGAACCGATCAGACGGCGGGCCGCGACCTGAGTGACAATTCCGCTGGCCAGAAGGCCCGCGCAAAGCGCCAGCGCCGCACCGGGCGCCCCAAGAAACGGGATGCAGGCGACACCTGTGCCAACCAATACAATCGACCCGGCAATCTCGGCCCATAGAAGGTACTTCTGCTGCGCGCAGCCAATCAGCGACCATCGTGCATGGCCCGACAACATCCGGATCGGTACGGCCCAGGCAAGCACCGCCAATACCGGGCCGGCGGTACGGTATGTTGCGCCGAAAACCAACCCCATGATCTGTGTACTCAGAATGGTCAGAAGCAGCGCCAGCGCAATCCCCGCCCAGGCAACCAGATGCACTGAGGATTGCATAACCTGGCCCCATACCTTGCGATCATTCAGTACCGTCCGGGTGATCACCGGATAAAGATTGAAGTGATATACAAAGCTCAGCGTCATGAGCGAAATCACGATCCGCTGCGCGGCACCCAGCCAGGCCGGACCGGTGTTATCCGTCAGGCTGACCAACAGGAACATCGGCACGTAAAGCATGAATGCCCACAACATGTTGGCCAAACCAACTGAAAAGCCTTCTTTCAAGAAAAACAGGGCGGCGCGTGGAGGCCAGCCAAACCGGAAAGGCACAGTCCATGTGTATTGAGCAATCAGATAGAACGCAGATACTGCTATAACTGCGACCAATTCGATCCACCCCACGGTCAACATGCTGCTTCCCGGAGCCACGAACACAAACACTCCACCGGCAAAAATCGCGGTCCGGATCGGTTGTGCCAATGCGGCGATGCTCATTTTCTCATACCCCTGCAATAGCCATTCCTGCTTGAATGGCACTGCCAGAAGGGACAGCGCGTAAATCCAGATGAGCAGTGTGATTTCAGGGTCCTGGCTGGTGTAGTACCCGGCAATTCCCACGACCGGGATCACAATCGACGCCAGCGCCAACCTTGCCACCGGCACCTGCGTCGCCAGTTCCTCTGCAAGCTCGGGTGTTCGCGTGAGTTCGCGCACACCGATGGTTCCGGCACCACATTCAATGACGATAGCTGAGAATGCGGCGATCGAAATTGCCAGTTCGATCGCACCATACTCGGTGGCGTCCAGCACGCGCGCCAAATACGCAAAAGCGACAAATCCGATCACCATGCTGACTGACTGTCCGCTGACCAGTGACACAAAGTCCCGAAACAGCTTGGGGCCCCGGTCGGACATGATATGAGCCAGCCGCTCGCGTGCGGTGTCGATGATCGACATGGTGTGGTCTTTCTATTTGACTGCTGGGCGATGTCCGCCGCTTAAGTCCATCATTCGCATCGCCCAAGCTCATGGCAAGGCCGGGATGAGTTTTGGTCATGTAGAAAGGCCCGATGATCGGTCGTTGGACGGCCAAGTGGCTATACAAGTACGGTCAATTCGATAAAGTCCGGCCAAGTGCTGTTACCAGTTCTCGTTTTTTCAACAGGATTTCATATGTCAAATTCAACCCTCCACATCGGTATCGACGCCACAACCTGGTCTAATGATCGAGGATTTGGCCGCTTTACTCGGGAATTCATCACGGCATTGGCAGCTCGGGATAACGGATTTCGCTACACGCTGGTGTTCGATCAGCCACCGGCTTCTGACTGGCCCGTGCCGGACGGGGTGGAAGTGGCAACAGCCGCCACCGGCAAAGGGTTGAACGAAACAGCGGTGGGCGACACGTCACGCTCGGCTGGGTATCTTTGGACCATGGGCAAGCTGGTGCGGCGCATGCAGTTTGATATTTTCTATTTCCCGGCCGTCTATTCCTATTTCCCGCTGTTGTCGCGGGTTCCCTGCGTGACTTGTTTTCACGACACGACAGCCGAACGGATTCCGCATCTGTTGTTTCCAACCAAAACCAACCATCGGTTGTGGCAACTTAAGACCTGGCTGGCCAAGCAGCAAATGACGCGGGCTATGACGGTTTCTGAAACATCTGCTGCCGATATGGAGTCGTACTTGAACATCCCGCGTAGCAAGATTGACGTTGTCACCGAAGCCGCTGATCCGGTGTTTCGCCCGATCAAGGACAAAGGCGTTGCCATGGCCGCGCGTGAAAAACATCGGATTCCAGAGAATGCGGAATTGCTAGTCTATGTAGGCGGCATGAATGCGCACAAAAACATCCTGGGCCTGCTCAAGGCGATGCCGCAAATCGTGCAGGAGCGCCCGGAGGTGCATCTAGCCATTGTCGGATCGACATCCGGCAAGGGTTTTTGGGACAATGTGCCCGAATTGATGGCATTTGTCCGGGATAACCCGCCACTCGAACAACATGTGACCTTTACCGGTTATGTACCAGACGCAGAATTGGTCGAGCTTTTCGCGTCTACTACGGCTCTGGTTTTCCCATCGCTGTGGGAAGGGTTTGGACTGCCAGCGGTCGAAGCGATGTCCTGCGGTGTTCCTGTGTTGTCCTCTGATCGAGGTAGCCTGCCCGAAGTGGTGGGTGATGCGGGGATTTACTATGACCCCGAGGATCTTGGAGCGATCCGCGACACGATACTTAAGTTCTTTGGTGACGCAGATCTGCGCCGGACATTGACTGCCGCTGCATTACCTCGCGCCGCCGGGTTCAGCTGGGATCACGCGGCCAAGCTGGGTGAAGATAGTTTCCGCCGCTGCCATGACGATGCATCAGGCAACACGGCATAATTCTCGTTAGCCCAGGTTAGTTCCACCCTTTTCCGCCGCGCAGCGGGCCAATCACAGAAAGTGGGCTGACAAAGCCTCAGGAAGTCAAAACGACAAAGTGCCAGTTACTCTTTGTTGGCGTTTTTGGACCATTCTTATGACCGCCTCAATTTCGCATGTTCCCGATGTTCTCCAAGGCCACGACCTGTCCACTACCTGTGCTTTCGCGGACCGCTGCCGCAACCTGTAACGCTCTTAATCCGGCATGGCCATCTGCCAGCGGCACGTCAAGTTGACCCTCAATCATGTGCTGAAAATCCCGCAATTCCTCCTGGAAGGACAACAGGCAGGTGGATTGCCAGGTCTTCAACTTCTCTCGGATCATGATTTCGGGATAGAATTTACGCTGTCGTGTTTCCGGCCCATCTGTCGTGGGCTTTGAGATCAGAAGGCTCTGCATCGGCGCATACGCCCCCCGTACCATGCCCTTGTCCCCGTAAATTTCGACAAAGGATTTGTAGCCTTTCCATTCAGCCCAAGTCGCGTGATAGGTGGCGGTGATGCCATCTGGGTTTCTGAAAACCGCCATCGCGTTGTCTTCGGAGCCGTTCACATGCCAGATATTCTCGGTCATCACCCCATAAACAGATGTGATCTCACCCAGGAAATAACGTGCAAGATCAGTCATGTGTATGCCGATATCCATCATGGCGCCACCGCCTGACTCCGGCATTTTGTATTCCCACTCGTGCCCAAAATTGTGGAGACCATTATGACCTCCATAAATGCGCACATGGTCGATCTTTCCGATCTTTCCCGCGTCAACTGCTTCACGCGCAAAACTGACGAACGGGTAATAGCGTAGGTTGAATCCGACAGCGAGGACCCGGTCCGCGGCCTTGGCGGCGTCTACAATGCGCTGGCCGCCTTCGACCGTGTTCGAAAGCGGCTTTTCGCACAACACATGCAAACCCCGAGCAAAGGCGGCCACACAAGCCGCTTCATGCAGATGTGGTGGGATGGACACGATCACTGCATCCATTTCTGTTTCGAGGAATGGATCGAGATCCGAATGCGCTGTTGCGTTGGTGCCTGCGACTGCTGCTTCTGCGGCTTGCTGGTTTACATCGACAACTGCAACAAGTTCGGCGGTGGGGTCCGCAATGATCGACTGCACTCGCAACTTGCCGATCTTGCCTGCACCAACAACACCAATACGCATAATGTCTCTCCTCAACTTCTGGTAAAAAATTCAATCGGTAACGCAATTCATTCGCTACAACTATTCATACAGGCTGTAGGTTGTCATTCCCAAAATGAACTAATCAAGGCTCAACGCCAGGCTCTACACATCAAAAGGCATCCAAAGAACGTCCGGTAGCCAGTTTTTGTGAAATACGCTTACTGAACGACCACTTTCGGACAATGCCCTGAAATAAGGAAGAAATGATCGGTGCGGGGCCGAAATACAATTCGCGCCCCGCAGCCAAATTTATCAGTAGAAATACGGCAGGTTCTTAGCCCGCGCGGCTCGAACCCAATTGGGCACAAAGGGAACGATCTTGTCCTGCGAGGGCACCATCATCTCGATGAAATTTGCACCGGGATTTGCGATTGCTTCCGATAGGATCGGCTCGATATCTGCCTCACACGTAATGCGCGCAGTCTTGAAACCAAAACCTTCCGCCACTTTGACATAGTCAACGCGCCCAAAGTCGGTCGACCAGGGCTCATCAATGTCATCCAACAAGATGGCCTCACCCCGGATCCAGCCAAATGTGTCATTTCGAGTCAGGATCACAGTGACGTTCTTGCCGCTGCGTTTCAGGGTTTCCATGTCGCCTATCACAAAACCAAACGAACCGTCGCCAGTGAAAGAAATAACCGGACCGTCATTGGCATAAGCCGCGCCCAAAGCGGCAGGGACCGAATACCCCAGGGCACCCATCGAATAGTTTGTGATGTAACGGCGCCCGGGCCTTCGGAAGGTCAGCAAGGCAGAAGGGTAGATTGCACTGACGCCCGGCTCTGAGGTCACGACGGCATCGTCAGGCATGATCTTGTCCAGAACCTGAGACAGTTTAACCGGCGAGATCGTCCCTTCCGGCATCGGTATATTCGAGTTGAACACCTTGTCCAAAGCGGTCTGCTTGATCGGGTTCAAATCAACCTTTTCACGCAGTGTATCGGGGTAATCCGACTTAATAATCTCGACCATGTATTCCACGCTGGCGCGGGCATCGCCAACCATGCCAACCTTAACCGGAAAGTTGTTACCTACGTGGGCTTCGGCAATATCCAGATGCAGGAAAGCCTTCGTCTTTGGGTCACCATAGAGCTTCCAATGATCGGTCGCTGCGCTATCCGTGTTCGAGCCGATGAAAAAAATGGTGTCAGCTTCGAGTACGTATTTGTTGGAATACTCCATCCCGCCACGACCGCCGATCACGCGCAGCGCGAGCGGATGGTCTTCGGGGATGGTGCCTTTGCCAGGGGTTGTTGTCCCGACCGGAATTTGCAGTAACTCTGCAAGTTCCAGAATCGCGTCGGTTGCGTTGGAGATCAGTGCACCCTGCCCGCAAACAATGGCAGGCTTTTTCGATGAAAGCAGCACGTCGATGGCCGCCCGGATCTTTCCATGATCAGCCACCGGGCGATGGGCCGGGTAGAAGCTGTAATCGGGTTCGGCATAGAGATCCTCAACGTCCGCCTCTTCACCAAAAATGTTGATTGGTACGCGGATATGAACAGGGGCCGGCCGACCCGAGGTTGCAACGCGGAACGCTCGGCGCATCAGGAATGGGATTTCTCTGGCGTTGGTCAGCACAAAAGACTCTTTACAGATGCTATCGTACAGCTTGGTTTGATCGACACCTGTTAGCCCGTGTTTTTTGTCCTGATTGATCGGGATGTCCGAGCTGAAAAAGATAACTGGAACAGAGCTGAGGTAGGCCTCGGTTATGCCCGGGGAACAATGAGTTACACCAGGGCTTGGCGCCTCTAGCACACATGGGCGCCCGGTGATTTTTGCATAAGATTCTGCGGCATACGAGGCCGTGCGTTCGTCACGGGTAAGCACGAATTCGATGTCGCTGTGTTCACGCCATTCCTTGTACCATCCGATGGTGGTTTCGCCGGGTAGACCAAACACATGTTTGACGCCATGAAGCTCCAGCATTTTAAGAATGATCTGTGCGCCATTCATGCGCTTGGCTTCTGAATAATCCATTGGTTTGCACCTTTCAGTGGCGATCTGCATACGTAACTGTATGCAGAATTTTCGCAGTTTTTTATTTAGACCAGTGGAGTATCCACGGCGTATTTCTCAAGCATTTCGGGGTCGACCTTCACGCCCAGACCGGGACCGGTGGGAACGTGAACCCTGCCATTTTTGACGGGAAAGGGTTCGGTCAGGATGTCTTCGGCAGCGTAGTAAGTTGCCATGTAGAATTCGCATTGCAGCAGCAGGTCTGGCACCGCAGCCATCAAATGCGCGCCTGCCGCATGAGCCAGTCCGGTTTCGAACATGCAGCCGCCATAGATTTCTACACCAGCCGCACGTGCAATTGCTGCTACTTCCAGCGCGCGGCGGATGCCGCCGGATTTCATGATCTTCAACGAGAAGATGTCCGCGATCTTATGCTGTACACCGAAAACCGCACCCTTGGGGTCGAACACACTCTCATCTGCCATGATCGGTGTGTCGATCACGTGCGTGATATGTGCCAGCACCTCGCGTTCGTGCATCTTGACCGGCTGTTCAACAAAAGTCGGGCGGAACGCCTCCAGATCACGAATGCATCGCACTGCATCATAAGCTGGCAATCCCTGATTGTAGTCGATGCGGATGTCGGCTTCGTCACCGTAGATTTCACGCAGTTTTTCACAGCGCATCAGATCGAACTTGTGGCCTGCGAACCCGGTCTTGAACTTGAAGATACGAACCCCGTCTTCCCACATCGCGGCGATGTCATCGAGATCGGAGGCAAAGTCCGGGTTTGCGATTGAAAAGCTCATGCCCATACTGTCACGCATTCGTCCGCCAACCAGTTCACAGAGTGAAAGCCCGGTGATCTGACCGGTAATGTCCAGCAGCGCCATTTCAAGCGCGGCCTTGGCTTCAGGATGGCCGACCACAACCTTATCGGCCATGTTCATGTGTTTTTCGACCTGCACAGGGTCCTGACCGATCAAATGCGGACGCAGATGAACGTGCAGCGTTGCGGCATTGCCTTCGGCGGTACCAGTAAAAACCGGCCAGGGTGAGGCTTCACCCCAACCGGTGATACCAGTATCCGTCACGATTTCCATAATCGCAACGTTGATACCTGCCACGTCGCCACTACCGTGGGAATGGACGGCCTTAGCTGGGATTGAAATTCGGTGAACGCGAATTTCTTCTATCTTGTGATCGCTCACACTGTTCTCCATCAAGACTTGGCGGGGTGCGACCTATTGCGGCCGGACGACCAAAACACTGCAGGATGCATAACGGGACACGCGTGCAGCATTCGGGCCGATAAACAGATCTGTCACGGAAGGCCGGCTGGCGCCGATAACCACAAAACTGGCGCCGACTTCGTCTGCGTGTTCAATCAGTTCCTCATAGACCACCCCGCGCAGAACCTGCGTGTTGTGCTCTACACCTTGCCAGTCAAAGGTCAGGCCATAGCTCTGAAGGTCGTTCAGCGCTTCTACGAGCACTTTTTCCCGCATATCGACGGGAATGTACTCCTGAACATAGCTGTTCTGCTGGTCAGGAATAACGAACACCAATTCAACCTTGCTGTCATGGGTTCGCGCCAGCGAGATCGCCTCTTTCACAACGAGGCTGTCAGCATCCTTGTGGACCAGGTCCACGGCGGCAAGAATAATGCCTTTGGTCATTTTACCACCCTCTTGATACCCGTACACCGGGAAAAGGGGGTTGGCCCGTTAACGGCCAACCGAGTTTACCATGTTGTCAGGCAAGTAAGTCGCCAGTTCGGGGAAGCCGATCAGGACGAACACCATTACCACCATGATCAGAAACAGCGGCAGCGCTGTTTTGGCGATGTACCCCATTTCATGTCGGGTAATCCCCTGCATGACGAACAGATTGAAGCCGATGGGCGGGGTGATCTGCGCCATTTCCACAACCACCACTATGAAGATACCGAACCAGATCAGATCGATGCCGGCTCCTTCGACCATTGGCTGAACAATTGCCATGGTCAGAACCACCGATGAGATACCGTCGAGGAACATGCCCAACACGATGTAAAACAGCATCAAGGCAAGCAGCAACGAAAAGCGCGATAGGTTCAGACCTTCGATGAATTCCGCCAACGCGCGCGGCAGGCCAGTAAAGCCCATGGCCAGGGTCAGCGCAATCGCACCCATCAGGATGAAGGCGATCATCGCCGATGTTCGGGTCGCACCCAGCAGGCTTTCGATAAACGCCTGTTTGGTCAGCGATCCCTGCAAGGCGGCCAGAATGAAAGCGCCAATGACTCCGATTGCTGCTGCTTCGGTCGCCGTGGCAAAACCGCCATACATCGAACCGATGACGACAAAAATCAGCAGGATGATCGGGATCAGGAACCGGCTTTCATTCAGCTTTTGCCCAAAGGTCATCTTGTCAGCAATCTCGGGCACTTCCTTGGGCCGGATGAACGACCAGCCGGCAACATAGGCCATGAACATTCCGGCCAGAACGATACCGGGCAAAATGCCTGCCATGAACAGCTTCGAGATCGACTGTTCAACCGCAACTCCGTAGACAATCAAAGTCAGCGACGGCGGGATCATCAGGCCTAGCGTTGCCGCACCGGTTAGCGTGCCGATAATCATATATTCAGGATACTTACGCGCCCGAAGTTCCGGAATCGACATCTTACCGACTGTGGTGAGCGTGGCGGCAGAGGAGCCCGAGACAGCGGCGAATATCGTACACCCGACAATATTCACGTGCACCAGCCCGCCAGGCATCCGCTGCATCCAGGGGCTGAGACCGCGGAACATATCCTGTGATAATCGACTTCGGAACAGGATTTCTCCCATCCAGATAAACAGCGGCAGCGCCGTCAGAGTCCAGCTGGACGAACCAGTCCAGATTCGGGTCAGCATCGCGTCGCCCGCTGGCCGCGTGGTGAACATTTCAAGCCCAAGATAGGCCACACCGAAAAGCGCAAGAGCGACCCAAACACCTGTTCCAAGCAACAAAAACAAGGCAAACAGGAAAATGAGTACGAGGTAGACTTGATCCATTGTGTCACTCCGCGTGTGCATCGACCCCAACGGATCGAATGTTGTCTTTACCCGCGAAGAGGGTGCAGATCAGGTTATCCAAAGCGCAGATCGCCAACAGCACGGTGCCGATTACCATCGACATCTGTGGAATCCAGATCGGCCAGGCATCCTGTCCCTGACTGATGTCGTTAAAGCGATAGCTTTCGTAGGTCAGCTTGATTGCGTACCGGGCGAACAGGAAAGTCAGATAGCTGGCAATCGCCCAGCACCAGATCTCGCCATATCTGCGGTATCGCCCCATTACGTTGAGCAGCAAGTTGACCCTGATGTGACTGCCGCTGTTCAGTGCATAAGGCAAAGCCAGGAACGACGCCGCAGCCATGCAATACCCGGTAAAATCGGGTCCGCCGACAACAATCTCACCGACCCAGCGAGACACCATCTGCATGGAAACGAAACACAGGATCAGGATCAAAAAGACAGCGGCAACGTATCCGGCCCAGCGATAGATGGCGTCCAAAACGGTACGCAAAAGACTGAAAAACGCCACGGCTATCCTCCTTTTCATGAGCCCCAGCGCCGATCCGACGCCGGGACAATTTCATTGCGGTTGGATTATTGAGCCGCCTTGAAGGCATCGACGATTTGCTTGCCCTGGTCCCCTGCGGATTCCAGCCACTCGGCAGTCATGGTTTCACCAATTGCACGCAGCTCGGCTGAAAGCGCATCACCGGCCGGACCAGTGGTCATCCCGTTTTTAGCCAGTTCGTTGACTGTGAATTCAGTGTACTGGATCGAGCGCCAGTCTCCGGCATATTCAGCTAAAACCGCACATCCGTTCACCACATTCTTGGTGGCCTCATCCAGACCATTCCAGGCATCCGTGTTCACCATCACATAGTTGCGGGGCATCCATGCATCCACACCATAATAGTGCGAGAGGCTCTCCCAGACCTTACGGTCGTATCCGGTGGACCCCGACGAAACCATGCCTTGTGCAACGCCGGTGGCGAAGGCCTGGCTGATTTCGGCTGCTTCGATCTGTACCGGCAACATACCGGCCAGTTCAGCCAGCCGGGCAGAAGCGGAGTTGTAAGCGCGGAACTTTAGACCCTCGGCATCGGCCAGAGAATTCACTTCACGGTCAAAATAAAGCCCCTGCCCAGGCCACGGAACGGAATATAGAAGGTGCAGGTTTTGCTCGGCCAGCAATTCCGTCAGGGGTCCTTTGGCGGCTTCCCAAAGCTTCTCGGAGGCTTCGAATGAGGTTGCCAGGAACGGTACGGAGTCAAAGCCAAACAGCGGGTTTTCATTCTGGTGACCGGACAGCAAGCGTTCGCCGATATTCACCTGACCGGTTTGAATGGCACGTTTGATTTCAGCGCCCGCATAAAGCGAACCCCCGGGGTGGGTCTGAATGGTGAGTGCACCACCCGTTCCGATGGTCACGCATTCTGCGAATTCCGCACCGGTTGCCGAGTGGAAATTGGTGGCCGAATACGCCATCGGCATATCCCAGGTTTCCGCCGATACAGCAACGCTTGATGCGGTTACGACAGCGACGCTGGCGGCGAACTTGGTAAGTGTGGTTGACATGTTTGGCTCCCTTGTTGCCTTGATTTTGCGCTCTGATGGCAGAGCGTTCTTGATTATTCAGTTAAAACCGCATCGGGTCATATGTGCTCAGATCAATATTGGTGCGATCATTGGTGATCAGCCCTGCCAGAATCCGACCAGTTTTGGGCCCGGCCGTAAGGCCAATATGATGATGGCCAAATCCAGCCAGAACGCCGGTGTTTCCGATTTCACCGATCAGAGGAAGACTGTCTGACGGTGCTGGACGATGACCCAACCAGCTACTTTCGCTTTCAAATTTCAGGTCAGGAAAACTCTCCAATACTTTGCGCCTGAGCAGATTGAGCGGTGCTTTCGATGGGCCCGCCTCCAGACCTCCGAACTCCACCACCCCAGCACAGCGCAGCCTGCCCTCCATCGGCGTGGCCACAAATTTTCCTGTTGCCACCATCATCGGCGTCGCCGGCCCATTTTCAGGCGCGGTAAATTCCATATGGTAGCCGCGCTCACTTTCAATCGGTACTGAAATCCCAAGCTTTCTGGCCAACTTCTTAGACCAAACACCGGTTGCCAGAACCACTTTGGTGCAGCTCAACTTCCCATCGCTGGTCACAACAGACGTAACCTGGCCATCAGTCAGCTCGAAGTCGACAACCTCTGTTTGGCGAAAAACAGCACCCAGCTTTTCGGCTTCGGTAGCCAGAGCGGCAATATAGGCACCCGGATTACGGCTGAACCCGTGGTCATGCATAACTGCAAGCAAGTTCAATTCCGGGGATAGATTGGGTTCAAATTCCCGAACTGCGCTGCCCTCCAGAATCTCGGGCTCAAACCCCGCTACTTTGCGCAACATCCAGGTGTAGTCGTCGGCCTCGAACGCCGCCCGTGAGGGGTAGACAAAGCTATAATCGCTGGTCTGTATCCATTCCGCCGCATCAGTGTCCTTGGTCAATGACAGATGCTGTTCGACCGTGTCGCTTGTCAGCGGGGTAAGCCCCTTTGCAATGCGCTGTGTATCCTTGTCATTGGCGTTCGACATATACCGCAGCAACCATGGTATTAGACGCGGCACATAAGACCAGCGCAGAAACAGCGGAAAATTCGGGTCCATCGCCATGCGCGGACCTTTGAACATCAGGCCAGGCGCTGTTACAGGCGCCACCGAACAGGCCGCTAAAACTCCGGCGTTGCCATAGGATGCAGCCTTTTCGTCCCCGGGCGGGTTGCGATCTATGATGGTGACATCAACACCCTTTCGCCGCAACCAGATGGCAGTCGACACGCCCACGATCCCGGCACCGATAACGACTACTTGTTCGCCCTTGGAGTTCATCATCCCTCACCGTACCCAGAATCATTTGGGTTTGTACTATATTCTGAACTGTATACAGTCTTGTAGATTTCTGTGAAGACAATTGTTTATTTTGCGGCTGTCTCTGCTAAAACAGGGCAACCGAGACTTACCAGAGAGTACAATGTCCAAATCGGAAGGCAGCGTGGAAAGAGCCTATGAGGCGCTGCGCAAAATGGCGATAAATTTCGAGTTCAAGCCGGGCGAGCGGTTGAACGAAACAGCGTTGACGAAACGTTTGAGCGTCAGTCGAACACCATTGCGCGAAGCGCTTAATCGGTTGGTATCAGAAGGTTTTTTAACCTTTGAGCTAGGCAAGGGGTTCTTCTGCCGACCACTGAGCCCAGAAAAGGTCTTTGAGCTTTATCAACTAAGGTGTGCGCTTGAGACCGAGGCGCTGATACGCGCAATCGAATCCGCTGCAGATGAGGATATCGACTCGGTAGTGGCCTATCTGGACGAGATAGAAAAATCCTACTCAGCTTGCACTGACCTGGACGAATTGCTGCGAATGGATGAAGAGTTCCACATCAAAATGGCATCGCTTTCCGGCAATCAGGAACTGATCAAACTGCTGTGTAACGTCAACGAACGCATCCGGTATGTAAGGATCATCAACTTGCGCCTGCTACGGGACCGGCGCGATGATACAGATACCGATCAGGCATCAATGTCCGCCCATCGATCCATTCTGGACGCCGTCAAGGAACGCACCCTAGATCGCGCAGTGGCGGCGTTACGAGGCCATATCGAACGGCGCAGCGAGCAAACCGTTGAATTGGTCCGCGTTGCCTATTCACAACTATATGTCCCCGGTGGCTAGCTTTGAGGCCGCTCGTCTAGTGGTGCGGAGAATGCACCGTCAGGGTTTTCTTCCGGCCAGATCAAGCAATGGATCATCAAGCTCTGCTGGAAAGCGGTCCGGAACCAACGCCTGATGGAACCAGCGAACGAAGCTGTAGATCGAGAACACCGGCAGGCCCGTCAGTTTGCGCACATCGGCAGCGTAGGGCGTCATATTGGTGCATTCCAGAATGATGGCTCCGACATCTTCATGCTCTGTAACCAGTTGCCGTGCTGCCGCCAGCATGTCTTCTCGGCAAGCCGCAAAGTCGATTTCGGGAGCATCGCCCAGAATATCGCGTGTGAACACGCTGCCACCCTCGGTACCAACAACCGGTGTATCAAGTGGAACATTTGCCGCTTCCAGATGCGCGGGGGTTAGTGTCTCCTTTGAGATTGTCAGAATACCGGGGCGCTTGCCCGGAGGAAGCATCGCCTGCACCATTTGCGTCTGCATCAAAGACGAAGTTGCGACGGGGACGGGAACTGCCTGCGCCAGTTGATCCTGCACGATCGACAGAAAGCCACAATTGGTGGTGATACCATCACAACCACTCGCGACAAGATCCTTTGCTGCTTCGATGAAATTACCAACCAGTTCACGGGCATCGTTGCGCACCACCCGGTCCGGCGTAGCGCTGCGAACAACCCGGTATTGCACCGGAAAGGGCCAGGTTGTGGCATTGCCGATGTCACCAGGAATCCTAGGGAACTGAGTTTCAAGCATAAGAATGCCAAGATTGGCGCCGTATACGGTTTTACCGCCGTGACAGGAGTGCATTGGGTTCTGCCTTACAATCGGAAACTTGTAGACATTACTGTATACAGTTCGAAACAGAGTCAATCTGGAATCCTTAGAACCCGGAATCTCGGTCAAAACTTCTGCTGCACATTCAACTTTCTCGTTGAACGCTGCTAACTCCCGCAATCAGATAGCCGCCGCAAAGGCTCACACCAAGTCACGTTTCTTTTAGCGTATTGCCGGTTTGCTTGAGGATGCGCGCCAATGCGCTCATTTCCTTGTAGATTGATCCCGCAGCCGGGTGCCAGGCACAGACGTCGTAGCCTTGTTGCGCCATGACAATCTCATCGCCTCTGGAGGCCGGTCCGGTCAGTGCTTGTTGTGGACCAAACGCCGACACATTTTCGGCGGCACCTTGCAATAAAGTCTCGTTTAGTTGTTTTGCGATTTCACCGGGCACGCCGGCTTCAGTCCAGGCCTCGCGAGCAATAGCCTGCAAGACAACAGTGAAATTGTTCGAAAAAACGGCAGCTGCATGGTAAAGACTTTTCGTTTCCGACTGAATGTCAAAGCACTGAGCACCCAACTTTTCGAAAACAAGTCGAACAAAGGTTTTAGCGTCCTTATCGCCTTCCAGCCCACAAAGAGCACCCCTGAACTGTTTCCTGGCTATCGCTGGATTGGCGAAGGACATTGCCGGATGAACACTGGCCAGACGCCATTGCAAGTCGCGCAAGGGGGCCATTTCCGATGCGGGGAAAAAGCCGCTGCAATGGATGGCAATCGAAGTATCGTCTTCCTTGCCGTGTCGCGCTTTGGTGAGTTCAGTGGCCACAGACGCAATTTGACCATCGGGGACGGCCAGGACCCAAAGGTCGGCTGCCTTCAGCTCGTTAAATCCCCCAATCGCCTGTCCTGCCCCAGCCAATTGTACTGCTTCAATTGCGGATCGGTGACTTGCGCTCAGGACAGATTGAATTTCACAGTTCGGATCCTCGCCGATAAGACTGATCAGCGTCTTTCCAACACGCCCGGCGCCAATGAGGTTCACTTTGATCCGGGACATTGGACGGTGCTCCCACTCAGATGGCTAAAAAGTTGAGTTACTTTGCTTTCCAGCCAGTTTACAGCAATTTGGATCGGGTCGCATAAGTTCCGACGCCGACATCAGGGTTACCAATTTCGCTTCGTAAACTCACGCAACCGGCCTGGTTATGTCAGATGCGCCGTTGCTTCAATCTCGACCAATGCTTCATCTTCTACCAACCCAGCAACGATAATCATCGACATGGCTGGGAAGTGCCTGCCGAACACCTCACGGTAAGCTGCACCAACTTCGGCCTGCCGTGCGAGATATTCGTTTTTGTCAGTCACGAACCAGGTCAGCCGGGTCACGTCGCTCACTTGCCCACCTGCTTCTTCGACAATAGCCGCGATGTTGCAAAGCGCTTGCTTCATCTGTTCGATAAACCCGCCTTCGACAAACTTCTTGTTGGCATCCCAGCCGATCTGGCCGCCGATATGCAAAGTTCCGTCCTTGGTCAGGACGCCGTTGGCATAGCCTTTAGCGGGCAGCCAGCCACTTGGATGGATCGTTTGATGGCTCATGACGCTTGGTCCTTGAATGCGGTTAATCTGGTGCGAAGTGTTTCCGGCCACGCCAACGAACGACCGTTTGTGGCGACATGCACAAGCGTAGCCGTCGTCGTAAAGCGCAGTTCATCTCCGCAATGTGCAGTCATAGTGTAGCCGGCAGAACTGCGGCCTATCTTCGTTATGATAAGCCGCAGGAACAGTTGATCACCGTGTCTGCTGGGCGCAGAAAACCGGGTTTCGATCTGGGCCGTTGGTACTCCACCGTGCTGATGCATCTGCTCAAACGGCGAATTCAGCACTTCGTCGAAAAATGCTTCGACGCAATCGTTCATCATCTCAAAATATCGTGGATAGAAAACGATCCCGGCAGGATCGCAGTGCTTGAACAGTACTTTCTGGTGGAACTCAAATGTCATCAGACCCCCACATACTTTTCGGAGATTTCGGGGGTAAGACCAGCCATATCGCCAGACCAAACTGTCTTACCGCGCTCCAGAATAACGGCTTTGTCCGAAACTGATGCCAGCTCCCTGAGAGATTTGTCGATTAGCAGGATCGCAACGCTGGTTTCCTGCTTTAGGCGGCGCAGTGCGGCCCAGATCTCTTGCCGTATGATAGGGGCAAGGCCCTCGGTCGCCTCATCAAGTATCAGCAGGCGTGGGTTGGTCATCAGCGCACGACCAATTGCAAGCATCTGCTGTTCGCCGCCGGAAAGAGACACAGCGCGCTGACCTTCCCGCTCACCCAGCCTTGGGAACAGCTCCGTCACTTTGGTCATGGTCCAGTCTCCGGGCCGAGCCGCGGCAATCAGATTTTCGCGCACGGTCAAATCGGCAAAACAACGGCGCCCCTCGGGAACAAGGCCAACCCCTTTGCGGGCGACCTTGTGACTGGGAAAGTCATGCAAATTCTGCCCATCCAGGGTAAGTGTCCCTTTGGACCTGATCATTTGGCAGATCGCTTTGACGGTGGTTGTTTTTCCCATTCCATTGCGCCCCATCAGGGCTGTCACCTCGCCCTCGGCCATAGTCAGGTCAACACCGAACAAAGCCTGGCTTACACCATATGTGGCTGTGAGGTTCTGGACGGTCAGAAAGCTCATGCCTCATCCCCCAGATAGGCTTCGCGCACCTCGCGGCTGCTGCGTATCTCATCGGCTGTCCCGGTGGCTATGACTTTGCCATAGACCAACACGCTGATCCGATCCGCCAGGGCGAAGACCGCGTCCATGTCATGTTCTACCAGCAGGATCGGAGCTTCCTCACGCAAACCATCCAGAAAACCGGTCAAACGTTTGGAACCTTCAGCGCCCAACCCCGCCATCGGTTCGTCCATGATGAAAGCACGCGGTGAAAGCGTCAGCGCAACCGCAACTTCCAGCTGCCGCCGCTGCCCATGGCTGAGGTTGGCACAACGCGTCTCGCGCTCGTCAACAAGGCCGACGCGGGTCAAGGCTGCTTCGGCTTTTTCGCAAAGGGCTTTTGTTTTCAGAGCACCGCGCCAAAACCGCCAGGCCGAGCCTTCGGAACCCATCGCGCCCAGAACGACATTTTCCAAAACGGTATCTTCCATGCATAAGTCAGAAATCTGGAATGTCCGACCCAAACCTGCCCGCGCGCGCGACTGCGTTGTCTTGTTGGACACATCCTGCCCGCAAAACATGACGCGCCCGGAATCCGGTTTGATTCCACCGCAAATCTGCTTGATTAGCGTTGATTTACCCGCCCCATTAGGCCCGATTATCGCGTGGATTTCTTTGGCCTTCAGGTCAATCGACACATCGTTCGTTGCCTTGAGTGCCCCGAAGCTCTTGTTCAGGCCATGGGTTGCAAGGATCGGCTCAGACATGCGCGCCCTCCTTGCCGGTCAGCAGGCCGGTCAATCCTCCGCGCCCAAACAAAACTATGCAAAGAAGAATGATGCCCAAATAGACATGCCAGAACTCGGTAAGCTCACCAAGAAAATGTTCAAGCGCAACAAAAACACAGGCGCCGATGACCGGCCCCATTAGACGACCGACCCCGCCGATGATAATCAGAACGATCAGTTCCCCGGACAATTGCCAGCTGAACATCGTGGGTGACACAAAGCGGTTCAGATCGGCAAACAACGCCCCCGCCAGCCCGGTTATCGCGCCAGAGATCACAAAAGCCAGCAGCTTCAGGCGCATCGGGTTCAACCCAACAGTCTCAACCCGCGCATTGGTCTGACGGGCTGCATTCAGTGCCAGGCCAAAGGGTGACGCCTGAAGCCGCGCGAAGAAAAAGAGCACGATGCATAACAGGACAAAACAGATGCCGAAGAACTGGATCGGAACCAGCGTATTTAAACCCGGGAAGCCGTTGCGAACATAGATCGAAAGCCCGTCTTCGCCCCCGTACTGCGCCCAGGAGATCGCGAAATAATAGAACATCTGCCCAAAGGCGAGCGTAATCATGATGAAGTAGACCCCGGATGTTCGCAGGGACAGAAGGCCGATAAAGAACGCAACAATCGCCGACAGGATCATCGCAACAATCCAGATGACGGGCATTGAGTTGGTGCCACCCGTCTCGAAGAACCCAAGATCCAGCGCGGTGTAGGTCTGCGCATGGTAGGCAAGGACGCCCATGGAATAGCCACCCACCCCAAAGAAAACGGCGTGGCCAAAGCTGACCATCCCACCGATGCCCAGAACGAGGTTCAATCCGACCGCTGCCAGAGCAAGGATCACCGCTCGCGTCACCAGAGTGATCGTAAACGGCTCGTCCATTGCCAAGGCCCAAAGCGGCAGTGCCAACAGCCCGATCAGCACGAGGGTGTTGATATATCGTTCATCAAGCCTCATGCGCGTGCTCCGAACAAACCGGTGGGACGCCAGATCAGCACCAGACCCATCAGTATGTAAATTCCCATCGATGCAATCGCCGAGCCACTTTTCTGCGCTGCGCCCGTATCCATGAACAGTTTGAACAATTCAGGCAGAAACACGCCGCCCAATGTATCAGTAAGCCCGACCAGAAGGGCCCCGATAAATGCCCCCCGGATCGACCCGATACCGCCAATGACGATGACGACAAAGGCCAGAATGAGCACCGGCTCACCCATACCGACCTGAACCGACTGAATTGCGCCCACCAGTGCACCAGCCAGACCGGCGAGGGCTGCACCAAGAGCAAAGACCAGAGTGTAGAGCTTAGAGATATCGACACCTAATGCGGCGATCATCTCCCGATCATTTTCGCCAGCGCGTATCTGAATACCAATGCGGGTACGTTCAATGAGCAACCAAAGCCCGCCTGCAACCGCCATCCCGATCATGATAAGGGTCAGGCGATACAGCGGATATTCAATTCCGCCGGGCAATGTCACGGGACCGGACAGCGCCTCCGGTATATTCAGAAACAGCGGGAAGGAGCCAAAAACCCAACGCGTACCCTCTGAAAATATCAAGATCAGCGCAAAGGTGGCCAAGACCTGATCCAGATGCGCGGCGTCATACAGCCGCCGAATGACGGCCATTTCGATAATCGCGCCCGCTAGTGCTGCAGCGGAAAGCGCCGCTATGAGGCCCAGAACGAATGAACCTGTCGCACCTGCAACAGCAGCCGCAGCGAAGGCTCCGACCATGTATAGCGAGCCATGGGCCAGATTGATCAGACCCATAACGCCGAAGATCAGCGTCAGGCCCGCAGCCATCAAAAAGAGCATAACGCCAAACTGCAGTCCGTTGAGGATCTGCTCGATAATCAGGATCGAGGACATGGAAACTCCGGGTATCTGCCTGCCTTCAGCGAGAAGGCAGGCAGGGATCGATCACATTTTGCAATCGGCCGCGTAGGCGTCCGAGTGGCTTTCCAGCGCTGCGCCGATGATCTTGTTGGTGAAGACATCGCCTTCCTTGATCACCTCACGTGCATAGATTGTTTGAACCGGGTGGTGGTTCGGACCGAAGGCGAAGTCCCCGCGTGTGCTGTCGAAGTCAGCAGCTCGCAGTGCAACTCGGAATGCATCAGCATCCGAAGGTTCTGCTTTCTCAAGTGCAGACAACAGCAGGTTTGCGGTGTCAAACCCTTGGCTTGCATAAAGCGATGGCAAGCGGCCGTATTCCGCCTGGAAGCTTTCGACAAAGGCTGCATTGGTTGGATTTTCGATATCCTTGTTCCACTGCGACGTGTTCACAACACCAAGCGCTGCATCACCAACGGCTTGAAGGATTCCCTGATCAAAGCTGAAGGCAGGCCCAACAACAGGAAGGTCGACGCCGCTGTCAGCGTATTGCTTGAGGAACGAGATCCCCATGCCGCCGGGCAGGAAGAAAAAGACGCTGTCTGCATCGCTCGCCCGTATCTGCGCAATCTCTGCTGCATAGTCTGTCTGACCAAGCTTGGTATACACTTCACCAGCCAGGTCACCTTTGAAAAACCGTTTATATCCAGTCAGCGCGTCGGTTCCTGCGGGATAATTAGGCGCCATGATGAAGGTTTTTTTGTAACCCGCATCGTTGGCATAAGCCCCTGCCGCTTCGTGCAAATTGTCGTTCTGCCATGCGACGTTGAAATAGTTCTGGTGGCAGCCCTTACCCGCAAGTGGAGAAGGACCGGCATTGGGAGACAGGTAGAAGACATTCTGGTTTACGGCAGCAGGGACAACCGCCATCGCGAGGTTGGACCAGATGATCCCTGTCATCACGTCGACGCGTTCAGACTGGATCATTTTGTCGGAAAGCTGCACCGCGATGTCTGGTTTGCGCTGATCGTCTTCGATCACGACTTCGATGTCGTCACGACCAGATTGTGCGATCGCCAGCATGAATCCATCACGGACGTCGATCCCAAGACCCGCACCCCCGCCGGACAAAGTCGTGATCATCCCTACTTTGACCTCAGCCAGTGCGCCTGTTGCGCAAAGGGCCGATGCAGCAGCGGCCAATAGAAATTTTTTCATTTGTTTCTCCCTTGTTGGTCTTATTACTTCATACAAAACTCAGGCGTTCTGAACACCCGTTTCAGACTCGATTTCGGACGGTTATTCGAAACTTCATTGCGAACCTTCTATCGTGGATCTCAGCTTGAACCGTTGCACTTTCCCTGTCTGAGTTTTAGGAAGACTTCTGCAGAACCGGACAGAGCGCGGATACTTGTAAGGAGCGATGACAGATTTGACATGGTCCTGAAGCGCTTTGACGATCTCATCAGAAGCTTCGGCCTGTTCGGTCAGAACCACATGCGCCTCGACGATGTTCCCTCGTTCTTCGTCCGGCGCTCCGATTACGGCACATTCGGCCACGGCCTCATGAGATAGTAGCGCCGCTTCAACCTCTGGCCCGGCTATGTTGTAGCCTGAGGAGAGGATCATATCGTCATTGCGTGCGGCAAAATGAAAACGGCCGTCGGCGTCTTTGCAAAAACTGTCGCCGGTAATATTCCATCCATCCGTCACATAGTCTGCCTGACGTTCGTCGTTCAGATACCGACAACCCGTAGGCCCTCGGACAACCAATCTGCCGACTTCGTCGATATCTGCCTCAGACCCATCTTCTCGCAGCACCATTGCCTCGTAACCTGTTACCGGCTTACCGGTGCTGGCAGGCCTGTGATCATCAAACCTGTTTGAGATAAAGATATGGAGCAATTCGGTCGCGCCAATTCCGTCGAGCATCGGTTTGCCCGTCTGCTCAATCCAATCATCGTAGATCGGTTTAGGCAAAGTCTCTCCGGCTGAAACCGCGGCGCGCAGGCTGGACAAATCAGCGCCTTTTTCCATTGCCTGCAGCATCACGCGGTACGCCGTCGGAGCCGTAAAGCAGACCGTAGCCCTATACTTCTCGATGATCTCGATCATGCCCGGAGGCGACGCCTGTTCCAGTAAAGTCGCCGTCGCACCAAACCGCAGCGGAAATACCGCGAGTCCTCCAAGGCCGAATGTAAACGCAAGGGGGGGAGATCCGACAAAAACATCATCCGGCGTCACCCCCAAAACTTCGCGCGCATATCCGTCGGCGATGATCAGCAGGTCGCGGTGAAAGTGCATAGTCGCCTTGGGCTCACCGGTAGAACCAGAAGTGAATCCCAAAAGCGCAACGTCATCGCGCCCGGTTTGCACGCAATCGAACTTCACCGGTTTTTCAAGCGCCAACCGATCCAGTTCCGCCTCATGATTAGAGGTGCCATCGAAACCGATCACCTTCGTCAAAAACTGGCTGTCCTTTGCACAAAGCTCCATTTCTTCCATCAGGCGTGTATCGCAAAGGGCAAACTGGATTTCAGCCTTATCGATGTACTGGCTCAGTTCACCAGCCCGCAACATCGGCATCGTGTTGACTACAACCGCGCCGACCTTTGTCGCGGCCAGCCAGCACGCGACCATGGCCGGGTTGTTGGCGGAACGGATCAGAACACGGTTGCCGGGCTGGACCCTAAGATCCTCGACTAACACATGGGCCAGACGGTTTGTCCAATCGGTAAGCTCTTTGTAGGTACGCTGGCGTCCATTACCAATCAGCGCTGTGTTGTCCCCAAATCCTTTCTCGACCATCGCATCCGTAAGCTCGTAGCCCGCGTTCAGGATTTCCGGATATTCAAATCCCTCAAGCAGGAAATCCGGCCATTGGTCGAACGGGGGCAGATGGTCACGCGCAAACGTGTCTATATGAGCTGATTGGCTGAGCACTACGAACCTCCCTGATGTGCCATCATAGCCTGTCGCGCAATGATGACCTTTTGCACGTCGGACGCGCCCTCGTAGATGCGAAGCGCGCGGATCTCGCGATAAAGCGTTTCAACGGCAGTGCCAGACCGCACCCCGTCGCCTCCAAACAGCTGAACCGCTGTGTCGATGACCTTTTGCGCCTGATCGGTCGAGAACAGTTTGGCCATCGCAGCCTCGCGTGAAACGCGGGTGGCACCACTGTCTTTCGTCCACGCTGCTCGGTAGACCAGCAAGGCACTTGCGTCGATATCCAGTGCCATTTCAGCGATATGGCCCTGCACCATTTGCAAATCGAATAGCGGTGCGCCCTGAACATGCCGATCAGTGACGCGTGCAAGCGCTTCGTCCAACGCGCGACGTGCAAACCCAAGGGCCGCCGCAGCGACCGTGGACCGAAATACATCCAGCACCGACATGGCAATTTTGAACCCAGCCCCAGGCGGCCCGATCATTGCCGAGGCCGGAATACGAACGTCATCAAAGTGCAGCGTTGCAAGTGGGTGCGGTGCGATGGTGTCCAGCCGCTCGACAATATTGAAGCCGGGAAGATCGGGTGTTGCAACGAACGCTGAAAGTCCTTTTGCTCCCGGCGCCTCTCCGGTGCGGGCGAAGAGTGTGTAGATATCTGCAATTCCGCCATTTGATATCCAGGTCTTCTTGCCGCTCAGAACGAACTGATCGCCATCGCGTGTGGCTGTCATGGTGGAATTCGCCACATCCGATCCCGATTGCGGTTCGGTCAGAGCAAACGCCGAAATTGCCTGACCACTGCGCGTTAGCGACAGCCACGCAGACTTTTGTTCGTCGGTTCCAAACAAGGAAAGCGCACCCGTTCCCAATCCCTGCATCGCAAACGAGAAATCGGCCAAACCGTCATGCCGTGCCAGAATCTCGCGAGACAAGCAAAGCGTTCGCACATCAAGAGCGCCGTTTTCACTTGCCGTTGGCTGCAAGACCCCTGCGGCGCCCAATTCCTTAACCAGCGTGCGGCATGCAGCATCTGTATCCGCATGATCAATTGCGAGCCCTTGCGCCACCTCTTCAACCCGTCTGGCCCAATCGCGGTGGCGGTCTTCGAAAAACGGCCAGGAAAGGAAAGTTTTATCCGCCATCAGTCGCCCTCGAATACCGGTTTATCCTTGGCGACGAAGGCTTTGTAAGCCCGCTCAAAATCGCCTGTCTGCATACAGATGGCCTGTGCCTGCGCTTCGGCCTCGATCGCCTGTTCGATCGACATTGACCATTCCTGCGCCAACATTGTCTTGGTCATCATATGTGCAAAATTTGGCCCCGCTGCGATACGGTTGGCCATTTGCTGCACTTCTGCATCCAACTGGTCGGCACCAACAATCCGGTTGTAGAAGCCCCAAGCGGCGCCCTCTTCGGCGCTCATCGACCTGCCAGTGTAAAGCAACTCAGCCGCGCGCCCCTGCCCGATGATCCTAGGAAGGATCGCACAAGCCCCCATGTCGCACCCGGCCAACCCGACACGCGTAAAGAGAAACGCACATTTCGCTTCGGGCGTCGCAATGCGCAGGTCCGAGGCCATCGCTATGATCGCCCCTGCCCCAACACAAATACCGTCCACAGCGGCAATCACCGGCTTGCCACAGTTTACAATCGCCTTGACCAGATCTCCGGTCATTCGTGTGAACGCCAGCAAGTCCTTCATGGTCATGCGCGTCAGCGGGCCGATAATATCATGCACATCACCCCCCGAGCTGAAGTTGCCACCGTTCGACGCGAACACAACCGCATCCACATCATCCGCATAGACCAGATCCCGAAACCAATCGCGCAGTTCGGCATAGCTCTCGAACGTCAAGGGGTTCTTGCGATCGGGCCGATCGAGCCTGACGGTCGCGACACGCGCGTTAACCTCGCACTGAAAATGTTTGACGTCACTTCGCATCGGAAACCTCTGGCATGCTGAATTCTGTGGTAATCGCGCGGGCCTCTTCAGCGGAAAATTGACCCAACAGTTCATTGATCCACGCCTCATGAGCGTCGGCCTGGCGGGCAAACTCCTCGCGCCCCTTCTGGGTCATCAACACTCGATGCGCGCGCCGATCACCAGGCACCGACATCCGAACCAATAATCCGTCTTCCGCAAGACGGTCCACGATACCGGTGACATTGCCATTCGATACCCGCAGCACGCCCGAGATTTCGCTCATCTTCAATCCGTCTTCAAAGCGTGAAAGCGCTGCCATGACATCAAATCTGGGCAGGGTCGTATTGAACTGATCGCGAAAATTCTCTCGTAATGTTGCTTCTATGAACCGTGTGGTCTTGAGCAAACGCAGCCACAGACGCAGCCTTTCTTTCGAGGAATCTTCCAGCGGCAATTGAGCGAGATTTTGGTTCATATCTCACCCCCTGAAAGGCTGAGCGTATGCCCATTCACTGATTTTGCTGCGTCAGAGCACAACCACATCACTGCGCTTGTTACCTCATCGGTCTGGATAAAGCGACGTTGCGGGTTGCCTTGATAGAGCAATGCGGCCGCCTGTTCCGAACTCTTTCCTGTTTTCTCAACGATAGTTTCGATCGACCGTTCCAGCATAGGTGTTTCAATGAACCCAGGGCAGACCGCGTTTACGGTTACACCCGTTTTTGCCAGCTCGATCGCAAGGGATCGAGTGAGGCCGACAACCCCGTGCTTTGCAGCACAATAGCCGGAAACATATGGATAGCCCTTCAGCCCGGCTGTTGATGCAATGGCCACCAGTCGCCCCTTGCCTGCGGCCAGCATATCCTGCAATCCGGCTTGCCAAACATTGAATACACCTACGAGGTTTACCTCGGTCATCGCGCGCAGGTCATCTGATGTCATTTTCTGAAACGGAACCGAGGTTGCAGCACCCGCATTCGCAATCACCGCTGAGAATGGCCCTCGTTCGGCACGTGCCGCATCGAAAGCAGATTTAACCTGAGTTGCATCGGTTACGTCACAGATTTGATAGTGCAGAGCCTGAGCCTGTAACGTGGCTTCGGTCCGCCCCAATATCGTGACCTCGGATCCTTGCCTGGCAAAGCTCTGCGCGATGTCGGCCCCGACACCCGTTCCACCGCCAGAGATCACAACATGGTTCATACCTTGCCCACCATCTCTGCTTCTCGGTCTGCAAGTCGCCAGGTCTGATCACGACCTGCTTCATAAGGTTTAGGCCATTGCTCCTGCCGATCTCCAATCGCCGTGGCTGCATGCAAGGTCCAATAGGGATCGCTAAGATGTGGACGGGCCAGACAGACCAGATCGGCACGGCCCGCCATCAGGATCGAATTCACGTGGTCAGGCTCGTAAATATTGCCGACTGCCATTGTCTTGATGCCGCGCTCATTTCGGATACGGTCGGAAAACGGCGTCTGGAACATACGGCCATAAACGGGTTTGGCCTGCGCCGACGTCTGGCCGGCGGATACATCCAGAATGTCTGCGCCTGCCGCCTCAAACATTGCCGCAATTTCAACGGCCTCTTCTGCTGTCACTCCGTCTTCACCAGCCCAGTCGTTGGCCGAAATGCGCACGGCCATCGGTTTCTCTTCCGGCCAGACAGCACGCATCGCTGAAAATACCTCCAGCGGATAACGCATGCGGTTTTCCAGTTTGCCACCGTACTCGTCATCGCGCTTGTTCGACAGTGGCGAGATGAAAGATGAGATCAGATAGCCATGAGCCGCGTGCAGTTCGATCATGTCAAAACCCGCGCGGTTGGCCATCTCTGCCGCGGCGACAAACTCGGCCTTCACAGCGTCCATGTCCCCTCGATCCATCGCTTTGGGAACTGCATTGTTATCAGACCATGGGATTGCAGAAGCAGACAGCAGGGGCCAGTTGCCCGAACTCAAGGGCTGATCCATACCCTCCCAACCAATCTGGGTGGAACCTTTGCGACCGGAATGGCCAATTTGACAACAGATTTTCGCGTCCGTTTCCGAATGCACGAATTTTGTCAGGCGCCGCCACGCGGCCTCATGTTCGGGGGCGTACAGCCCAGGACACCCCGGCGTGATACGCCCGGCAGCCGAGACACAGGTCATTTCGGTATAGATCAGGCCGGCACCACCTTTGGCGCGTTCCCCGTAGTGGATCAGGTGCCAATCCGTCGGACAGCCGTCGACCGCCTTATACTGCGCCATGGGCGAAACGACGATCCGATTCTTCAGGCGCATGTTGCGCAAGCGGAAAGGTGCGAACATCGGCGCGCGGGCGGGGCTATTCACACACTCCCCTGCTTGCTCCATGAACCATGACTCGGCGCTTCCCAGCCAATCGGCGTCCCGTTCACGCAGGTTCTCGTGGCTAATTCGCTGAGACCGCGTCAGCATGGAGTAATTCAGCTGAACCGGATCGAGATCCAGATAACGCTCTACATCCTCGAACCACTCCAAGGAGTTGCGGGCAGCCGATTGCAACCGCAAGACTTCCAGACGGCGTTCGTCTTCATACCGGGAGAAAGCCGCCTCGAGCGTATCCTCTCCAACGATGTAGTCGGCCAGTGCAATTGCACTTTCCATCGCCAGCTTGCTACCCGATCCGATTGAAAAATGAGCGGTCGCGGCTGCGTCGCCCAGAAGAACTACGTTCTTGTAGCTCCATTTTTCACACAAAACGCGTGGGAACCTCAGCCATGCCGAACCACGGATATGGTTTGCATTGGTCATCAGGTTGTGCCCGCCCAGATGCTCTTTGAATATCTCTTCGCATACGGCAATTGACTCCTGCTGGTCCATTTCACCAAATCCGTAGGCGTCAAATGTTTCCTGTGTACACTCGACGATGAAAGTCGCCGTGTCCGGGTCAAACTGATAGGCATGCGCCCAAACCCAGCCTTTATCCGTGTTTTCAAAGATAAAGGTAAATGCATCGTCGAACTTCTGATGCGTTCCCAGCCATACGAACTGGCACAGTCGCTGATCAATATCGGGTTTGAAAACCTCAGCAAACTCCATCCGCGTTTTTGAGTTCAAGCCGTCCGCACCGATTACAATGTCGAAGTCGTCCATATACGCGGAAGCTGTCTCGACTTCGGTTTCAAAGCGCACGTCCACACCCAGCTGGCGCGCTCGCTTTTGCAAAATCAGCAGAAGTTGCTTGCGTCCGATGCCGCAGAATCCATGCCCGCTAGAAACCGTTCTTTGCCCTTTGTGAACAAGCGCCACATCATCCCAATACGCAAAGTGGCTGCGGATGGATTCAGCACTGACCGGATCGTTCTGCTCCAGGTTATCCAGCGTTTCATCCGACAGTACGACACCCCAACCAAACGTGTCATCCGAGCGGTTTCGCTCGAACACAACAACCTCTGCGTTCGGATCGCGAAGCTTCATCGAGATCCCAAAATAGAGACCGGCTGGGCCACCACCGAGACATGCAATGCGCATTGCTGGCGTTCTCCTATCAGTGTCGATGACAGGAACGGTAGAGCGAGTCGGGCAACGCTTCAAGTTAAAATATTTTGAGCTTAAAGCTTTTAAGCAAGAGGCGATCCTTCAAGTTCTCTGGTAGAAGGACCTGGCTCGAAGCAGTGTTAGCCTCGCTCTGAGAATGGATCGGGTGGGGTATTCAGGCGAAGATGCCGCATGAATGCCCGTGCGATCCTTGGTATCGGTCGCTGGTCTGACACGACGAAATGCCCGCGATACCGCAAAGGTGAATCGAACCGCACAAAAGACAAATCGGGCGCGCGGTACATGTAGACCGGAAACGGGTTAATGACGGCTAGGCCCAGACCTTCACGCGCCATGTCCGCCGCCGCGAAAGAGGTCGAAACTTCGGCGACAATCCTTGGCTCAGAACGGGCTTGATGCAACAGACGGTCCAACTGCCCGCGCCGACCATGCCGATAAGTCAAGGCAATCAGGTCCTGTTGATGCAAATCCGATGGTGTGAGTGAGTCGCGCTGCGAAAGCTCATGTTCAGGGCGCATTACGCAAACCGCGGGCGACGCGCGGAATGGAATAAGCTTAATTCCTGCACGGCTTTGCTCGATACCAGTTACAGCGAGATCAAAACGGTTTTCCAGAACACCAAGTGTTACCATTTCCGACGTCGTTACTTCCAGATTAACAAAAAAACCCGGATTACTCCTTAGGAAGCTGGCAATAAGAGAAACGAGGTAACGGTGGGCATAGCTGGGCGGGGCGACGAGCCGAAGGGTTTCCTGCACAGTCTCGCTTGGGCCATCAATCCGATCCAATGCCTCGAACAGCGGATCCAGGCGGAGATTCAGACGAACGGCCTCTTGTGTGGGACGTAACCTGCCTGCGTCACGTTCGAACAGAGTTTTTCCCAAACGTGACTCGAGGCTACCGATCGATCGGCTGATTGCAGATTGCGACAACCCGAGCTGCCGCGCTGCTGCAGCTGTCGTACCGGCCTGCATGAGCGCACGAAGCGCCTGGTACTCGGGTAACGAATGCCAACTTCGGGGCTTTCCCATTGCTGCGCGGCCTCATGAAAACGACTAGTTCAATGAGTAAAACTCATCGTTTTAAATATCAACAATGAGATCTTGTCTGCTAGCGTGTGTCGAATTGAGACTTGAAAAAGCGACACGATGGCGAATTCCTTCCCCCTGATCTTTGATGGGCACAACGATGTTCTGTCAAAACTTGCCAAGGCTGGCGGTTTGCCTGAAGCAACGCAGTTCCTGTCGGGTCGCAGCGGTGCCATCGACCTGCCAAAGGCCCGCGCCGGCGGGTTCGGTGGTGGTTTTTTTGCTGTCTGGGTTCCGTCCCCGATGGATGCGGATGCAAAGATGGAAGAAATGGTCCGCCCAGAATACGACCTGCCGTTGCCGGATCAGATCGAAGCTGAAGACGCCTTGCCTGCTGCATTGAGCCAGGCAGCCATTTTGTTCGAGCTGGAGCGTCTGAACGGCCTGCGTGTGGTCCGAACGGCGAAAGATATTCGCGATTGCATGGCGCAAAACCAAATAGCCGCAATTTTTCATATCGAAGGCGCCGAAGCCATCGACACCGATCTGCACGCACTTGATGTGTTTTACGCAGCGGGGCTGCGGTCCATCGGACCGGTCTGGAGCAGGCCAAACATATTTGGCCATGGCGTTCCCTTCAGGTACCCGTCGGAACCTGACACTGGCGAGGGGTTGACTGACCATGGTTTGAGATTGGTGCGCCGCTGCAACGCGCTTGGCATCATGTTGGACTTGTCCCACCTCAATGAAAAAGGGTTCTGGGATGTCGCGCGTTATTCGGATGCACCACTGGTGGCCACCCACTCAAACGCGCATGCCATTTGCCCGCACGCGCGCAATTTGACCGATGATCAATTGCGAACGATTGCAGAAAGCGACGGGATGGTGGGCCTGAACTTCGCCGCTGCATTTCTGCGTCAAGACGGGCGGATGCTATCCGATGTGCCGTTGGCGCAGGTTCTGCGGCACCTTGACCACTTGATCGGAATACTGGGCGAAGACCGGGTTGGCCTCGGGTCGGACTATGACGGGGCCGTGGTGCCGGACGACGTAACCGACATCTCAATGCTGCCCCGACTAAGAGATGCCATGGTGCGCCATGGCTATGGCGAAGAGCTCATAAAGAAGCTGTGCCATAAAAACTGGTTGCGTGTTCTGGAAAAGACCTGGGGATCGTGACCGCCAATGAAAGACATAGTGACAGAGAGGACAAAATGAACGCATTTAATAGATTGCTTACTGGTGCGGCGCTCGGTTTGGCGCTGGCCGTTACCTCGACTTCGGCGATGGCAGAAACGCCACCAAACATGCTGGTCATCGCAAACCGTATCGACGACATCACGACACTGGATCCTGCCGAGAGCTTTGAGTTCGCAGGATCGGATGTCAGTCGGAACGTTTATCAGAAACTGGTGAATTTCGACCCGTTGAACCTGGATGCCGGGTTCCAGCCGGATGTTGCAGAAAGCTGGGACGTGTCCGAGGATGGAAAATCCATCACCTTCAAAATCCGTGAGGGGTTGACGTTTCACTCTGGAAACCCGGTGACAGCCGAGGATGTGCAGTTCTCATTGCGCCGCGCAATCATCCTGAACAAAACACCGGCCTTTATCCTGACGCAGTTCGGGTTCACACCGGACAATGTCGAGCAAACAATCGTAGCGGACGGTGATACCCTGACCATCACCACGGACAAACCTTATGCCACGTCATTTGTTCTGAACTGCCTGACCTCAACTATTGGCGGAATCGTCGACAAGAAGACGGTCATGGAGAACGACAAGGATGGTGATCTGGGCAATGAATGGCTCAAAACCAACACCGCTGGTTCGGGTGCCTACAGCCTGGTCAGTTGGAAACCGAACGAAAGCGTGACGCTGAAATCGAACCCTGATTTCTACCTGGGCGCTCCAGCGATGGAGCGCGTGGTTGTGCGGCATGTTCAGGAAAGCGCCAGTCAGCGCTTGCTACTGGAACGCGGTGATATTGACGTTGCCCGCAACCTGAATCCAGAAGACGTAGCCGGTGTTTCATCAGCAGCAGGGGTTAAGATAGCAGACGAGCTGAAAGGCCGTCTGATGTATGTCTCGCTAAACCAGAAGCACCCCGAACTGAGTAAACCTCAGGTTCGTCAGGCATTCAAATACCTCATAGACTATGAGGGGATGCGCGACAGCTTCCTGAAAGGTCAGTACACGATCCATCAGAATTTCTTGCCTCAGACCTACCTTGGCGCCTCGGATGAGAACCCATTCAACTTTGACATCGAAAAGGCCAAGGCATTGCTGGACGAAGCAGGTGTAAACGGGCTTGAGATCGAGGTCGGTGTTCGCGAAGCGCAAGAGCGGATCGAGATTGCTCAGGCCATGCAAAATGCGCTTGGGCAGGCTGGTATCAAGATGAACATCACGGTCGGAACCGCCAAGCAGATTTTGGCGCGGTATCGGTCACGGGAACTGGATGTCTATCTTGGTGCGTGGGGTCCGGACTACCCAGACCCGCAGACAAATGCTGGTACATTCGCCTACAACCCGGACAACTCGGACGAAGCTAACGCGACGGGCCTGTTAGCCTGGCGAAATTCCTGGGACACTGGTGGGCTGACTGAAAAAACTGCTGCGGCCGTTGTCGAAAATGACACCGATAAACGCGCAGATATGTACAAAACCATTCAGGCGGAATTCCGGGAAACATCGCCCTTCGTCGTTATGTTCCAGCAGATTGAACAATCGGCATTGCGCGAAAACGTGACGGATTTCTCGACCGGTCAGGCGATCACATCAGCGTCGTATTGGCAGGTAACCAAGTAAATGGCCCTTGCCGAAAGAACATCAGGGGGGCGCCGTTCGGCGCCTCTCATCCATTGGATCAAGAATATTCTGAAAACTCTTGGGACCATTGCGATCACAATGCTGGGCCTTCTGTTCGTGACCTTTATTATCGGTCGCGTAATGCCGATCGACCCGGTGCTGGCTATCGTGGGCGAGCGTGCATCACAATCGACTTATGATGCGGTCTACCAGCAGCTTGGCCTCGACAAGCCGCTGCTGGTTCAATTCTGGTACTATCTTTGGGATGTACTGCACGGCGATTTTGGCAATTCTTTGCTAAATGCACGCCCGGTTTCCGAGGACATTGCCCGCGTCTTTCCAGCCACCCTGGAATTGGCAACATTGGGCGTTCTGATCGGTATATTTCTTGGCGTGCCTCTAGGCGTTGTTGCCGCCGTAAAACGTGGATCCTGGATCGACCAAGTTGCCCGAGTGGTCGCACTTGTGGGCTATTCCATGCCAATCTTTTGGCTGGGCCTGATGGGCCTGCTGGTATTTTACGGAATTCTCGGCTGGGTTGGTGGCCCTGGGCGTCTGGATATCTTCTATGAGGACATAGTGCCGACGCGCACCGGGCTGATACTGTTGGATAGCGCATTGGCACAGGAATGGGATGTGTTTCGAAACGCCATGTCCCATATCATTCTGCCGGCCGCGCTGCTGGGCTACTACTCGCTGGCTTACATCAGCCGCATGACGCGGTCCTTCATGCTGGAACAGCTTTCAGCAGAGTATGTAATTACCGCACGCGTCAAAGGCCTGTCCGAGCGTCAGGTGATCTGGCGCCATGCATTCAAGAACATTCGTGTTCAGCTCATTACGGTTATCGCGCTGAGCTATGCAAATCTGCTGGAAGGATCGGTTCTCACCGAGATTATCTTCAGCTGGCCCGGAATTGGCAGCTATATCACCACGGCGTTGTTGAGTGCTGACATGAATGCCGTTCTCGGCGGAACGGTGGTGGTCGGGCTGATCTTTATCTGCCTGAACATATTCTCTGATTTGCTCTACCGTTTCTTTGACCCGAGGTCGAAATGAGCGACATGACTCTACGACAGTGGCTGTTGACCGACGCACCCACTTCTCGCCGCCACGCCCGGTTGTCCAGCTTGTACAAAGGCTGGTTGACCTTGCGGTCCAATTCCATGGCAATGGTTGGGCTGACTATACTCGTGGCGCTGATTTTCACGGCAATCCTTGCCCCGGTACTGGCCCCGCAGGATCCGTTTGTTCAGGATCTTTCCAGTCGGCTGCAGCCCATCGGGACCGAGTCGCACCTGCTGGGCACAGACAGCCTTGGCCGGGATATCCTATCACGGCTGATTTATGGCGCACGCATCACGCTTTATATTGTGGCACTGGTCGCGCTGATCGCTCCGGTCGCCGGGCTTCTGGTGGGCACAGTTGCAGGGTATGCGGGCGGTTGGGCCGATGTAATTCTGATGCGCATCACGGACATCTTTCTAGCCTTTCCGCGCCTGGTTCTGGCGCTTGCATTTGTGGCTGCGCTTGGCGCAGGCATCGAAAACGCAGTCCTTGCGATATCTTTGACCGCCTGGCCTCCCTATGCCCGCATGGCCCGCGCCGAAACTCTGACTATTCGTTCTACGGACTATATCAACGCGATCCGCCTGCAGGGCGCCGGGCCGTTGCGCATTATCACACGGCATATCTGGCCGCTTTGTATTTCGTCACTGATCGTCCGCGTAACACTGGACATGGCAGGTATCATCCTGGCTGCGGCCGGATTGGGGTTCCTGGGTCTGGGGGCGCAACCGCCCAGTCCGGAATGGGGGGCAATGATCTCGGAAGGCCGCCGGTTCATTTTGGATCATTGGTGGGTTGCCACGGTGCCGGGACTGGCAATTTTCACGGTTTCGCTGGCATTCAATCTGCTGGGCGACGGTCTTAGGGACGTTCTGGATCCTAAGGATGGTGGGCAATGACCTTGCTGGATGTCGAAGACCTTTGGGTCCGTTTCCCTACCCGTCAGGGTGTGTTTGACGCAGTGCGTGGCGTTTCGTTCTCGCTGGGACGTGAAAGGTTGGGGATCGTTGGGGAAAGCGGCTCTGGCAAGTCCATGACCGGCCGCGCCATTCTGCGGCTGATCCGAAAGCCCGGCATTGTCGAGGCCAACCACATCAATCTTGAAGGCCGCGACCTTCTGAAGATCAGCGAACAAGAAATGCGGTCGGTTCGCGGCAAGCAAATCTCTATGGTCATGCAGGATCCCAAATTTTCACTAAATCCAGTCGTCACAGTCGGCGAACAGATCATGGAAGCCTATCTGCAGCACAACTCGGGTTCAAAATCCGATGCTCGGAAGAAGGCAATCCAGATGTTGGAGGATGTTTCGATCCGCGATCCGGAGCGAGTCATGCGGGCTTATCCGCACGAAGTTTCAGGGGGCATGGGGCAACGCATCATGATTGCAATGATGCTGATCCCCGACCCCAAGATTCTGATAGCGGACGAGCCCACATCGGCACTTGATGTCAGCGTTCAGCGACAGGTGCTTGGCATTATGGATAACCTTGTCAGGGAACGCGGAATGGGGCTGATCTTTATCAGCCACGACCTGAACCTGGTGTCGGAATTCTGCGACCGCGTTCTGATTATGTACGCGGGGCGGATTGTCGAAGTCTGCCAAGCGAATAGATTGAGCGAAGCCCAACACCCATACACGCAGGGGCTATTGAATTCGCTGCCCCGGCTTGACGAAAAACAGGACCATCTGAGTGTTCTGAATCGCGACCCGTCCTGGGCAGACGCACCAAGCGTCAGAGGATAATATGACGGCACTGGAAATCAGAGATCTTAATGTCTGGTTCGGCGGGTCGCATGACCGCGTGGACGCGGTCAGGGACGCGGACATTACCGTCAAGGAAGGAGAAAGCTTTGGCCTTGTCGGTGAAAGTGGTTCTGGCAAATCTACAATCCTGCGGGCGATAACCGGGCTCGCTCCGCAATGGTCAGGCTCGATCTGCGTCGAAGGTCGCAATCTGTCCGGCTCAAAACGAGATCGCCCATTCTTTCGGACGGTTCAGATGGTTTTTCAAGACCCATATGCCTCGTTGCATCCACGCCATACAGTTGATCAGGTCCTTAGTGAAACCCTGCGTCTGCACGGAATGGACAATATTGACGAACGTGTGATGACCTTGCTGAACGATGTCGGCCTTGGTCAGCGGTTTCGCTTCCGATATCCCCACCAGCTGTCCGGCGGACAGCGTCAACGCGTTGCAATCGCTCGGGCTCTGGCGGGTGAGCCGGACATTTTGCTCTTGGATGAGCCCACTTCGGCTTTGGATGTCAGTGTGCAAGCCGAAGTACTCAACCTGCTAACTAACCTGCGTGCACAGCGTGGACTGACCTATTTGATGGTGTCGCACGATCTGCCGGTAATTGCACATATGTGTGACAAATTGGCTGTAATGCAAAATGGGGAAATTGTAGAGGTCATGACTGCGGACACCTTGCGAATGGGAAATCCAGAGCATCCTTATTCACAAGAAATACTAAGAGCTTCTGTTGCCGGGCTACAGGCTGGTTGAATATGACCCCGGAACATGAGGGTTGCCGCGGCGCCGAACAGATTGACTTGCAATTGCGGAAAGTGCTCAGCTTTAGCCACAAGGTAAAATGATATCGACACAGCCCTTCTGCCCGGGTTGTCGGGCTGGCCTGACCGGCAACAACGTATAGGAGGGTTTATCAACTTCTCCCGGACACGATGCTTGGGCTGCTGTCATGATAGGCACTAGCCGGACGCAGAATTCGGACTTTTCAGCGAGGTATTTCCGGTCCAAGCATCGAGCACTCAAAACGTGATACTTTGAATTCTCATAGAGTAAACACTGGGACCGGGAGTGGTTTTCAGAGATTGGAATAGTGACACAACAAAGCGGCGCGCGCTGAAACCGGCTCTGCCGGTTAGCTTTCGAGTAATCCGAGAACAGAATCCCTTTCGGACAGAACCAGTAACAAGGCAAGATCGCCCGGTTCCAACTTCCCCAAGATCATGGAAGCGGCCTTTGAAGGCGAACTGGCTCTCAGGACGTGTTCCACATCATAGCCCTGATCGGCGGCTGTCTTTTCGATCAGGTCCGGAATCTCTCCCGTTTCCCGTCCCCGCAGATAGTCTTCCAACTCAGCGGCGACGACGACATCCGGTTGGAAATTCAGCGCCGTCTCCGTTACTTCTCGAATATCCTGATCCGACCGGTCGCCTGCATGGCTGAGCATGATGAATCGGCGTTTCGCATCAAGGCCGGACAGGGCTTCACAGACAGCGGAAATGGAATGCGGGTTATGAGCAAAATCAACGAAGACCTTGGCGCCGTTATAAGCAAACTCGTTGCACCGACCGGGATTGTCTCTGGCGTCAGATTTAAACGTAGACAGCCCGGTACGAATGGCATCGATAGGCACATCAAGAGCACGGGCAAGACACAAGGCTGCAAGAACATTTGAGACATTGTAGCGCGCCGCGCCGCCCATGGTCAGGGGCACTTCATGAACCGACAGCACCGGCACCTCGGCCGCTCCATCAAAGAATACGATCGTCTGATCGCGTAGATATGCGCAACATTGTCCATTGTCACGCGCCGCGCTGACCAGACTGCAATCCGGGTCGAGAGAAAACCACCAGATGTTGCCTGTAACCAGTTTGGCCTGATCTCGGACAAAAGGATCATCTGCATTCAAGGCCAATACCCCGCCCGGTTTCAGGGCACGGTGCACGGCAAATTTTGCCTGGGCCAATTCCGGTACAGTGTTCACGCCGTATTGGCCAAGATGGTCGTTGGCGACATTGGTCACCGCAGCGGCAGATGCCGCACGGGTTGGAAGACCGCGCCTCAGGATACCCCCGCGCGCAACCTCCAGACAGGCAACCTCAAGTCTTGGATCACGTAACAGCATGCGGGCACCGCCGGGACCGGAATAATCGCCGCGGTCGAGTATCTCATCACCCACGCGTACAAACTCGGTCGAGGTCAGTCCGGCCACCTTCCCTGAGGCGCGGGCAATTGCGTCCAGCAGCCGGGTCGTGGTCGTCTTGCCGTTGGTTCCTGTGATGAAGGCGACAGGTATGTTGTGCAGCCGATGCCAATCCACGTCTTCCGGAGCGGGCAAGGCGTCCCACGCCCAGGTTTGACTGCCGGCACCATGGCCGATCGAGACTTCATCGTCGTCACACAAAACGTCCACGCCAAGCGTCGTCGCCTCGTCGATCAGGTCGATCAGCGCCGGATTGGCCTCATTGCCCATAACCGACTTGATATCAGCGACCATCGCTTCAAAATCACCCGATGCGGTCCCGGCGAAGTCTGCGGCGCAAAAATGCCAGGCGGCCTGAGCAGCAAAGATCGCTGAATAAAGTTGGTCCATCGGCGCCGAGATCGCGAGGTTTACGCCACCCTTAAACACACGGTAAGTGAACGCCTCCTTCTGCCAACCGAGCGCGTCGAGCACACGGCGGGCGTGGCGTTGCCATAGTTCGCCGATGCGCTTCGCTTCGTCTGCTTCGCAAAAGACATCCATCACCGCGCCGGGCTTTTCCCACAACAGGCCGGGTCCGGTCAGGCGTCTGGCATCATCCACTTGGATATTGTCCGGGGTCGCACTAACAATTGTCAGCGCGGTTTCAAGCTCTTCGATCCGGTCCATCTTGATGCTCCCGCTCAGTCCGCATCTTCACTGATTTCGCGGGCCAGACGTACACCGCGCTCGTCCCGGATCAGGCTCTGATCGCTGTCGAACATGTCCTCGAACGAAGTGTCACCCGGGATTACCGTCGGCTTTGTCTCTGCTTCCGTCAGCTCGCCGTCCGAATTGAAATAGATGATCTGCTTCCAGCACCGCGTCGTATCATCGCCAAATACCACAAGAAGATCACCCGGAGCTGCCATGTTGAGTGCTGCATTCACCGCGTCAACTTCATCCGGAATGATCGAAATCGCCGTGTCCGGGGTGCCACCGCCGATGAGTGCTTGCCGCAGCATCTGCGGGATCTCGTCATGACCACGTCCTCGGCGCCGGTCGTCAGCTTTACAGATGAAGTGATCGAAATGTCCTGCCAGAGCGGCACCGGCATCCGCCACGTCTTCGTCTCGCCGGTCGCCAGGCATCGATACCACGCTCAGCCTGCGACCTTTGACTTCCAACTGATCAGCCAGCGCGGCCATTGCCTGCATGGCGGCCGGGTTGTGCCCGTAATCCAGGATTACTTTGAAGGGATGCTCGTCATAGACATTCATCCGTCCCGGTGCCTGGAAGTAGCTTGTATCGAAAGTCCGCAGCCCGTGGCGAATATTGTCCAGATCCACCCCGAAACTATAGGCCATCGCGGCGGCGAACATGGCGTTTTGCACGTTGAAGATTGCTTTTCCTTCCAACGTAGCTGGAATCAGATGTGACCAAAGGACCGGGATATGAAGTCCTTTGTCGTAAATAGTCAGCATGTCTCCATTCATGCCTTTTTCTAGCACGATGGCCTTGCCGCCCGCCTTGATGTGCTCTTTGACCAGACTGTGGCCGGGGTTGGTCGTGACATAGAAAATCTGGTCCGCGCTCGCGTAATCAGCCATTTTCAGACAATTGATGTCATCGGCATTCAACACCGCTGTATCAGTGGCGCTTTCCACGACGACACGTTTGACCACCGCCAGTTCTTCAACCGTGTTGATGCCACCCAATCCCAGATGGTCCGCCGAAACATTCAGGCAAGCCGCCACGTTCGAGCGTTGGTAGCCCAGCCCGGAGCGCACTAACCCGCCGCGGGCGGTTTCCATCACGGCAAAATCAACCATAGGGTCACGCAGGACGATTTGCGCCGATTTCGGGCCGGTCATGTCACCCTTGACGCTCAGCTTGCCATCAACGTAGACGCCATCAGTCGAGGTCATGCCGACTGTTTTGCTGCTGGTCTTCATGATGTGGCCAAGCATCCGCGAAGTGGTCGTCTTGCCGTTGGTGCCTGTGATTGCGGCGATTGGAATACGGGTCTGTTCATTGCCGGGGAACAGCATGTCGATCACTTTGCCTGCCACGTCACGCGGTTGCCCTTCCGAGGGTGCAACGTGCATACGGAAACCGGGCGCAGCGTTCACTTCGACAATTGCTCCTCCGATGTCCTTATAAGACTTGGTAATGTCGTCGATCAGGAAATCAACGCCACCCACGTCCAGACCGACCGCCATGATTGCGCGTTCTGCCATGTCGCGATTGTCTGGATGGACAACATCAGTCAGGTCGATGGCGGTGCCGCCCGTAGACAGGTTTGCCGTGGACCGCAGATAGAAAACCTCGCCGTCGGGCAGAACTGTTTCTTCTGTTACGCCCACGCTTTCCATCAGGCGTCTGGCTTGATTGTCGATTTCCAGCATGGTCAGCACTTTTTCGTGCCCGATACCTCTGCGTGGGTCCTGATTTACGATATCGACAAGCTCGGCGATCGTATGCTTGCCGTCGCCAACTACGTGGCCCGGAACGCGCTTGGCGACCGCAACCAGCTTGTTATCCACCACCAGCATCCGATGGTCGAACCCGGTTATGAAACTCTCAACCAGAATGGCACGGCTGCGGGAATGCTCCTTGGCTTCGGCAAAACCGGCCTCAACCTCTTCGTCTGTATTCAGATTGATCGAAACGCCACGCCCGTGATTGGCGTTTAGCGGTTTCACTACGACCGGATGCCCGATCCGTTCAGCCGCACGAATGGCCTCACGCGCAGAATAAACCATGCGCTGCTGCGGCACGGGCAGGCCGAGATCGTTCAGCAGATTGTGGGTGTCTTCCTTGTCACAAGAGATTTCAACCGAGATATGTTTGGTTTCCGACGTGATCGTCGCCTGAATGCGTTTCTGAAATTTGCCATGCCCGAATTGCACCAACGAGCCTTCATTCAAGCGAATCCAAGGAATGTCGCGTTCTTCAGCTGCTTTGACCAATGACCCTGTTGAAGGGCCGAATTCCTTGCGCTGCGCGCGCAGGACAAAACTGCGCAGTTCCTCCTCCCAGTCGAATTCACCGTCGAAATCGTAGTCAACCTGATCCTTCAAGCCCTGCGGCAACAGATGCATCAGCAACCGAAGCGCCAGTTTGCCGGCAGCTAATCCCACATCGCGCTGGCGATATTCATAAACCATATTGTATTGGCCCGGCTCACCGGTGCCCCGGGTTCGGCCAAAGGTAACATCCGAGCCGGCCACATTCTGTACTTCGAGGGCACAATGCTCCAGCACATGACCTAGCCACGTGCCTTCGTCCTCGCGCAGACGGCGGATAAATCCGCCCGGCTCCCGATAGGAGCATCCATGCTCAGCCAATCCAGGAAGCGCAGCGATGAGCGCATCTATGAATTCCGGACCAATTCGGGCCGAGGGCCACTCTTCCAATATTCCCAGATCAATGACGTGTCGTATAACCGGAAAGCTTGCCCAGACATTCGGACCGACGAAGACATTGGTTGAGACTATTTTCATGTAGCTCCTCGCTTATTAATTTTTCAGTTCCCCCCCCCCGGCGGACTCGTCGCCGGATAAATCCGGCAAAGTGCAGAACGCCACATGCTCATCCGGCGGAAACGCCTGTCGAGCCGTCAGGTCATAACGGCACCCTTCACCCAGAACGTCAAGCCGAAGACCCAAAAGGCTCAGCGCCTCGCCCCGGCGAGCGTCCCACATCGAGGAATGAGTCAACTGACTGGCGTCCACGACCGTGACCGTTCCACTGCCCACAACTTCGAACACGTTGTCGGGGCCGATAAAGGCGGCGGTATCTTCATCAATACCAAGACCAATCAGAAAAGGATTGAAAGATGATGCCGTTAACAGGCGTCCAAGCCGGTTTCGCTGGGTAAAATGTTGGTCGATTATGACCGCGTTTGTCAGCCCCATGCCAGGTGCCAGCGTAATATTGCCTTCGGCCGGAGCCGAGTTGCTGCTGCCGCCGGCCACCATATGCTCGGACATGATCGAGGCACCCGCCGACGTTCCGGCGACCGGTACACCGGCTGCGTTCTGGCGGCGGATTTTCTGCGCTACGAGCGTGCCGCCCAGAATCGCCGAAAGTCGTAACTGATTGCCGCCCGTCATGAAAATACCGGTCGCCCGGTCCAGCATCCCGGCAAAATCAGGATTGTCGCAATCGGCCCGTCGCGAGATGGGCAAGAACTCGACTTTGCCCGCGCCGAGCTCGGAAAAAATGCGGTTATAGTCTGGCCCGGTCTCTTCCAGCATCGAAGCCGTCGGGATCACAACAATATCGGCATCCGCCCCACCCGACAGCTCCACGAACTTGCGGTGAATCTGCATTTCCTTCACGCGGTCTTCACCGCCTCCGATCGGGATGATAAACCCGCGCGGGGTATCTGCATCAACGGGTGCAGGGCACATATCTAATAGACCTTCCGGTGCTGGAGCGTGCAGCCACCGGGACTGCTTGGACGCTAAAACCTGTTCATACATGCCGCGCTAGGCTATCTGGCCATTGCGGACATGCCATTTCCCCCCGGAAGCATCACATGCCGCACGGCAGGGTTTTCGTCAAGAACCACCGGATCGGCACCACTTTCCGCATTCTGACACTCGGAATGGAATGTTTCCTGTAGTTCGACATTTGCATCGATCCCGCCAAAGTCATGTTGCATCTTCATGCGATTGCGCAATCGCAACGCGCTATGAGCTTCCCTGAGCGGAGGACCCGAACGCGTAGAGCCATCCAATGCCGGAAAAAGCATCGATAAAGTCAGCAGCGGTCTGCAATGAGACTTGCAATCGATAACGCCTCAAAATCCAAAAGAGGCGTAGTGGCTAACAGAGGGTCTTTGGCAAGCAATAGTCTCTCCTCGAATCGTTTAGGAGAGATAGGTAATTGTTCCAGCGACTTTAGGATCAATAGTTTTTTAGGTTTTTTAAACTGTGCTTGGAAGTCAGGCACCTATTTCATCGTGGTTAGTCAGACACTCGGAATGGTCCCGCAAGACCTCGAGAACACGACACTCGGCAGTGTTCCCGCCGCTACACTCGTGGACCATACGTTTCAGTTCGGTGCGTAGCGCTTCGAGGCGCTCCAGTCTTTGCTCAACCTGCTTCAGCTGTCGACGCGCAATACTGTCGGCTTCGTCGCACGGACGATTTGGTTCGTCGGACAGATCCAGTAGTTCGCGGATCGCCTCAAGCGAAAAGCCCAGCTGACGTGCATGCCGGATAAATGCCAGACGGTCCAGATCGGTATTGCTATAACGCCGCTGGCCGCCTTCGGTTCTTCCCGGCTCGGGCATCAGTCCGATCTGCTCGTAATAGCGTATCGTCTGTACCTTGGTCCCTGTCTTTTTCCCAAGGGTGCCAATTGTGAGCAAGTGCGCCTCCATTCAAAGTTACAGCTTCTGTAGGATTTATGGCAAATACCCGCAAGGGAAACGGACTAACGAAAAACCCTTGATCTCCCGACACATTTCCGGTCGCAATAGGATCCTGCATCGTTGGTAGCCAGCCGAGTCTTGTCAATCTGGCGGCCCTCGCACTGTTTTCCCATTTTCATCGACCGTGAACTAACGTGTTTTGGGCGGTTTGAGCACCAGCCACGTGAGCATCCGTCAGTTCAGCCAGACCATTGCCAGTTTTTAAGAGCCGCAGGGCATTGGCAACGACAAGCAGGGAAACACCGACATCTGCAGCAATGGCGCCCCACATCGATGCCACACCAAACCCGGCCAGCACAACAAACAACGCCTTTGTCGCCAGTGAAAACCCGATGTTCTGCCGAATGACCGCCATGGTTCGACGAGAATGGTCAATGAGCCATGGAACTTTGCCAATGTCGTCTGTCATTAAAGCAATGTCCGCCGTTTCAATCGCCGCGTCAGAGCCAATTGCTCCCATGGCGATGGCATAGTGCGACCGCGCCATTGCCGGTGCATCGTTTACACCGTCACCGATCATGGCAACCATCTCATGGCGTGCAGCCAGCCCTTCAATCGCCATAACCTTATCTTCGGGCAAAAGCTCGGCGCGCACTTCATCGATACCGACCTCTGCCGCTACCGCCAGCGCTGTGCGCTCGTTATCGCCTGTAAGCATGATGATTGACGTCACGCCCCGTGCATGAAGCTGCGCCACGATGCCTCTGACCTCGGGTCGAATTCGGTCTCGTATCTCTAGGATGCCGACGATCCCAGCCTCATCGCCAACAACTACAAGCGTGCTACCGGCGCTTTCCAAACGGTGACGCAGATCTGATGGGATTTCGTGGCCATGTCCTTTTTCGATAGCAAAACGATCGGAGCCGAGCCAAATTGAAAGGCCATCCAAACGGCCTTCGAGGCCTCGGCCGGGCACAGTGCGGGTGTCATCTGCCGCGGACACGGAAATACCTTCTACCTCGGCTCTTGTCAGGATGGCGCGTGCCAGCGGATGCGAGGACCGCACCTCGAGGCTGGCCGCTCTGCTCAGCAAGTCAACCTCGGACGAACCTCCCAAAGGATAGATATGCGCCACTTCGGGTTCGCCCATCGTAATTGTCCCGGTCTTGTCCATTGCCAGAGCCGTAGTGCGGCCGGGCGCTTCGATATAGGCCCCGCCCTTGATCAGCACCCCGACCCGGGCCGATGCGGTCAACGCCGAAACGATGGAAACCGGTGTAGAGATCACCAACGCACACGGACAAGCGATGACCAAAAGAACAAGCGCGTTGTAAAGCCAGAAGCCCCATGATGCTCCCAAGACAAGCGGCGGGATCAGGGCAATGGCAACTGCAAGGATCATAACGATAGGCGTATAGACGCGAGCAAACTTCGTAACCCATTGCTCGACTGGTGCACGGCGGGCTTGCGCATCGCCGACCATGCGGATGATCTTGGCCAGTACGGTGTCAGACGCGGTTTTTGATGCACGCACTTTGAGTGTGCCTTCGCCATTTATGGTGCCGGCATATACCTCGTCGCCTTTCTCCTTGGGGACTGGTGCACTTTCGCCGGTAATCGGAGCCTGATCGACAGCCCCGGTACCGTCGATAACTTCGCCATCAAGCGGAACTCGGTCGCCTCCGCGCACAATGAAGTGTTCGCCGATAGCAACCTCTGCCGCGGGAATTGTCACTTCGCGGCCATCGGGGCGAATAACACGTGCTGTGGGCGGTGCCAGATCCAGAAGCGCTGACACCGCATTGCGCGCACGACCAACGCTCCAGCTTTCCAGGTAGAGCGAAAGCGAAAAGAAGAAGGCAACCGTTGCCGCTTCGAAATATTCGCCAAGACCAATTGCGCCACAGACAGCCACCACCATCAACAGGTTCATGTCAGGCGAGAGCCGTCGCAGTGAAGACCAAGCCTTGGGCGCCACGAGCCAGACACCGAACAGGATTGCGACCGCAAACAAGGCTACCTCGGGCAATGGCATCATTACATCCGCATGCCCCGAGAACAGACCAAATACTCCGCCCATACCAGTCTCGAAGATGTGCCACGTGAATCCCGCTGCCCAAAACCCACCGCTGAGAGCGGTGAACCGCCGCTGGCGGGCAATATGCGCCGCCTGAATCTGGGCTGCATCGTCGTCGTTCCAGGGCTTTGCACTCATCCCAGTGCCAGCGACCAACTGCATGACCTCGTCGTTCGAGATATTGCCGGCACTCTCGAGCAAAGTCATCCGGCCATTGATGACATCAAATACGATATGTTCTGTTCCGCCAACTTTCGGACCCACAACCCGGTTCAGGATTGCCACTTCTTCAGCGCAGTCCAGACCCGAGACTTGAAAACTTCTCCCATTTATAGGCGCTGATCCGGACTGCACGACATCCTCGCCTGCCCCGCCGCCGCAGCACTGTTGGTTCCGGCAAGTATCTTGGACATCAGCACGAGTGTTATCGGGAAGGCTGCTATCGGATGGCATGAATGGACCTCACGACTCTTTGTGGTCTTCAGTAGATAGGACCTGCAGCAACTAGAGGTTCAAGAACAATTTCGATTTTTTTGAACAGCCTCCATTCGCGAGAAAGCCCATCGCGGCTTGCGACTGATCCCGGCGGATGCGACCTTTTTATAAACGAATCAAGATCAAAGACGGACTGTCCGCATGCAGAAACAATTTGCGACCATCATAGTGATGCTTTCAGTCACGGCTGGATGCTCCGCTCAATTGTCCGGAACAGGTGCTTCAACCACCAAGATTGGAAAAATCCCTGAATCGGTTGAGGCGTTGGCCGCACCCGGACAGGATTTGGCGTCCGCGCGTCTTTCGCCGCAGGACAATTGTTTTTGGTACGAACACCGCGGTCCTGTGGAAACAACCCTGTTACCTTTGCGCGCAACTAACGGCGGTCCGATCTGCGTTGCGCGTGAAGCCTGACATTCACGCTGGTCATGGATTGCTGACGCTGCCCTAGTGTTGTTGTCGTTTAAGTCCGCGCGCTAACTCTGTTTTCGGCAGAATACAGGTAAGCCGTCGAGCCGGTTTTAACATTTGGATAGAGATCGTTGATATGGGCCATAATCATGCGGACGCATCCAGAACTCGCGCGACCTCCAATGCTCTTGGGTTGCGGTGTGCCGTGAATCCTTAAGTAAGTATCGCGGTTACCGACGAATAGGTAGAACGCTCGGGAACCAAGTGCATTGTTCGGGCCCGGCTCCATACCATTCCTGTACTGCGCGTATTCCGGATTGCGCTCAATCATCGAAGCCGTTGGCGTCCAATGGGGCCATTTCACCTTTCGGCGGATGTCATAAGTACCAGGTTCGTATAAATCTCCGCGCGCAATGGCAACGCCATAGCGCATCGCCGTACCGCCCTGTTCGATATGGTAAAGGTAGCGTGCAACAGCGTCCACGTGGATGTCACCAGCTACAAGCCCATCATTTGCAACAACCCGACGCGGCAAGAAACGCTCATGCACCCCCCAAGGGTTGGACGTGGCCGGATTGTAACCCGGTGGGGTAACCGCGGCGTCCCAGGCCGCCTTTTGCGAAACGGTTGGCCAGGTATTGGCCACAACCGGGCTGGATACCGAAGCCGAAAACAGTGCAGTGCTCGTCTGGATGAAATGGCGTCTCGTCAGCATTTTCCGATCCTGATCTCCAATCATGGCGGGCTGGCTACTCGCTCCAGCAACCACTGGCGAAGTTTAACGCCTCTGGCGCCCAGAGTATCAAGAGGCTTCCGGCAGCATTTAAAATTTCGGACCGACTATGGGTTAATTTGCACCTATTTTGCCCCTTTAAATTTAGTCGACAACTGAAGCTCTGGCCTCATTGACAGGAGCAATGTGTCCGTTGTAGCCGTTTCTCGTTTACGGTTCCCAGCGGCTAAAATCGAAGGGATTAAAAGGGAATACGGTGCGGCGCATCCAAACGTGTCAAATCCGTAACTGCCCCCGCAACTGTGAGCGGAGAGCGACGCCAAAAGACCACTGACCCCAAACCGGGCCGGGAAGGTTGGTTTAGCAGTAACCCGCGAGTCAGGAGACCTGCCGTTTAACATCGGGCGATGCCCAAACCTTAATTGCCGGCATCAATTGCCGGTGCGACCTGAACAGCCGCCGGGTGAGGCGGCAGGGAGAGAACTTATGCATATCGAACCGGGCATCGTAAACGGTGCCAAAATTGTGCTGTCTTACGCAACTGCCGCCGGGGCTGCCACATACGCCGCCAAGGAGACCTTCAGCACACTGCGGGCAAATGGTCTTGCGTCTTTTGCCATGCGCTCCGCACTCGCCACAATTGGTGTTTTTCTATTTTTCGAGATCCTGCCGCATTTTCCAGTTGGTGTTTCCGAAGTCCATTTCATCCTCGGCTCCACCCTGTTCCTGCTGTTGGGTGCGGCACCGGCGGCGTTTGGCCTAGCAGCCGGGCTTCTGATTCAGGGCGTTTTCTTTGCTCCGTTCGATTTGCCGCAATACTTCATCAACCTGACGACGTTGCTGGTACCCCTGTTCGCGCTACAGGCGCTGGCCAAGCGTATCATCGCGCCGGGTACCGCCTATGTTGATCTGAAGTACAGTCAGGCTTTGGCGCTGAGCAGCGCCTATCAGGGCGGAGTGGTTGCCTGGGTCGCTTTCTGGGCTTTCTATGGCCAGGGGTTCGGCGCTGAGACCATGGCCTCTGTGCTGACTTTCGGTGGTGCTTATATGCTTGTCATCATCATCGAGCCACTGGTTGATCTGGCGGTGCTGGCAGCGGCCAAAGCTGCTCGCGGACTGAACGGCACAGGCCTTGTGACTCCGCGCCTTTACAACGCTGCTCAAGCTTGACCTCAGAAAACGGCGGCGCGGATGCAAGCGCCGTCTAAGGTTGTGTATTCAACTCCCGTAGTGGTTGGGCACAACCTTTACCTCGATGCGCTAATACTGCGGCTTCGATAATTCTAGAACCCAAAGCTCACAGCCCTGGAATCTTATCTGTAAGCGTCGGATGAAAACCCCGGAAGTGCTTACACAACCAAGTTCTGGCCGTGACAAGCGGAGATGGCGGATTTAAACCGCTTTTTCCCAGCTACGGCGGTCGAACGAGCGGCTAGCATCGCCATCATCCGGGCGCCAAAATGAGACCTGATCTTCGCTGGGTCACTTCGTGTCGGCGATCGCGACGCCCATCCAGTCGTCCGGCGGAGGCGCATCCAGGAAGGCGGATGCGCGCCTTTTCATGACCGCAGAGGCAAGATCTCCACCACGCTCATTTTCAGCCGCCTCAAATGCAGAGATCGCCTGTTCAAATTTTCTGTTCCGATAGTAGGTTAGCCCCTCTTCATAGAGCTCAATCCAGGTGTGAGACTTGTCGAAACTATCGGCCATCGCGATCAACTCAAAAATAACGAGGCCACCGGAGCGCCCAAAAACAGCCAGGGTGTCCAATTCCCTCGCGATAACCGCGTCGCCCGCCGCCCGCCGGGTTTCCGGGCCAATCAGGATCGATGTGTCATATGCTTTGTTAGCGCCTTCCAAGCGGCTGGCAACGTTCACAACATCACCGATTGCCGTGTAGTTTAGCCGCTGCTCAGAGCCGATGTTTCCGACCAGCGCCTCGCCACTGTTCAGTCCAATGCGCACGCGTAAAGCGCTTCCCGTATCGTCCCTGATATCGGTTTCTGCAACCGCAGCGACGAGATCCAGCGCGGCGCGACAAGCGTTCTCGGCGTGATTGGAATCCTGTCGCGGAGCGCCCCAGAACGCCATGACAGCGTCGCCCATAAACTTGTCGATCGTACCGTTGTTACGAGCGATGGCAGACGAAGCGGCGTCAAAGAAAGGCTCCATCAGTTCTACAATCTGGGGTCCAAGCCTTTCGGACAGACCTGTAAAACCGGCAACGTCACAAAACAAAACCGATATCTGTTTCATCTCCCCGCCGGGCTGAGTGTTGATGCCTTCTGAAACCAAGGTCCGTACAAGGTCAGTGGGTACGTATTTGCGGAAAGCAGAAAGACCGGCAGCCATGTTTGCAGTCGCGGCAGAAAGGTTGGCAAGTTCCGACAATCTGGACGGGCGGCTTGAAATCTGCTCGATGTCAAAGCGTTCGACCTTGTTCAGATCTTCGACGATATCCGCCAATGGTGTCGATACAACCCGCCTGACAAGCCAGATAGCCAAACCGATGGCCCCAATAACGACTCCAACAAGAACGTAAATCAGGCGCACCAACGTTTTATCGATACCTGACAGGAACGCTGCTTCCGGAATGACCGTAGCAACGCGCCAACCATAAAAGCCTAGAGGCGTCAGTGCCACCGCATAGGGGACGCCCTCATTGACAATTCTTGTGGTTGAATTCATCGAGACGCGCGCGCCGGACTTACCCAACAATTGCTCGCCGGACTTTTTGGCAACCTCGTAAAGCTCACCTTCACCCATCCGAGCGGGCGTAACCTCATCAGCATCCGGATCCGGAGCAGCAATCACCTTCCCGTCTGCATCAAGGATAAACGCGGCGCCAAATTCGCCTGGCCGCAACGTGCCAAGGAATCGGGACAGCCGATCAGTTTCGATGACAACTGCCAAAACACCCTGCCGTCTACGGTTCACATCGACTGGCCCGGCAAAAGCGTAAACTGTCTTCTGGCTGCCTGGTAAGTCACGAGCTTCGATCCAATCTGGCGAGTCACGCCCAATCGAATTTCCAAACCACGCGTGATCACGCGGGTCGTAGGTTGTAGGCGTGAAGTTCCGTTCTTCAAACTGGATGTCGCCGGGAATGAAGATGTAGCGGTCCCGGCGCAGCATCCGATCTCGGATCTCGCTGTCGATTTCAATCATTTCCAGTCCACCATCGCCGAGGCGGTGTGCGGCAAAATAATTCCCGTCGGGCCAACCGAACATAATCCACGAAATATTGGGTTGGGCCTGCAACTGCGACAGAAAGACAAACTCTCTTTTGTCGGCTTGTCGCGTTGCTATGACATTCTGGACAAAGATGGTGCGTACAGCGGCCCAGGCGGCCTCAGCGGAACTGAGTGTCAGCCCGACTTCGATTCGAACAGTATTGGCGATCTGGCTATTGATTTCAGCCGCAAGCATCCGACTGTTTTCACGCGCAGTGGTCCACCACAGCGAATGCACAACGAAGGTCGACACGCCGATTGACAGGGCAACGAGGATTGTTACTGCGATCCCTACGCTGACACGCATGGTAGCCCCTTGTCATTTAGTGCCGGTGGTAGCCGATTAGACAGCCAATCGGTCAATTCAAATCCCTTTGGCGCGCTTCCATAAACGTCTGGCGAAGGCAATTGGTATCGCCAGTTTGACGCTCTTACAGCAAGGTGCAACAAGCCCGCATATTCAGACGAAAACGCTGAGCAAGTGAAATGCCGACGTGCTTGGACCTTATGGAAAAGCGTTAACATTCACGGATCTGCCTTGATCATGATTCATATAGCGGACATTGGCACACTGCCGACAGCCAGCATAGCGCAGGCCGCAGGGTCAATCTTCCCAACCTAGAAAAAAATTGAATCCGCGTGAGGCCGCTAATTTCTTTGCCCTTTGGCGTTGCCACCACGATACGGAAAACCTCATCGTCGGATTCTGGAGGATTGGTCAGCGCTCAGACAGCCCAGCCATTTGCAGACCAGCCATCAGATTCCGTTGAAACTCTGCGTCCAATTGCCAGACAGACAGGATATCAGGTGCTTTCGCTTTAAAGCCCGGGTGAAGCGGCAACAATTTTTCCAGAGCCAACTGAGCGCTTGGATGGTTTCCAAGTTTGCCATTCAGCGCGGCGCGCCAAAGGTGTGTCCAAAAAAAACCGACCTGTCAATCAGCTTGAACCGTGCCGATCTGGAGAAAGCCATGACCGGTGAGCGCAAGCTGACCGACATGCTGGCCGATGGTACCGTACAGGCGGAGGGGAACGCCGAGGTCTTGGCGCAGTTGGCCTCAACTCTGGATCAGTTTGATTTGGGCTTTGAGCTGATGCCGGGCACCGGCGGGCATGACCTGACGCCGCCAGCCAATGATTTCGCACAGCCACCGCTGGCAAATTCTAACGGGGGCTAAGTCGGATCGCCTGACAGAAAATGGCTCGGGGCAAACCTGCCCTGAGCCACTCCTAACCCAATTGCAATCCAGGTGAATCCAAATCGGAATTGAGGAGCAGCGATGACCGTCAACGTTGTTTCCCTTCGACGAATGCGCGTTGACCCGCGACTATTCCCGCACGCCTTGTAATCGACCCTTATGACTGACTGTCCCATTCTACATGCTAGGCCGGAAAAGGCTGCGCAGAATACTGACTGGAAACCACCTTTATAAAAAACGCTAGTCTACTTGTCTGGAGCGTTTAGAGATTTCAGACGTCGGTCAGAACCTCGAACCCCGCAAAAATAATTGTCTTTCCGTTGATAGGAACATCCTTCATGTCGCCCATCTCTGGGTCCTGCATGGCTTCTGCAAATCTCGCTTCCTGTGTCGCCTGATCGGGCCATTCCTGCCATCCCATCACGACCGTCTCATCTGGGCCGGCCTGCACGGCCAGCGGGAACGAAGTAACCTCGCCGGGGGGAACTGCACCACCCCACGTTTCGACAACTCGCTGTGCGCCGTGCTTTCGGAAAATCTTCGCCATTCGCGCGGCGTGCGCCTGGTGCTCCGCTTTCTTTTCCGTTGGTACCGCCCCGGCATATGCCATGATCCACGCCAATTCTTCACCCTCCTGATGATTTCAGTCCCGAGAGCTTAGCATAAATTTGTCACGATGCCTTTAGGCATGCCACTTCGGCCTCAGACACCCAAGCCCCCGCACATGTTCTCTGTGTCCAGCGGACCTGGGTCACGTTACTGACTACACAGCAGAACTGGCAATTTGACACCAGAAATCCACACCAGCCTCAATTGCTTCATCATTGAAATCATAAGATGGATTATGCAGAGGTGCAGCATTGTGCCCTTGGGTTCCATTTCCCATAAGGACAAATGCACCCGGCCGGTGTTTCAGGAACTCGGCGAAATCTTCAGAAAACCCGACACGCCCATAGTTTGCGTCAACCGACCCGACCAACTGCGCTGCTTTTGCTATCGCATCGGTCTCCTTAGCCTCATTCACCAGCGGCTGGAAAGACGTTGAATAGCTGACATGACCTGACGCGCCCTGCGCCTGGCAGACGCCTTCGACAATAGCGCGCATGCGGGCTTCGATCACTCCCGATACGTCCGTTGAAAAACCCCGGCAATCGCCCTTGATCGTCACTTTGCTCGGCAGGATGTTTCGGGCGCCGTCTGTGACAAACTCGGTTATCGACACCACCGCATGCTCGCTTGGTGGCAAGTTGCGAGACACAATTGTCTGCAATTGCAACACAACAGCGCTACCAACGACAATCGGATCAACACCTTTCTCGGGCATCGAGGCGTGTCCTCCGCGTCCTTGAATGACAATCTCAAAATTATCTTCAAAAGCGCAAAATGGTCCGGACTGCGTCGCGAAAGATCCAACCTCCATGCCCGGCAGGTTGTGAAGGCCATAGATCGCACTCATCGGGAACCGGTCAAAAAGGCCGTCATTGATCATCGCAGCCGCACCCAGACCGTTTTCCTCGTTTGGCTGGAATATGAAGTGAACGGTTCGATTCAGGGCGGTTTCCTTTGCCAAAGCCAAAGCGGCACCCATCAGCATTGTGCTGTGTCCGTCGTGCCCACAGCCGTGAAACTTGCCCGAAACAGTCGAGCGATGCCCAAACTCATTCGCCTCTTCAATGGGCAACGCGTCCATGTCAGCGCGAAGGCCTATGCCATTCTCGGAAGACCCGCGGCGCAACGTGGCAACCAAGCCGGATTTACCGATACCCCGAACCACCTCCAGACCGGCAGCTTCAAGATGATCAGCGATTAGGTTAGAAGTCCGGTCCAGATCAAAACCAATCTCCGGGTGCATATGCAGATCCCGGCGGAACGCCTTCAGATCAACCATCTTCCAGTCCCTGTTCAGACAAAATAACCAACGGTGTAGATGCGTCGGCCGATAGGCAAGCCGCCAATCCCGCAGCACCGGATGGAGTCGTAGAGTAACCCATCTCTTTGGCTGCGCCCACCGCTTCTGTCGCCATGGTATCGGTTACAATCAGCCATTCGTCAGCGGCTTCACGCAAAATTTCAAAGGCAAGCATCGACGGCGTTTTGCAATCAAGTCGACCCATATTTGATTGCGGACCGGCAACCGTCACCGTGTGCCCGGCCTTGGCGCTATCGCGAAGACACGGCGCTGCCTCTGGCTCTACCACAAGAATGCGGGGCTGCACGGACCACGAATTGCGGATCATGTAGGCAACCGCAGCTGCGAGCCCTCCAACACCTGCCTGCAAATACACGTGACTTGGCCATTCTCCTGTCGCCTCGAACGTTTGGCGCATCTCTTCGGCCATGATGGTATATCCCTCCATAACCAGACGCGGAGGTTCGCTGTAACCAGGCCAGGAACCATCGGCCAAATGAACCGCACCGCTGTCTTCCGCGTCCAATATTGCAGCCGCAACACTGGCCTCGTAATCATGACCGGATCGGATGATTTCGGCGCCCTGTTCGCTTAACATCGCGGCAAACGCTTTCGGGACGGTTTCTGACAAATGGATGCGAGCATTGGCTCCGAACAGTTTCGCACCCGCCGCGACGGCCATTCCATGATTGCCCGCACTGGCACAAACAAATGTCATCTCATTCGCCGTCCGACGATAGGCGTCACTGTCATAAGATTTTTGATCGGACCCGACTCCGGCCTTATTGGCGATCATCTGCGCTACTGCGTAAATACCACCAAGCGCTTTGAACGCACCCAAGCCCATGCGCGCGGTCTCATCTTTGATCAGCAAAGATCTGCCGCGAAATTCGACACTATCCAGCGGAGTCGGTTTATATAGTGAGCTTGTACGCCACAGCGAGCGCGGTTTTTCCGGGTTTAGTACGATTCTCTGTTCCATAGCAGCGAGACTACCGAAATGATCTGATCGTAATCGATCGCCAGAGTGCCATATTGCGAGAAACTTTCTCACTAACCGGCTGTAAATCGGAGTTTCCTGAAATGGACAAGTATGACGCACAACTTTTGAACCTTATGCAAACAGACACGAGGCGTGGGCTAGAGGGGTTGGCGGCCGAGACAGGACTGTCGGTGGCGTCTGTTCAAAGGCGGCTGAAGGCTCTGCGCGAAACTGGCACAATCTCACGTGAAGTGGCCGTCATCGATGCGAAGAAAATCGGCGTACCCATGGCGTTCATTGTGATGGTCGAGCTTGAACGAGAGCGTCAGGAGCAGATTGATGCGTTCAGCCGACGCATCCAGTCTGAACCGATGGTACAGCAATGCTACTACGTGACGGGAGAAGCGGATTTTTGTCTGATCTGCACCGCCATCGACATGGAAGACTTTGAAGCGCTCACAAAGCGTCTGTTCTTTGACAATTCAAATGTCAGGCGGTTCCGGACTTCGGTTGTCATGGGGCGCAAAAAGGTCAGTCTGCAGCTGCCAATTCCTGCGAATGAGGCCAACCCCTCAAGCCCGGCCCAGTAAACATAGGGAAAACTACAGATAATGTGATGTCTTTCCCTTGGGCTAGCTCACCGAAATTCTCGCTACGATGACAAGTTGGCAATGCCGCCCCGAGGCGCACCAATGCCGGACGGCCTCGAGTAATTGATTACTCAATTCCAGCGAGATTTTTGGTGAACGTGGGATTGTGGAGGATTTCGCCGGTTGTTCTTTCGTGGATGGCCCTTTGGGTTGGCACTCTATCTCAGGCACAGACGGATCTGCTTGCGCAGCTACCGGACGGCCCGGGATACGATCTGGTGATAGAAAACGGTCGCGTGCTTGATCCGGCAACCGGTCGGGATCAAATTCTCAATATCGGAATTGCAGATGGCGAAATCGTCACGCTTTCAGAAGACAATCTAAACGGGAAACGCGATGTTGATGCCACGGGGCATCTGGTGGCGCCCGGTTTCATCGCCTGCACAAATACTCCTTTTCCATTTGGAGAATTCTACAAGCCAAGGACGGCGTTACCACAGCCCTGGACCTTGAAGCTGGTGCCTGGCCAGTGGCAGTTCATCTGCAGCAGGATCTCGACAACGGTGGTCTCGGAATTGGCTGGCAGCCAAGGACGAGGCCAATGCCAACAGCGTTGATATTGGCGCCGAAACAACTCCCTAAACGGCAGGGTCCACGACTATTAAGGCGGACGTCTTTGATCGGGATTGGCAGACGATTTTTGACATCGATTATGGGGACGTTCAATGGGCTGAAACATGCGAATGGTTTACCGAGGAAAGCTGTTACGCGCACTCGGCAGAGGAACTTTCTGTATGGCCGCGTTGCACCAGAAATGGGCGCAACGCGGCCATCATCCCGCGGTCAGTCGCAAGCAGCGGTAACGATCATCTCGACCTTAAGGGCATCGCGTGCCAATTTGGCTTCGCCACACGCACGGGCCGGAGCGTGACCCTCTGGAGCCCAGGCGTCCCAAACCGCATTCATCTCGGCAAAGTCCGCCATGTCCGCCAGCCAGATCACACATTGCAGCACCCGGGTTTTGTCGCTGCCCGCCTTGGCCAGCAGATCTTCCACTTTGGCAAGGATGTCGCGCGTTTGGTCAGCCACTGTGGCCGCGTCCGATGTTTGACCACATAGATAGGCCGTTCCGTTGTGCTTAACGATCCGGCTCATGCGCTGGCCGGTTTCGATACGCGTGATAGTCATGTCTGGTGTCTCCTGTTACAGGACCTTACGGTCAAATCGGTCGATGCGAAAAGGCGATAGATTGAAACGGCTTTGTCCGCCAGTCACCAAATCAGCCATCACTTGTCCGACCACTGGGCCCATCTGAAATCCGTGTGCTGAAAAGCCAAAGGCATGAAACGCACGAGCGGCATTCACGGCCGGGCCGATGACTGGCAGATTGTCCGGCATGTAAGCTTCCAACCCTGACCACATCCGGTTGATGCTCGCCTTGCGCATGATCGGAAAAAACTCGGCCGTGATGCGGCAGGCGGCAGCAAGCTTGGCATAATCTAACCGAGTGCGGTTGTTGGCGCGATCTGCAAACCCCTTTGCCCCGCCACCGATCAATACAGTACCGTTTTCAAACTGCTTGAAGCTGAGTTGGCGGCTGACTGCTCCAACAACGGGCTTGGCAAAATGGGGCATCCGAGCTGTTATCATTAACATTGGGGCCGCATGGCTGAGCGGCACATTGTCCCCGATCATCAAGGCAATCCGATCTGCCCAGGCGCCCGCGCAATTGACCACGGATTCGGCCTCGTATCTTTCCTGCCGGCCTTGGACCAGCCAGGTATTTCCGACCCGTCTTAGCCCCAACACCTCTTCGTCTTCGACCACTATTGCGCCTAAATCCTCGGCTGCCCGGCGATAGGCCGCTGTGGCCTTGTACGGGATCGCATAGCCATCCAAGTCGGATATCACCCCACCGACACATTTCGGGTTAACATGCGGAAGGCGGTCCATCAGTTCAGATCGATCAATGATACGCTCATGCGTGTAGCCCGCAGCGCGCATCTTGTTTTCACGCTCCAATAGCGTGGCCTGGTCCGCCTCATCCACGGAAATATTGATCAGAGTCTGGCGACAAAATCCGGTCTCATGACCCAATTCCTCGTCAAGTGTCTGCCACATCTCCATCGATGACTTGGACAATGGGACTTCGGCCAAGTCACGCCCCAGCAGTCGAACACCACCCGCATTCACACCCGAGGCATGACGTCCGGCATAGTCTTTCTCGATCACAATCGCAGACACGCCCTGCCGCGCCAGATGGTAGGCGGTGGCGCAGCCTTGAATGCCGCCGCCGATAATCAGAACGTCAGCCTTCATTCCGCAGCCTCCGCCTGTACGGTGTGGTACCGGCTCAGTTCGTCCAGGCTCAACAATCGTTGAGGGCTGCGGAGCCGATAGTATCCAACCCTATCCGGGCTTTCACCGCGCCATTGCGCCAGCAGTCCCGCCACAACGTGACCGCATTGACGACCTTGACACGGCCCCATGCCGCAGCGGGTCAGAGATTTCAACGCGTTTGGGTCGCGCGCGCCCTGTTCGAACCCCCTTCGCAGATCGTCCAAAGTCTGCTCTTCACAGCGGCAAACCACTGTTTCCGGATCGCGCGGCAGGCGCAACGCCTCGGTGGGTCGATAGAGGCTGTCTATGAAACGGCGAAACGGTTTCTGCGAGGATACGGCAGCCATATCAGCCACCACCTTTTGATCACGCTCAGACCGCGAAAGACTACCCAAGCGAAACAGAATATTCCGGGCCGCCAATCGACCTGCAGCCTGGGCACCATCAGCCCCGACAATTCCAGCACCGTCGCCAGCCACTGAAACGTGCGCGACCGAGCTTTGGCCAAAGTCATCCACGGAAACCTGCCAGCACATCTGTTCAGAATTCCAGTTATGCTCCAAGCCCATCGCCCGCGTCATGTTCAGGTTGGGTTGAACCCCGTGATGCAAAAAGACAGTTTCGGCAGAAATTTCGTGCATCTTACCGCCCGAGACAAACCGAAGGCCCTCGGCCCTTTCACCGCCCATCACTTCGAGATGTTCGGCGCACTTGTGTACTTTAACGCCCGAAGAACGAATTTCCCGCAGCAAAGACAGACCTTTGCGCAGCTGACCCGTATGCCTTAATGCCCGGAACAGATAAGGCGCAGCGTCAAGAAAATGCTGCCGAGGTGTGGTATCGACCAAGGCCGCCACTGGCGCCCCAAGTCGCAAATACTGTGCCACGATCAGGTAAAGCAAAGGCCCAGACCCTGCAAAAATCGCGCCGTCGGCGACAACCGCGTCAGATTTCAACATCACTTGCGCGGCCCCGGCCGTCATGACGCCGGGCAATGTCCAACCCGGAATCGGCATGGGTCGTTCCATAGCACCGGGACAAAGCAGCATCTCACGACAGTGCAATTCCCGAGTGTCACCTTTGTGGGAAAACAGGATGCGACCGTCGTCACCCAGGTGCCACACGTCCGCGCCAGAAAAGTGCGTGACACCGGATTGCTCAAATCTGGAAATCAGCGCAGCGCCCGCGCTGTAGTCAGGGCCGAGAACGCCGGCGTCTGGAAGGGGGCTATTTGTGGCCGAACGATATATCTGTCCACCGGCCTTTGTTGCCCGATCCAGCACGGCCACCTGCACCCCTTCGCGCGCCAGCTCGATGGCAGCAGACATACCTGCCGGCCCTGCCCCTACAATCGCGCAATCAAAGGCGTGCATCGCCTGCCTCGGTGTGTTCGGTGATGCATTGGGTGGTTACGGTCATGCCTTCCGCCACCCGCCTCAAGCAGGCCTGCTGGTTTGCAAGACCGTCAATTTCGACCATGCATTCAAAGCAGACGCCCATGGCGCAATAAGCGCTACGCGCTTCGCCCGACAACGCTGCCTGGCGGGTTTCAACCTGACCGGCCAACGCCATCGCGGACCATACGGACTGACCTGCGTAGGCTGTCGCCCGCTTGCCATTGATGGTCAGCGTCACCTGATCAGGGTTGTTTTCTTGCAGGGATCTGAACATGGGCGGATCTCCGTCAAAAAGGAGGGCAAGGCGCTGGGAGGAGGCGCCTTGCCCAAATTCAGGGTCAGGCGGAATTATTCACCGATCTGGTCGAGAATGCCCTGACCCCAATCCTGACCTACGTCCTGCAGGACTTGCGGCCAGACTTGCGCGCGTACATGGGCAGCAGTCGCAGCAAGCTCTTCGTCTGTCAGCGAAACGATCGTGGCGCCATTATCGGCCAGTTTCTGTTCAAACGCGCCTTGATCGGCTTCGGCTGTTTCCCAACGTTTGGCTTCGAACTCCAACGCAGCTGTTTCCAGCGCTGTGCGGTCTTCTTCACTCATGTCGGCCAAAGTGCCCGAGTTGATGATCATGTACCAAACTTCGAAGTGAGTGTTCACAGGCACGTAAGACGTCGTCACATCTCGGAACGACGCATAGTAACCCTCGGCGCCCGAACCGACGACACCGTCGACAACACCGGTTTGCACCGCAGTGAAGGCTTCAGAGAAGGGGATCGGCGACGAGATATAGCCCAGTGCGTCGGCAGTCAGCTGGAAACTTTTGATGCCAGGTACGCGAACCTTGATACCCTTTGCCGAGGTCGGATCGCCCGGGTTCACAGCGTCGGTATTCAGGGCCACGCCGCCAAAATACACCGGATAGGCGGCCAGCATGGTGATGTCCTGCTTGGCGTAAAGATCTTTCATCGCACTGTGAATTGCTCCGCCGGGGCCGTAGATCTTTTTCGCCTCAGCCCAGTTGGAGGCCACGTAAGGGAAAGCCGAGATCTGCATACGGCGGTCAACAGCCGTCGCAGCGGGCTGCACGGCCATGTCGATTGCGCCAACCGAGATACGCTCCTGAACCGAAGTATAATCCCCCAGCGCCGAAGCCGGGAACAGGTTAAGCTCTACCGAGCCATCTGTTGCGGTTGTCAGCTCTTCTGCAAAGGCACGCAGCTCGTTGTCGATGGTGGCACCTTGCGGCCGGATATGGCTGATCTTCAGCGTGTCGGCGGCTGCGATGCCCGCAGTTGCGACCACAGCAGCAGTCAGGCAAGTGGATTTTAGAAAGTTCATCATGGATAAGTCTCCTCCGTGAGTGATGAAGTTGGCGGCTTAGTAGCCAAAGAAGCGGGGCAGCCACATCGACAGGTCCGGCCAGAAACTGGTCAGAAATACGACTGGCAGATAGCCCAGCAAAATCAGTGTCATCGCGGGGCGGATCACCTTGGTGACCGGCACCTGGCCGATGCGTGCGCCCAAATACAGGATCGAGGCATAGGGCGGCGTGACCCCGCCCATGGCGGTGTTGACGCCCATGATTGCTGCAAACTGTATCGGACTGACACCGATCGCCTGCATCAAAGGTAACAGCAACGGAGCAATCAGGATGATCGCCGTAACGTCATTGACCACCATGCCAACCAGGAACAACAGGATGTTGATCAGGACCAGCAGCAACGCCTTGTTTTCAGTGATCGAAAAGATGCCCTGTACGATCGCCTGGGGAATACTTTCCAGTACGAACATCTGGCTGAGGATCATCGAGAACAAGATCATCAGCATGATCGCGCCAACCGAAGTGGCGGCCTCTTTGCCAGCGCCCAGAAACGTGCGGACATCCAGCCCCTTGTAGATCAGGAAACCCACCGGGATGGCATAGATCACGGCGACCGCCGCGGCCTCGGTCGGGGTCATGATACCGCCATAGATGCCGCCCAGAATGATCACTGGCATCAGCAGCGCCGGTGTGGCCCTGAGCCCGCGATGGGTTGCCTCAGATACAAAGGCTGAACCTTTCAGCGGCTCGTTCAATTGCAACGGGAACTTGCGGGCCATGCGGATGTTGACCACCGAAAAGCTGGTCATGATCAACAGACCGGGACCCAGCGTCGCAAGGAAACAGGCCAGGATCGAAGTGTCTGTAACCCAGCCATAGACGATCATAGTTACCGATGGCGGGATCAACAGGCCCAGAAGCGATGCGTTCGCAATCAATGCCGTCGCATATGCACGGGGATAGCCCTGTTTCTCCATTTCGGGGATCAACAGTGGGCCAATGGCAGCAACACCGGTCAGACCTGAACCCGAGATCGCACCGATCAACGCGCAGGACACGGTGGCAACGACACCCAGACCGCCTCGCAAGTGACCGATAAAAATGTTGACGAAATTCAACAGACTTGCCGCAATGCCGGATACGGACATGATCGTACCGGCCAGAACGAACAATGGAATGGCCAGCAGCACTGGGTTTCCAAGCTGCTGGAAACCCCACAGCATGTTACCCTTCATGACCACGTCACCGGCGAAGTACATCACCATCAGACCTGCGCCGAAGCAATACGGCAGCGGAACGCCCAATGTCAGCAGGATTACCAGAACCAGTACGGCGAAAAGCGCGATCTCGATCATTTCAGGCTTCCTTCAACGACAGGGCTGGCAATGGGGGAAAACAGGGCGCGCAGGTGCATCAGCAGATGCCAGGCGGTGAAGATCATCATCAGCACCATCCCGACAAACAAAGCGACATCGACGTAGAAGGTTGGCAGATACAATGTCGGGCTCTCACGCCAGACACGCATCGAGTATTTGGTGAAGTCCCACGCCCAGCTTGTCAGCCAGATGCCGACAACCAGGCTGATGACTTCTCCTATGACGGCAAGAACCTGATGTTGCCTTTCGGTCGACAGAAAAATCTCAAGCACGTTTGCTCGGATATGTGTGTTCTCTCGCGAGGCGTTAACTGCCCCCAGCATGTATAGCCACAGGGTGGGATAGAGCAGGCTTTCTTCCAGCCCCATCACCGGGATTTCCAGCACATACCGGGTGATCACCTGCACAAATTGCCCGATGGCAACCAGGCAGATCAGGACTGTCAGTAAGACGCTTGAAAAGCGTGTCATTTCCCCCTCCGTCATTGCGAATGCAGGTGGTGCATCCGTGGCAAGAAAACTTGCGAGATGGGGGCATCAAGTCAAAGCGATTTAATTGATCATAGAATAAAGTTACTTTATAGCTTTAGGAAAAGACGTGGATTAACAACAGCACATGAACCTCAGTTTTCGTCAATTGCAGGCCTTTCGCGAAGTCATGCGCACGGGTTCGGTCTCTGACGCTGCCCGAATCCTCGGTCGAACCCAACCGGCTGTCAGTGCGCTGATTGCCAACCTGGAAGCGGAACTGGGCATCGCCCTGTTCCGCCGGCAACGTGGCAAAATGGCCCCTACCCCCGAGGCCCAATACTTCATCACCGAGGCCGAAGCGATCCTGGATCGCCTGTCGCTTTCGACGCGAACAATGCGCGAGATTGGAGCACTGACGAAAGGGCGCCTGAACATCGCCTGCATGCCGGCCGCCGCCAGTCTTTTGATGCCGCAGCTTCTGGGTGAATTCCTGCGGGACAAGCCAGACGTGCGGGCTTCTTTGATGATGCGGGCGTCTCCGGTGATCGAAGAGTGGGTTGCCTCACAGCAGTACGACATCGGGCTGGGCGAAACCCCAAACACGTCGGCGGCAATTGATACCATCGACTTCGACATGCGATGCGTGTGTGCGATACCTGCGGGTGATCCCTTGGCCGAACTGGACATTGTCGAGGCGCACCATCTGTCGGGTCGTCCGATGGCCGCATTGCAGGAAGGGCATCCAAACCTTGTCGCAACACTCAGGGCATTTGCCGGTCAAAAAGCCAGATTTGAACACCGGTTTGAACTCAGAACCTTTCACCCGGCTTTAACTCTGGTGGAAAAGGGGCTGTGCTACTGTATCTGTGACCCGATCACTGCAGCCGGATACATCAACATGCGTCCTGATCCCCGACCTGTGGTTTTTCGTTCCTTCCGTCCTGACGTAGGCCTGAACGTTTCGATTATGCGCCCCGCGCATCGCCCCCCATCAGCACTGGCGAGTGAATTCGCCCAGCTCTTGGGGTCGGCATTGGAGCGTATCAACAGGCAATTCTGAGGAGTTGAGGTATCCCGGTTGGGAGTTGCTCCAACGACGCAGGCCACCGGAGGTTGATGTATCTTGATCACGCATAAGAATACAATTTCGGCGCCGTCAGCTTCGTTTTTCCAGGGCTTCAGCAAACGCAATGGCACACGCTACCGCATCGACCATCGGCAACAGGCAGGGCGGTCAGAGTGACAACCTGTGTCCGCGCCTGCGGTATCATGGCGAAGTAGGCACCACGCAACCGCAGGATGGGCACACCTATCACAACAGCAACGAACAATCCCGCCAGTATCGCCCTCAAAAAGGCGTTGGGCGCTTCTAACATGCCCTTAGCGGTCTGGATCGCTTGGACGTCGCCTACGCCAGCAAGGTTGGCTTTTAAGGTAGCCAGTGTGTACTCCAACTTATTGGCTTTGGTGTTCGATGCGACGTTGTATTCGCAGAAAGTATCCGTGCGCGCTGGACGAACCCCTTCATGTCGTCGGATGCGATCTCGGGTGTTTAAGCACCGCCGACCGGTACCCACAAGCCGAAGAAGATGCTATCCGACATCACATTCTTCTTGTTCAGGACGTTCTTGACGTGGCGCAAGCTCAAAAAGCGGAACCGGATTTGGCGAAGATCCTAAACGGCAGAATTTGGATCCTACTGCGGTTGGGGGCCTTGAGTTGAACCTTGACGACGTTACCAATTCTGCCACTCACTAAATGGGCTTGGCCGAGGCACAGGTCTAATGGTATCAACGCTCTAACCTGGAAGAATAGCGATTTGCGTATTGGCTAGTAACACCGACACCGAAAGCGAAGTTGGCCAGACGCTGCAAAGGTTGCGCCAAGAGCGCGATCTGACCTTGGCGGATCTCGCCGCCCGGGCGCAGGTTTCGACTGCAATGATCAGCCGGATTGAAAACGGACACGTTTCGCCCTCACTTGGCACGCTGCAATCTTTGGCTGATGCGTTGGACGTGTCCCTTATGGCGCTGTTCACGTATTCCGAGGTTGCCGCGGATGTCCATCATGTAAAGGCTGGCCAGGGATTACCGTCCCGACGCATAACACTGGACCACGCGCACGATTATTTGTTGCTGGGCAAACATGGCGGACCAGGAGGCTCTTTCCAGTCTGCACACATTTCCATCGCGCGCGATCAATCTGAACACCTGCCCAGCTATCAGCATGAAGGATATGTTTTTTTGTACATGATACAGGGCAATGCAATTTATCGATGCGGTACTGAAGATTTTGTCATGGAACCCGGCGACACACTAAGCTTCGATGCCAAGCTTCCCCACGGTTTTCGAGAGATACTCTCGGATGAGATCGAGTTTATTACTGTGTCGACGCGCCCACAGTAGCAGGGCATTCCGAATTCAATCTGACAGAGCAGCAATATATAGCGTAGTCATATCACTATCAGCCTCCGCATAAAAAAATACTATGATTAAGCCCTCCTTGGTCCAAAGACTTGAAATCAGTGAAAGCCAATGAAGATCACATTCCGACAGGTTGATGCATTTCGAACCGTGGTCTCGACCGGGACCGTAACCGAGGCAGCGTCAATGCTGGGCATCTCGCAACCTGCGGTCAGCCGCCTGCTATCTGATTTTGAGGCTGAAGTCGGATTTCAGCTGTTTCAGCGGTCCGGCCGGGTTCTGGTACCCACAGATGAGGCCCGCCTGCTTGTAGAAGAGGTACGCCAAGCCGTCAGCGGCATGGAGCATATCAAGGATTCGGCGCAAGCAATCGGAAAATTCGGGCACGCCCGCCTGAATCTGGTAATCACACCGGGTGTTTCATCGCAACTTGCGCCAGACCTGATTGGAGCGTTCGCCACTGCATGGCCTCAGGCCATGGCCCGGATGGAGATCGCCTCAAGCGACGATGCCGTTGAATGGATGGTATCGCAAAACTACGATTTTGGGATCACCACGACCGAACCGGCGAATCCATCCTTTGAAAGTTTGGTAATAACGGACAGCGACGTCTGCTGTGTGGTTCCGACCAACCATCCGCTGGCTGATAAAAACATCGTTCAGGCACGGGACCTGGCGGATGAAAACTTTATTTCGTACATGCCGTCCTCGCGTTTCCGCTTTGAGATCGACCAGTTTTTTAAAGCCAAGGGTATCAAGCGTCACTTGCAGTATGAGACCCGGACCACTGACGCAGTTTGCCGCCTCGTTGCGCGAGGGTTGGGTGTGTCTGTAGTCGGGGCCAGTCTGGACTACCTCAGAACGATACCGGATTGCGTGGCCATACCTTTTGCAGCCCCGCTGACATTCCAGGCAGTATTGTTTTGGTCAAAGAACAAACCGTTATCGGCAGTGGGGCAGTCCTTCTTGAAGATTGTGCAAGCCCGGATCAGCGACGGTTAAGTGCCTCTCGGAAGCTGGATCGCGCCTGTGCGCTGTGAATGTACGTGTAATCCCTGGGATAAGCGGCGCCGGCTTGAATCTCCATCGCAGCAAATTGCGGACCTTTGGCCGACAGAACCTGAGGCACGGCGGCGGAGAACTGATTGAGATCAGTAAATTGCTGCACACCAGAATATCCGGCGGCCCAAGCCATGGCTGCGAAATCCACTTTGTCCGCGCCGGGCAAAGGGTGCGACCCGTTTACCTCGTACACCCGGTTGACCGACAGGAAATGATACAGGTTTGTCACCCCTGAATTTGCAATCGTCACCAGCGAACCAAGATTCATGAGCAAGCTGCCATCGCCGTCCAGAACGATCACCCGCCGATCCGGATTGGCCAGCGCCAGCCCCAAACCATGGGACGAGGCCTGCCCCATTGCGCCCACGGCCACATAATTCAATTCGCGCGGGTTCAGTGCCAGCCAGTCGAAACAGCTCTGATACACAGCGACCACGATATCCTCGTCCCGGACATGTGGGATCAGGGCTTTTAGCGCTGCGTCACGATGCATGGTCATGACACCTCCGGAGATCGGCCGATCAGGAAGATATGAGGTGTTGATGTAGCATAAGCGGCCTCCACAGCCGCCGTGATATGGGCTTCATCCCCCGGCTCTTCGATCAGGGAATGCGAGAGTTCCATCGCGTCCAACACCGGTCGAATTATCCGGACACCATACGAGGCGGAACGGTCGGGATGGCAATGCGGCTCCTTACCTTGCAGCCCTACCATCATGATAACGGGCAGTTGATAATCCACCCCAATGGCCCGGATCGCATTCAGCGAGTCCATCAACCCGGTTTGCTGCATCATCAGGATTGCACGGGTGCTATTATAGGACATCGCTCCGCAGATACTGACGCCTTCATCTTCCTTGCAGATGCGGGTCAGCCGGAAGTCGTGATCTCGTGAGATCGGCCAAAGCAGGCCATCGCTGGTGACGACGTCCGGCAGGGCCACAATTTCATGCACCTTAGCGGACTTAATCGCTGCGATGATGGCCGCACCAGAAGGATGCGCAACGGTCGGCGCGTCGTCGGACAGGTGCATGGACGCGCCCATTACCTTCCTCCGACCAGAAATTCAGCGATCCCATCGCGCACCGCAGCCAATTCATGCGGATAACCAACGGTGATGCGAACATAGTCCCGATAAGCAGGCGATGCGAAACGGCGCACCGCGATACCTTTCTGCCGCAGCGCTTCATCAACTGCCGCGGCCGATGTGCCAGCAATTGAAAGCCGGACCAGAACGAAATTTGCCTGACTGGGAATAACATGCAGCCCTAAAGCCGCCAGCTCATCAGTTATCCAGCCCCGACCCTTACGGTTCGCATAACGGACAAAACGCGTGTGCGCCTTGTCTTCCAACGCCGCCAGTGCCGCCGCAACCGAAGAAGAAGCCACTGGAAAAGTCAATCCAATGCGGCACACGCTGTCCACAACTTCGTCTGGTCCGTACATCCAGCCCACGCGCGCACCGGCCAATCCAAAAATCTTTGAAAACGTCCTGCACATGACGACGTTACTGGCGTCTTCAACAAGTTTATGGGCAGGTTCATAGTCTTCGGCGTCGACATATTCCTCGTAAGCGGCATCAATTATCAGCAGCACATTATCCGGCAAAGCTGCGTGCAGACGCCGCACTTCTGCACCGCTCAGATATGTGCCAGCCGGGTTCTCGGGATTAGCCAGATAAACCATACGTGTGCGTTCTGTCAGCGCTTCGATCATCCTGTCGACGGATGGTTTGAAATGATCGTCGGCGACTGACACCACCTCTGCGTCGTTGGCGTAAGCATAGTTCGGCACCTTGAGATAGCCATTGGCGCTTCGGATCAACTCGGCGCCCGGTCCCAGATAGGCCCGCGCCAGACGCGCCAGAAGATCGTCCGAGCCCTGTCCGGTCGTGATCCGCGTCGCATCCAACCCATAATGCGAGGCAATCGCAGGTGCGAGAATCTGGTCAGGGTTTTCCTGATATCGCTCGATCGAGCTGACTGAGGCCCGCGCCGCAGAACGGGCGGTAGGGCTTGGCCCGAATACGCTTTCGTTTGAATTCAGCAATACTGCTGCCGGAGGGACAGTCTGCCCGACCCCGTTAACCATGTGAGGTTTGATCCTGTTTATTCCAGCTTTTGCTAGGGCAAGGGTCATTCGAATCCTCCGGAACTACCGTCGTGTGTTTTTGGCAGATATTTGTTATATCACATACTGTGTAGATTCTAGCAATTCACTTTCAAAAAAATTATGTTATGAGAATAGCAGACCAAACGCAGGACTAGCATGGCCGATACTCATCCACCCCAATCCAGCAGGCTTCACCTGAAAACCGATCTGGATGCGCCGGGTCGAAATTTTGGCGATCTGATGTTGAAGTGGTCCGACAACTCGGTCCCGCTTGGATACCATCCAATTCCCGTCGTTAGCATTCGGGGCCAACCGGGGCCGACTGTACTGATCTTGGGCGGCACCCATGGTGACGAATTCGAGGGCCCTGCATCGATCCTTCGACTGCTGGCGAGATTGGATCCGTCAACGCTGACCGGGCAGGTGATACTGGTTCCGGCACTGAATGCACCAGCAATTCAAGCATCAGCGCGCGTCTCACCACTGGATGGTCAGAATCTGAACCGCGCATTCCCGGGTGAGACCGATGGCGGCCCAACTGCAATGCTGGCAGACTTTGTCGAAACCGAGTTGCTCTCCCGTGTAGATGCGGCCATCGACCTACATTCCGGCGGCAAGGCCTCTGTGTTTGAACCCTGCGCGCTGGCTGCGCGGACAGATGACGCTAGCCTTACAAAGGCCAATATGGATCTGGCCAGAGCATTTGGCTTACCGCTGATCTGGGTGCTTGGGGCGCATAACGACGATCGATCAGTCAATGCCGCTGCTGCGCGCGCCAAGGTTCCAATGATCGCCGCCGAACTGGGCGGCGGCGGCGGAGTTGAGCCGGGCGTAACCGGTATGGCCGAGGCCGGGTTGATGCGCTGCCTGAGATATTTGGGGGTTCTTCCCGGCGAGCCACCCGACCCCATCGCGGCGCGAAGCGTTGAGATTGCCGATCCAATGCACACGGTTTACGCCCCGGCCGATGGATTGTTCGACCGATATTGCGCTGCAGGGCAGCAAGTCGCGGCAGGAGCATCAGCGGGCACACTACACTTCCCAATTGAGCCAGAGCGCACGCCCATTGACCTGACCTTCCCCACTTCTGGATACATTCTGGCCCACGGCAATCGCGGCATGGTGCGCCGCGGCGATCTGCTGGCCCTGGTTGCTCAGCCAGTGTCCGAGGATCACTGAATGAAAACTTACACTCCGTTCATTGCTGGTGCATTTCAGAACTGGGACGGAGAGACACTGCCCAGCGTTGATCCCGCAACCGGTGCGGAATGGAGCAGGCTCGCGCGCTGCGACGCACAAATCGCTGATCAGGCCATCCGGGACGCCGACCGTGCATTTAGCTCCGGCCCTTGGGCCCGAACAGGCGCGAAAGACCGGGCCGATATGCTCGACCAACTCGCCGATGCGCTGGAATCCCGATGGGAGGAGCTTGTCGCCCCTGAAATCCGGGACAATGGCAAGCGGATCACCGAGGTGCGAGGGCAACTTTCCGGGTTGCACAGCTGGTTCCGGCATTTTGCCTCCGAGGCGCGAAAATTACAACCAGAGCCACAAGCCAATACGATTGCCGGCGTAAGCAGCACCGGCCACCATGTGCCGTTTGGTGTGGTCGTGGCAATAACGCCTTGGAATTCACCCCTGATGATCCTGGCGTGGAAACTTGCCCCAGCGCTGGCAGCGGGTAATACGGTTGTTGTGAAGCCATCAGAACTGGCCTCAGCCTCGACTTTGGAATTTGCCCGGATTGCGCATGAGGCGGGCTTGCCACCCGGAGTTCTGAACGTCGTCACCGGCTTGGGTCATGAAGTGGGTGAGCCTCTGGTTCGTCATCCCTTGACGCGCAAAGTCACTTTTACAGGCTCTGATCTTGGTGGGCGGAAGGTGGCCGAGGCAGCCTCGGCTGGTGTAATTCCGACGGTATTGGAACTGGGCGGCAAATCTCCGCAGGTCGTATTTGCCGACTGCGATTTGGACAACGCAATCAACGGGATTCTATCCGGAATTTTTCTGTCCAACGGCCAAACCTGCGTGGCCGGATCCCGGCTGATTGTCGAAGCAAGTCTGAAAAATACCCTTGTTTCACGCCTGATTGATCGGGCCCGCGTATTGCGCCTTGGTGATCCGATGAATCCTGAAACACAAGTGGCTCCACTGGCAAACGAACCACATCTGCAAAAAGTGACGGCGATGATCGAAAGCGCCAAATCCGACGGCGCGGTTTGTTTGCTGGATGGCGTCAAAACGGCTGCGGGCCGTGCCGGATATTTTGTTGGACCCACGGTATTCGACGGCGTGACCACTGACATGCAGCTGTGGCGTGAAGAAGTATTTGGCCCAGTGCTGGCCATCACGACCTTCGAAACTGAAACCGAGGCCATTTCACTGGCGAATGACACTGATTACGGGCTGGCAGCGGGTGTCTGGACATCAGATCCCGACAAGGGCGCGCGGGTGGCCCAAGCCATCACGGCGGGCACAGTCTACATCAACCACTATCGCAGCGTGGATCCTGCCAGTCCGATCGGTGGGTTCAAGATGTCAGGCTATGGGCGCGAGCTGGGTCCCAACGCCATCAAAGATTTCTGTCAGGTCAAATCTGTTTGGACCGGCACCGCTCCGGTGCCTGATCCGTTCCCCTGACCAACACAGACACGGAGCGCAAGGAGGACGCGATGAACGACCACTTCAAAGCCCCAAAAGGTAATTTCCGCGGTCACGACAGGCAAAGCGTCTGGCACCAGCAACCTGATCCCGAGCTGACCGAGGTTGGGCCAGGGTCCGCCTGCGGTGAATATCTGCGCCGGTTCTGGATGCCGGTGGCAATGACGGATCAGATCAGCGATCTGCCCTATCGCATCCGCATTCTGGGCGAGGATCTGGTGCTGTTTCGAGAGAAGAAGGAAGGTAAGCTGGGCCTGACTCACCTGCATTGCTGCCACCGAAACATGAGCCTCGAATTCGGTATCGTCGAAGAAGGTGGCATCCGCTGTTCCTATCACGGTTGGAAATACGGCCTGGACGGCACCATTCTGGAAACACCGTGCGAACCGCCTGCATCTCAGGTCAAGAAAAAGGCCTGTCTGGGTGCCTACCCGGTGGTCGAATACAAAGGGCTGGCGTTTGCCTATTTGGGTCCCGCCGAAGAACAACCTCCATTCCCGGTCATGGATACGTTCGACGACGACGGCGATGAACTGGTGCCTTACCTCATCAAATCTCCATGCAACTGGTTACAAGTCATGGAAAACGCCTGGGATCCATTCCATGTGGTCTATCTGCACACACTGGCCGTTCGCAGCCAGTTCATTGACGCCTTCGCCGAAATGCCGATGATCGAATTCCACGAAAGCCAGACAGGTGATTTCTACACCAACGTCCGACGCGTGGATGATATCGTTTGGGTGCGCATCCACGACCACATGTTGCCCTCGTTCACTCAGAACGGTGGTCATTTCCCTGTACCGAACGGGCCACGCTATTTCGGACGCTGCGGACTGTCGCGCTGGATCACCCCAATCGATGACACGCACACGATGGTCATCGCCTGGCGCCATTTCCGCGATGCAGCAGCCAATGACGATCCAAAGGGCCTGACAGATAGAAGCAAAGTGGGCTACGGGATGACCGATTTCTATGGTCAGGACCCTGACCGCCCGTACGAAATGCGTCAGCGGGATCCAGGGGACTATGATGCCTGGGTCAGTCAGGGACCCAGAAACGTTCACGCCCGCGAAAACCTCAGCTTTACAGACCGGGGTGTAGCCAAGGCAAGGCGCCTGCTTCGCAGCGCCATCCGCGCCCTGCAAAATGGCGAGCGCCCGCCCCAGCCTACGGACAGTTTCCCCGGCAAAGTGATCCCCACTTACGCCGGTGACACGATGCTGCGCATTCCGGTGCAGAACGGGCGCGACGAAGGTGCGGTACTCAAAGAAATCTCGCATCAGGTGGCAGAGATCTACAAATCCGGCGATCACTTGCAAGGCGAGGCCCGCAAGATTTTCATTGTCGATGCGTTGAAATCCTACGAGGCAAGTTGGTCATGACCACGCGTATCCCCCACAATCCGGGTCGGGTCGATTGGTCAGGTGAAAACCCGGGTATCTATCTGAAACAGAACCCTGCGCAGAACCATTACGACACGCTGGCACTGTTCTTTCGTGTGGTTCTTTCGCCATATGGCAGAGGGCATGCGGCACTTATTCTCGGCGCGCCTGATCAACCGCAAGGCTGGCCACACGCGCCCAATCTGATCATGACCGACAACCAGCGCCTGATGCGATGGATCGTGGATGGATGGGTGACGAAGATGCCCACTTTCATCGGCAAGGCAGGTCTGGGCGCGATGAGCTGGCTTGACTGCGACAGCGTCGAAAAACGTCCCGGGGATCTGCGAGCCCGATACTCCGAGACCCTGCGCGGTTCTGGCGTGACGGTCGAGATGATCTGGCAGGATATGGGGCCGCCGCTGCCGGTCGAAGTGACCAAGGAGAACTCGGCGACCAAGGCGCACGAGATGTATTCGGTGTTTCTGGAGGCGAAGGCAGCACAAGTTGCAATCAACGGCACCCCCCTGCCCGGTCGCGTGGCCAGCCGCCAGTTCTTTGGTCGCACCATGTCGACCGCCTTTCTGGCCTTTTCCGAAACCTGGGTGACGCCGCAGGAGGATCTGTAATGCCTTTGAATGAACCGATCACCCCTGGAACGGTCGACTGGACAGGCGAAAACCCCGGTATCCTACTGAAGGACGACAGCGGCAATTTCAGTGCTATGGCACTGTTCTTTCGTGTGGCCTGGTCGCCGGTTGGTCAGGGGCAGGTTTTACTTTTATTTGGAACGCCGGATCAGGTCGATGGGCCACCGGACGCGCCGAATGTGATCCTGAGTGACAATCCCGATCTTACGCAGTTCCTGAAGGCCAATTTCATCAGCAAACTGGCCGCGTTTGCAAATGCCCCCGCCTTCGCCACCCTGCCCGAAATAGGCGCTCGAACCGTGCGGACTTCGGGCGACGCGATGAGCCACCGCTATTCCGAGACCATCGCCGGGGAAAACCTGACGGTCGAACTGGTCTGGGAAGGGTTTGAGCCACCGCGTGCGCTGGAGCTATCGCCACATGAGGTCGCCTCGGGCGAGCAAAACATGTTCTCGTTGCTGGTGCCTGCACTTTCGGCACAGATCATTGTCAATGGCCGGGCGCTTCCAGGCAAGCTGGGCACGCGGGTTCAGGCCGGGTACGAGACGACGACCGCGTTCCTGTATTTCTCGGAAACCTGGATCATCCCGCCGGAGGGTACATGACGCTGCATACCGCAGATCAGCTGGCTTTTGACAAGGCAATGGTGACTCAACCGGTCTGGAACCGGTTCAACACCGCGGCAGAGGCATTGGGTCTGGCCGAGAATGTCCTGCTGCATGCAGGCCCCGCTTTTGACTGTCCGCAACAGATCACCACTCCAATCCTGAATTCAGCCTGTGTGGCGGCGGTCTGGCAAGGTCTGGCCCAAAATTTTGATCAGGCCGAGGCAATGATTGGCGCAAGAGAGATTGTCTTGGAACCGGCGCAGGATCATGACGTGGTGACGCCATTGGCTGCTGTGGTCTCAGCTGACATGCCGCTGCACACAGTTTACGACGCCTGGCGCGGTCAGCAGCGCGTGTTCGCGCCGATTAACGCGGGCAACCGGCCAGCGATGCGGCTGGGGCTGCGGTCCGAGGCGGTGTTGGAGCATATCCGCTGGCTCAACACCCGGTTTCTGGATGTGCTGGACAAGGGGGTGGCCGAAGGGATCGCGCTGGTACCGCTGGCCGTGATCGGCTTGATGGGAGGCGACGATTGCCATGGGCGCACACCAATCGCGGCCCGTGCACTGGTTGCTGAACTCAAAGATCGCACGCCTGGCGGAATATCAGACGAAGACGCGCTGGAATTCATGGAAAGTTCACCTTCTCTGTTTCTCAACCTCTGGATGGCCGCTACAAAATGTATGATGAAACTGGCTGAAGGTATTGACGGGTCCAGCTTCGTCACAGCGGCCGGAGGCAACGGGTACGAGATCGGCATCCAGATTTCGGGTCTACCGGGTCGGTGGTTCACGACCCCGGCCAGTCCACCCAAAGGGGCGTTTGATGTCGACCTGCCGCAAAGTCGCGCTTTGGGTGCAATTGGCGACAGTGCAGTGGTCGAAGCTTTTGGGTTAGGAGCCATGGCGATCGACCTTAGCCCCGAGCAAAGGCGGGCGTTGGGCGCTTATCTGCCCGATAACGCAAAGGCGCGAATGTCCGGATTGTCTGTTGGTGCACACCCTTATTTTCGGGCGCTTGATGTCCGTCTCGGCAGTACTGCGCGCGGCGCGGTGGCTCAGGGTTCGGGTCCGGTAATTGGTCTGGGCATTCTCGACCGACTGGGTCAGGCGGGTCGGTTGGGCGGTGGTATCTACGACATGCCAGTCACTCCTTTTACCGAGGCTTTGAAAGCGCTCAAGAAATGACCGCCCTGAACAAATTCAGTGCCTATGAATTGGCAGAGCTAATCCGCGAAGGTGACATTAAACCATCCGAAGTGATGGCGGCACATCTGAACCAAATCGCACTGAGGGAGCCCATGATTGGAGCATTTCAACACCTCGATGCGAACCGCGCCATGGAGCGCGCTCACGCTGCCGATGCTCTCCCAATCGGCGGCCCGCTCCATGGCGTGCCTTTTGTCATCAAGGATATCATCGACACCGAAGATATGCCGACCGGGTGGGGCAGTGATCTGTATGCGGGTCGATGCCCTGATCGGAATGCAGCCTGTGTGCAGGCATTTCTGGCAGCAGGCGCAATCCCCATCGGCAAGACGGTCACAACTGAATTTGCCTATTTTCGCCCCGGCAAAACTGCCAACCCGGCCAATCTGGCGCATACACCCGGCGGGTCGTCTTCCGGTTCTGCCGCGGCGGTTGCTGACTTCATGGCGCCCATTGGGTTTGGCTCGCAAACGGCTGCTTCATTGATAAGGCCTGCCGCCTATTGTGGTGTTTGCGGGTTCAAACCGACCACTGGCAGCTATGATCTGACCGGTGTCATGAGCCTGTCCCAAAGCCTCGACACATTAGGCGTTCTGGCCCGCGATCCGCAGGATTTGGTGTTGGCCGATGCAGTGCTGCGCGGCACGGACTTGTTGCCTCCAGCCGACTTTGATGAGGCACTGCCACGGGTCAGCCTGATGCGCGGCCCTTGTTGGCAGGACGGAACCGTCGAGATGCGAGACACCTGCACCCGAGCCCTGTCCACCCTTGCCGCAACCGGGGCCGATACCGGCGAGATAACCCACCCACCGATTTTCACTGAGCTGACAAAGGCCCAGATCGTTGTCATGGGATATGAAGCAGCGCGATTGCGCGAAACGGAATACGCCGTGGGTGTGCCGGGCATCAGCCAACAGTTCCACGACTTAGTCACCACTGGGCTGGCTGTGAGTGATGATGACTACTGCAACGCACTGAGGCTCCGCGATCGCGCAGCAGAGGTGTTGGATCAGTTGCTTCGCGACACGGACGCGTTGCTTGTGCCTTCGGCGCCCGGCCCTGCGCCGGCGGGGCTGAACACAACGGGCGACCCGATCTTTTCACGGATGTGGACTCTATTGCAGGTCCCCTCGGTCGCGCTGCCTTTTGGCAAGGATCACTATGGGTTGCCTTTGGGCATTCAGCTGATCGGGCGAAAAGGAGCAGACGCCCGTCTGCTGGACATTGCAACTTGGGTTCACGGCGTACTCACGGGTTGACCACGTCGTTTTATGGGATCAGCGGCAGAAACAACGCAAGGGACACAGGAATACTAATGGCCGCGATCAACGTCTGAAGAGTGACGATGGCTGCCATCAACGGCGCATCCCCACCCAGTTGCTTGGCCAGAGTGTACGACGAAGCACCGGTTGGGACCACCGAATAGACAACGGCAATTTGCAGGACATCCTTCGGCAAACCTACATTCAAACCGATCACCAATACGGCGAGAGGGAAGACAACCATCTTCCCAGCGAAAGCCAGGATCAAAGGCAGCGCGCTTGCCGCCATGGCCTTGACCTGCAGATTTGCACCGACCGCCAGCAAGGTAATCGGCAACGCTCCTGCCCCCAGAACATCCGTCACGTCATGGAGCACAGGTATCCGGTCGCCGATCAGTTGGTTTGCACACACCGCCAAAAGAATTGAGATCACATAGGGATTGCGGGCCAACTCTCGCACGATCGCAACCGGTAGACTGTTGGCCCGGTCGCTTTTCAATGCCCCAACCAGCAGGACGACCATCACGATATTGGTGATTGGTACCAAAATGGCCGTTGCGAGAATTGCAATGTCCAACCCTGTGGGTCCGAACAGGTTCGCCGCCAGAGCAAGACCGATAAAGGAATTGTGCCGCGCACTTCCCTGTATGATCGAGGTCGCCTGCGGTGGCTCATATCCCATCAACCGAGCGCCGAGAATGGCAAAGATCAAGGCTGCAGCAAATCCGCCCAGAATGGCCACAGAATAAAGGCCCAACGCCGACTTATCCAAAGGAGACAGAGAGATTTTGCTGAACAGTAAACAGGGCATTAGAACCCAGTAAACCAGCTTGTCATTCAGGTTCCAGAAATCAGTACTTGGGATGCCGCCTTTGCGCAAAGCCAACCCGAGCGCAATAATCAAAAAAATTGGTAAGATTGAGGTCAGCGTCATCAGCATTGCGACACAAGTTCCATTGCTATGGCGACGAACTGACGCCCCTGCAGGGCGGTATCCGCTATATGCGTGTCACACCCCCAAAAAGTGATAGTCTAACCTCGGAACTACACTGGTTTCAGATCATTTGCATCACTTTTGAATCCGTGGTGAATTGCCCAGACTCCAAAGGGGCTTAGATAAAATTCGCCGCTCAGGATGTTGCGCGTTTCAAGTAATCGTCCACCATATCCGCAAAGCTCTGCTCGACTGCAAATTCGAACCCATTCTCGCACCGGAGCACAAGGGCCTTGAGGCCAAAGAACTCAGTATAAGTGACGGCGTCCGTGCCGAATACAGCTTCATGCAGGTCCAGCGGGCAAGAAATTGTCATCACCTCGGGGGCTTCTGACCCAGTGAGGCGAAAGAAAGTCAGAGTGTCCGAAATCCGCACTATACTAATCTCAGATGGACAGTTTGTGGGCTTCAGCCGGACATCCAGTTTTTCCTCCTGCGATAACGGCGCACGGGCAATCCAGTGATTGCGACCAATGTGGAACAGATCGGTTTCGCCTGTGCTGGCGCGCGTGTTGGGGCGGTCCGGCAATGGTGGAAGTGTATCGCCTGCCCAATCCTGAATCGCACCTGGCGACCCTTTGAGGTCGAACAGCGCGGCCATTTCGCTTCGTTGGAAGGTGACGTTGTAACTCATCTCATGACCTCAGCAGCTTGCCTTCAGGATCGTGAAAAACCGGCTTTGTAATGGTGACCGCGATCACCCCGTCACGCAGCCGGACATGTGCGGTTTCGCCCTGCCGGGAATGGCCGTTTTCCAGCAGAGCCAGCCCAACCCAACGATCATTCACCACGCTCCAGACGCAGGCAGTCACAAGACCCTCAGTCGCTTCTTTCCGACCTCCGGGAGTGAGCGGTGCGCCTTCGGGAATTTGCCGGTTGGGGTCTTCCGGCAAAATCCCAACCAGCTCTCGCCGAGTACCACCGCCTGCACGGCGCAACGCAACCGAGCGTTTGCCTATGAAGTCAGGCTTCTTCTTCGACATGACCCAACCCATGCCCAGATCATAGGCGTCGACGGTGCCATCCACCTCGTGCCCCAGCGACAGAAAACCTTTTTCGACCCGCAGCACGTGACTGGATTCCGAGCCGACCGGCAGAATGCCAAAGGGCGCGCCAGCCTCCATTACCTTGTCCCATAGCGCAGCCATATGGCGAGGTGCGACGTTGATTTCATATGACAATTCGCCGGTGAAACTGACCCTCACGACCCGAGCAGGGAACCCAGCAACTGTGCCTTCGCGGAAAGACATGAAGGGAAACGCTTCGGGCGAGAGGTCGACATTGGTACCAAGCGCCTGCAGGACCTCCCGCGCATGGGGACCGCAGATGGTGGCGTTGTTCCATTGGCTGGTGACAGTGGTAATCATCACCTGCCAGTCAGGGAATTCGGTCTGCAGCAGCTTTTCCATATGCTGGTTCACCGCGTCCGCATGCCCGGTTGAGGTTGAGATCAGCCAGCGGTGCTCATCCAGCCGGAACGCTACCCCGTCGTCTAGGATCAGCCCATCCTCGGACAGCATCAGCCCATAACGTCCGTCGCCAGGTTTCAGGCTGGACATGATGTTGGAGTAAATGAAATCGAGGAACTCCGGGACATCACGGCCTTTCAGCTCGAATGTACCCAGGGGCGAACCATCATAGACGCCGACACCCTCGCGCACAGCGCGGCATTCGCGGTTCACGGCCTCTTGCAAACCTTCACCTTGCTTCGGGAAGTAACCCGGGCGACGCCAGCGTGCACCGGCCTCATACATCACCGCGCCATTGTCCTTGTTCCACTGCGTCACCGGCGTGTGCCGATAAGGAAACAGCACTGACTCTTCACGCAATCCACCGATGGCTCCGAAGGACACTGGTGTATAGGGGGAGCGGAACGTAGTTGTTCCAACGTCCTGCAAAGGCACGCCTTTTTGCATCGCTACTGTGCCGATTATGTTGACATTGCCAGTCTTGCCCTGGTCAATCCCCATACCGCCGGTGGTGTATCGTTTGACATGTTCGACGTTTGAGTAGCCTTCGCGCAGAGCCAGATGAACATCGCTGACCGACACATCATTCTGAACATCCAGAAACGCCTTCCCCTGCTGGCCGGGAACGTCAACACGCCACAACGGCTCAATCCCGTAGGCCAGATCTGTACCGCCTTCGATGATCCGGTTCAGCGCCAGATCTCCGGTTGCTGCACCAACGGTTCGACAGGCCTGAACCGCTTGATCAGGAACAAATGCCGCCAACTCTTCATCAAATCGCAAACTACTACGGGACTGCGACCAAAGATGCACGGTTGGATTCCAGCCGCCCGAGTGCCCCAGTAAATCGCACTCGATCCAGCTGCCTTGACCCCTATTTAGGGGTACCGCCTTTACGGCACGAACACCTTTCCGCCCGCGCACATCGCTGGCAACAGTTGCGAAGTGAACTTCAACTCCCGGCACGAGATCAAGAACCTCTTGCGCGACAGTTTTGCGGCTATCCAGGATAGCTGGCACAGAAATCCCTGCAGCCGTCAGATCAGCTGCTACTGCATAAGCACTGTTGTTGTTTGTGAAAAGAACGACGCGCTGTCCGGGCGTTACCCCCCAACGGTTGACGTAGGCCTGAACCGACGACGCCAGCATGACCCCGGGGCGATCATTGCCACCAAACACCATGGCGCGTTCTGTTGCCCCTGTGGCAATCACCACCTCTCCGGCACGCACCCGCCAGCTACGTTCCAGAATACCGTTGCGGCCAGGATCGCGTTCGTTCACGATCATCAGGTTGTGCTCACGATATGCCCAGACGGTCGCGTTTTGCAGATGGGTGACGTTCTCCATCCTGTCCAGTTCGGCCACAGTGTTGGCCACCCAGTTCATCGCAGGCTTTCTGCCAATAGTCAGGGTTCGATTTAACAGGCTGCCGCCTGCCTCGGTTCCTTCATCTGCCAGAAACACGCGCTTGCCCGCGCGCCCGGCCTCAAGCGCGACCTGCAAACCGGCGGGCCCGGCACCGGCAACGAGAACATCCGCATGGGCATGACGGGCTTCGAAATGCCCGGACGCAGGGGGGCTTGCAGGGGCAGCGGCCAGCCCGGCCGCTTTGCGGATCGAGGGTTCGAACAGATGCCAGTTGGGCCATTTGAATGTCTTGTAATAAAACCCCGCCGGGAGGAAACGGGCAAATAGCTGGTTAATGCCACCCAGATCGAACTCTGGTGACGGCCAGCAATTGACCGACCGCGCGCTCAACCCTTCACGCAGCGGTACAGTGGTAACTGGGCAGTTGCCCGAGGCGTCTTCGCCGTCCAACTCTACCAGTGTTGCGGGTTCTTCGGGCCCATGGCCAATGATGCCGCGAGGACGGTGGTATTTGAAACTACGGGCGGTGACGCGGACACCGTTGGCCAGCAGAGCTGAGGCCAGTGTATCCCCTTCATAGCCTTCATAATGCTTACCGTTGAACGTAAAGCGAAGCGGGCGGTTTCGATTGATGCGCCCGCCTTCAGCGCGGCGGTTACTTTGCATCATCGGGCACCTCTGCGATGTCATGGGTGCGGGTATCGCGCCAAATCGTCAGCCATTCACCGCAGCCACGCGCGTGCCACCACTTTTCCTGCACTGGCCCCAAGGGGTTCGGTGCCACGGTAAGGTATTCGACCCATTCAACGTCATTGACTGCGTTAGGGTCAGGCCGATCGGCTCCGACAGGGCCGCCGTAGATAAATTCGCTTTCATTGCGTTTGCCACAGAAAGGGCAGGGTATAAGCAACATGATCCTGTCCTCTCTATCGCGCGGTGGTGGTACCGGCTTCCATCACGAAATCCAGATGGCGGAACCGGTCCATGGTAAACGAGGCCATCAGCGGATGCGGCTCGCCCCTGGCCACCAGATGGGCCAGAGTCAGACCTCCCGCCGGGATCGCCTTGTAACCACCCCACCAACCGGCGGTGACGAACAAACCCGGCACGTCGGTCTGATCCATGATCGGTGAGGCGTCGTGGGCAATGTCCAAGTGCCCGCCCCATTGCCGCATCAGTTTGAGCTTTTTGAAGCTTGGGAACAGCGACAGCATTGCAGTCACCGTGTCTTCGAAGACGTTCTGTTTGATATCGCGGCGAAAACTCTGCCCCATATCGGGTGCGCCGCCGATCACCATTTCGCCCTTGTCGGACTGGCTGAAGTAAAAGCCGCTATCGGGGCAGTTCACGATAACGTCGATCAGAGGCTGCACCGGCTCTGAGACGAAGGCCGTCAGGTTCATCGTACGCAGAGGCAGTTTCAGACCAGCCGTCTCGGTCAAAGTAGTCGTGTGACCCGACACCGCAACAACCACCTTGCTTGCCCGGACCCTGCCACGATTGGTTTCGACTCCTTCGATTGAACCATCTGTGCCACGCAACAGCGATTGCACTGCCGTTTGCTGATGAATCTCGACACCTCGTGCATCAGCCGCGCGCGCGTAGCCCCAGGCTACTGCGTCATGCCGGTTCACGCCCGCATCCGTATGAACCATACCGCAGATCACCGGCAGACGCGCATCCGGCCCGCCCCCGGTCAACGCCGGGATACGGCGGCGCAATTCCTCGGTCGTGATCTGTTCATAGGTCGAACCGTAAATGTCCATCACCAACTGCCGCCGCCTCAGTTCGCGCAGTTTTGGCCAGGTTTGGACCACGTCCACCATGGTCCGTTTCGAATGCATCATGTTAAAGTTCAGCTCATGCGTGAGACCTTCGTACATCGCGACGGACTTGACGTAGAACGGAACCGACTCATCTCGCATGTAGTTTGACCGAATAGTCACTGTATTGCGCGCAATATTGCCGCCACCCAGCCAACCGCGTTCCAGGACGGCAACATCGGTGATGCCGAATTCCTTGGTCAGGTAGTAGGCAGTCGCCAGCCCATGACCCCCTGCTCCGATCACCACCACATCATAGTGATCTTTCAGGGGTGGGCTGCGCCACGCCAACGGCCAATTTCGATGTCCCGAAAGCGCATTACGGGCGAGTGAGAACACGGAATAATTTTGCATGGTGGTAATAATATTTATCATCATGCATTTTCAGTCAATAAATTTATTTACCCACGGACAAGCTAATTCCCCGGTATGCGGACCAATGGGGGCGACGGAAGCCAATCTCTTTTCTGGCCTAATTGGAAAATTCAATTAAGCTGTTAGCGGAAAGGCGGCATCATGAAACTCCGCGTTGAACAGTTCCATCGACGTCTCGCCGGCAAATGGTCGGCGCGGTCGCTTTGGCCCTGTTTCATCATAAACTGCCGCAGCTCACCCGCCTCGTAACGCCTTGCCGCCCAGGCGCATTGCGCCTGCCTCTAAACCCGCCTCTTCATTCGAGGCGAAGTGGATGGACGTTACATGACACATGCAAATGAACTAAGAACAACTCAGGATGATTATGCCCGCGACGGCGTTGTGCTGCTGAAAAACATCTTGTCGGAAAATTGGCTGACCAAACTCCGTCAAGCGGTCGATACTGAAGTCGCCAAGGGCGATCGTTATTTTGCCTATAAGAATATGCGTGAGAAGCCGGGTGTTTTTCAGGATTACTGCCTCAACTCAGATATCGGGCAGCGCGTGGCCGAGGTGGCAGACAGCCCCTGGGCTTCGCTCATATATGACCAGATCTTTGTGAAAGAACCGGGAACCAAAACACAAACCGGTTGGCATACGGACCAACCTTATTGGCCGGTCTCAGGACCGATCATGACAATGTGGATCGCGCTGGATTCGGTAGATCCCGACAACGGAGCCCTGGAATTTGTGCGGGGATCTCACGCCTGGGGCGCGAAATACCGACCCTTCAAAACCGATCAGCTTGGTGGGTTCCTGCACTACATGGAAAAAGACAACCCCGATTACATCGACATGCCGGATTTTGAGGCAAACCGAGCCGATTACGACATCTTTCACTATCCAAGCATGGAACCCGGCGATGCGCTGGCATTCGACGGCATGACGGCTCATTCAGCGATGGGAAACCGGACATCGAGCCGACGTAGACGTGGCTATGCAATCCGGTTCGCAGTGGACGGCGCAATTTATGAGCCGCGCGACGCCGTTACCGAATGGCTGCACGACGACACCCTGCGCCCCGGCGCGCCATTTGCCGGGGGTCGGTTTCCTATAATCTACCAGACCGTTTAAATAGCAGAGGGCTGGTACCAGCCCTCTGCTCAAGCTTGCCTGGCGATGCTTTCGGGAGCTTCAGCTTCAATGGCCCGGTCCAGAACGCGTCGGAACTGTTTCGCACCTGCATCAAGCCCAAGGTCGATATGGGGTGTTTTGGCGTGCTTCATACCCAGATGAACCTTCTCCAACACCTCCCGGTCTTCGTTAAAGGCCATGTAGGCCCCGTCATTCATGAATTTGGACACTTCCGCATTGTCGGGATCCGAATTGCGGTGCTGGAACCAGAAATACCGTGTTCGATCTTCGTCAATCGGGGTCATGAAATTGTACGATATATTGATGAACGTCTCATCAACTGGTGCTTTGTCATATCCACCAGTTCCAACGGGGGTGTAGATGGACTTGTTCAACCCGATGGCGGGCAGACACATTTCGTAATGCTGCAACCGGTCGCAGTCTCCTTCAAATACCACCAGTTTAGCATAATAAGGTGACGGCGGCTTGTTTTCGATCCAACGCGAGACGATCACACCGCGATCAGTCTTCTCAACATTCAGTGGTTCCTCATCCGTTCCTGCGCCCGCAAACGAAGACACGTGGACCCATGCGACATGGCTGGGATCCAGCAGGTTGTCGCAAATCCATAGGTAATGGCAGTCAATATCCAGCACTCCGCCATCTGTCAGACCCCAGGTGGGGTCATCAAAATTCTCAACCGGGAAAATCTTGTCGGGATCAGCCAGAGCCGGATCCCCCATCCAGATCCAAACAAGGCGATAGCGATCCACCACGGGATAAGATTTGACCACCGCCCGCCGCGGAGTCATGCCACGCTGGGTGGGGCTATCAGTGCATTTGCCTGAACAATCGAAGGTCAATCCGTGGTATCCGCACTCCACCAGATCTCCTTTCAGATTGCCATTCGACAAGGGCAATTTTCGGTGCGGACAGGCGTCTTCCAGTGCGACCGGAGTGCCATCTTGCTGTCTGTACAGCACGACGTTCTCGCCAAGGAACGTCTCACCCTTCAGCTCGCGACCGATGTCTTTGCTCCAGGCGGCGACATACCAGCAATTTCTCAGGTACATTGGACAGCTCTCCATATCATCTGATGGCTTGCGCCAGTATGGGCACCAGATCAGCCATGCGCCATGCCGGATTGGTAATGACTCGTATAAGTCAAACTAATTTTTGGCAGTCGCATGATCTGGAATGTCAGGCTGTGAAGCCACCTCGGCACGAATCCAATTCAGAAACTCACCCACTTTCGGGCTGTCTTTGGTTTCATGGGGACGTACCAACCAATAGGACAAGGGCGATTGCGTCATCTCAGGAAAGGGTCGAACCAGTCGCCCATCGCACAATGTGTCAATGACCAGAGGTTCACGCCCAAGAGCGACTCCCAGGCCTTCGATTGCCGCCTGCACGACCATATTTGATTGCCCCAGCTGCCGCGTACGCAAAGGTGCGGGTAAAGTCACGCCACATTGCCGAGCCCAGAAATCCCATGTTGGGCTTGCCGCTCCGTAGGGAAGATTCTCATCCACCAGCAAAGTGTGTTGCGCCAAATCTTCGATCCCCTGAAGGTTCGGCAACAGGGATGGGGCGCACACCGGAAACAACGTCTCGGTCATCAGCAGATCGACCTGATAACCAGCGTAATCCCCCAGACCATACCGAATACCAACATCGGCATCCGCCCCAGAGAACGGATTTTGTCCAGTGTCGGTTGCGATCGAAATGGACAGATCCGGGTGGGCTAGATCAAAGTGTAGCAACCGCGGAAACAACCAGTTGAAGGCAAAGCCTGGCAGACAGGAAATCACGATTGTTCGGTCGTTTCGGGTTTTGTCACGCAACTGGGTGCAAACATCCGATATACGCCCCAACCCCTCGGATATCGCGAGGGCGAGTTGTTCGCCTTCACGCGTCGGGCGCGATTGCCGCGCGCCGCGCACCAGAAGGTCCCTGCCAAGCCATTCCTCCAGCGAGCGTACATGCTGGCTGACCGCACTTTGACTGACACCCAGTTCGGTCGCGGCAGGGGAAAACCCGGAATGGCGGACAACTGCCTCAAAGGCGCGCAGAGCGGAGTAAGGCAGGTTCACAATCATATTAGTCACCCTAATGCCAGCCATAATCACTTTCAAATGGATTAGGCGGCAGGCACGCGCGTAATCTATACTGGGAGCAATCCGGAGGAGACGTGAATGTCCGACATAACGCCCGAGCGTGGCGCGCATAACCTTTTGTTGAACTGTGCCCGTGCAACGGCCGGCGACAGATTGCTGATCGCCTATGAACCGCCGGAATTCGGTTATTTCGACGCGGACAGTGTCGATATAGTCTCTGGGGTGGCGCAATCCATGGGATTGTCCGTGGATGCGGTTGATGTTGGGTTCAACCCGGACAATCCACATCTGTCGCCCGATCTGCTGGCGCGGTTCGAAGCTGCCGACATAATCCTCTTTCTCGCCCGCCTCGGGGATCAGCTGCGTTTCTCCGAAATGCCGCAGGGGAAAAAAATCATAGTAAGTTTTGCACTGACTCGCGAGTTGTTCGGGTCCGGGTTTTCCAACGGGCACCATGACGCGTTCATGGAAATCAAGGCCGGAATCAATTCTGTGCTGAACACGGCAAGTGAAGTGCGGATAACCTGCCCGCTTGGCACAGACGTGCAAGGACGGCCAGAGATGAACCTTGAACCAGCGGGCGACACCTCGATCCTGCGCTTTCCTATGTCGGTGTTTACTCCGGTCCCGGCCCACAGCTTCTCGGGCCGTGTTGCGCTGGAATTTCTGACGGGCACCGGTTCAAAATACTATGACGACTATACAGTCGAATTCGAACGTCCCGTGTTCGCGATCCTGGAAAATGGTCGCCTGACCGGGTTCGAGGGTAATCCTACTGACACAGCCCGGGCCGACGCCCATTATGATCGCGTCGCAGGTCACTTCGGTATCGACCGCAACTTTGTGCACTCTTGGCACGCCGGCATTCACCCCGGCTGCGGCTATCCCTGGGACATGCGCGATAATTTCGAAAGATGGGGTGGAGCCGCCTTTGGGAATCCACGCATCCTGCATTTTCACACCTGTGGTGCCTACGCACCGGGTGAGATCAGCTGGAACGCATTCGATCCGACAATTGTAATCGACAGCGTAAAATTTTGGGATAATGGCGTGTTCCATGCTGATCGGCTGCCGGGCGGAGTGTCCATTCTGGACAGGCATCCCTGTGCGGCCGCTCTGTTCGCGAATCCTGATCCGGATATCGGATTTCGCAAGACGGGATGACCATTCCCGGCTTGATCGAATCACGCCGTGTAACGATAATCCGGAATTAATAGAGCCTGTCCGATAAGGCCCTATGGTGCGGAGCACTCCCGTCTCCGGTGCCGGATAATGCGATGAGGGCAAAGCCCCCGCACCGGCAAAACTGTGGAACTCACATGTCAAAAGCAATCGTTACGCCACTGACTCAGGCCTTGGCCGAAGGAAAGCTAACACGCGCTGAACTGAAAGACTTCATGCAACGCTCGAACGGGCCTGGCCTGCGTCACTTGGCGCTTTGGGTCATTTTGCTCGCCTGTACAACCACCCTTGTAGCGCTGGCCTGGAACAGCTGGCTGATCTGGCCCGCAATGTTCCTGCAAGGGGTGGTTTTGGTTCATCACTTCTCGCTACAACACGAATGCGTGCACTACACCGTGTTCCGGACCCGTTGGCTAAACGATCTTGTTGGTCAGATTTGTGGGCTTATCATTGTTCTGCCGCATCGGTTTTTTCGGTACGAGCATTGCGACCATCACACATACACACAACTGACAGGCGAAGATCCTGAACTGATCCCGTTGCCAAAAACACTTGGGCAATACCTGTTGTACCTGTCCGCACTGCCCTATTGGCGCGGCAAATTCACCGAATTGTTCCGCCATGCCAGTGGACGCCTCAGCGAGGTTGAGCTGCGGTTTATTCCCAAGGTCGAACATCAAGCCGTTTATCGAGATGCGAGGAGGATGCTGGCCATCTACGCGGCAGTCTTTCTGGCCATGGCGTTGACTGGCTGGTGGGGCCTGGTCTGGTACTGGATCATACCGCTGTTACTGGGCGAGCCGGTAATGCGTTTTGTTCGGATGACTGAGCATGTCGGACGGCCGACTGTGGCCGAGATGTCGGAAAATACACGCACAAATCTGGTGTCCGCCCCATGGGCTTTCCTTTGCTGGAACATGAACTACCACGCGGAACATCACTATGTGGCCTCGGTACCTTTCCATACATTGCCGCGACTGCATGAGAAGCTGAAAGATCACATCTTTGTCGAACCCGGTGGATACTTTGCCGCGCATCGCGACATTCTACGGCAGATCTTGCGAAACAGACGCCAGCAAAAGGCAGGGGTTTGATCCATGGCAGGGGAGAAACCGTGGCGGGATGTGATTGAAGCATCCCGGCTAGAGAAGAACTGGGTCACGCGCGTTGAAATCGGAACTCGTATGATCGCCATCTATGATACACCCAGCGGGGTCTTTGCCTCGCTGGCGCTGTGCAATCATGGCGGCGCGGACCTGTGCGACGGGTATTTTGATGGCCATGTCATCGAGTGCCCGCTGCATCAGGGCGCCTTCGATGTGCGGGATGGAAAACCTGTTTCTGCACCTGCCACACGTTCGATGAAGGTGTTTGAAACGCGGATCGAAAACGGCATTGTGCAGGTAAGGGTTTGAAGGAGTCCGGCCCTTTTGTCTTAGGCGGGGGCCGGCAAGCCAGGCATGATCACATATCCCGGAAGGTCGTCGATACGTGCAATCCCTGCGCGCACTTTAGGATTTGGCAAAAGTGAGCCGTCGCGACGTAGTGGAAAACTTCGTTCACGGAAAAGGACAGCCATTGCTGGATGTCGCCGTAATCATCATGTGTCACCGGAACCCAGTCCGCCGCGCCATACTTCTGCACCAGTGTAAATCATGATTGCTGTGCTGTCGCGCAGAACAAATCCAACATCGACAACAGTAAGCGGACTTTGTGACAGCTACTCGATAAACTGAAGTCATAAAGCCGTATCATCCGGGCGCGATTACTATTGCTTCTCAGACCGTTTCTCGAGCCTTGCGAAGATGCGACTGAGACCAAAGCAGACGATAAAGTAAAAGGCGGCCGTGGTGATCCACGCCTCAAAGATCATGCGAGATGATGCGACAAGTTCAACTGTCTTGTAGGTCAGCTCCTGCACCGAAATCAGTGACAGGATCGAGCTGTCTTTTATCAGCGAGATAAACTGATTGGCAAGGGGCGGCACCACTTTCTTCATCGCTTGCGGCAGGACCACATAACGCAGCTCCTGAAGTCGGCTCATACCGATCGAACGTGCCGCTTCGCGCTGACCTTTCGGAATTGACTGAATTCCGGCCCGAACAATCTCGCCGACAAAGGCGCTTTCGAACAGGGCCAGTACGATAACACCTGAGACAAGCGACGGGAAACGACGCATTTCACCGAAGAAAAACACCCAGATCTGATTGTCTTCCTGCCGAGCGATCCCCCTCGCCCAACGTTCCAGGTTGAGTGCATCAATCAACTGCTGGGATAGGAAGAAAAAGAAAATAAAGACAACGACGACCGGCGGCACGTTACGCAGAAACTCAAGGTAAGTTCGTGCCAGCATTCGGATCGTCAGGTTGGCCGAACACCGCGCAACACCCAGAATTGTGCCAAGTATCAACGCCAGAATGCCCGAGTAGATGCTGATGCGGACCGTCGCAGCCAGCCCTTGCAACAGGAGGTTGGCAAAATACTCCTCGCGGCTGGAATGCCAGCCGACGATGTATCCTGGGATCAGCTCCCACCGCCATTTGTAGTTCAGCGTGCCTTCGATCGACAGCCAGATGTACCCGAAAAAGACAGTCAGAACTGCCACGATCAGGTAGTCAGGCCATCTCAGTTTCTTCAGGAAGTTTTGCACCGGGCACGCTCCGTGTCAGGTTCGGGGGCGACGAAGCCGCCCCCGATCATTTCAGTTACTGAGCAACCTGATCTGCCCACTCTTCAGTGGCGAACCAGTAGTTGTGGCGCTCTTCCAGCCAACCCGACCGCCACTGCTGCGCAATCCAGTTGTTGAAGAAGTTCATGGCATCTGGGTCGCCCTTGCGAACGCCAAATGCCTCGCCCCTCGGATCATAAAGGTTTTCGAAAGGCACGGTCAGCGTTTCGGGATTGCGTCCGGCTTCACGGTTCGGGGTTGGTTGCGCCGCCATCGAGGCATGAGCATTGCCATTCAGCACCTCTTGGGTCGAGGCACCGTCTTCATCGAACAACAACAGTGTCGCATCCGGGAAGTTTTGTGCGATCACTGCCGCCGGAGTTGCGCCGCGACGGGCCGCAAAGGTCACTTCTGGCTTGTTGAAATCCTCCAGCGTCATGCCTTCGGTCATCGACTTGTTGGCAAGGATGGCCAGTCCTGAATAGGCGTAGGGGTCAGTGAAGTTGATCGTCAGATTTCGCTGCGCAGTCATCGACATGCCGGAAATGATCACATCAAAATTGGACGACACGAGTGCTGGGATAATTCCATCCCACGCGGTTGGTACGAACTCGACTTCAACACCCATGTCTTCAGCAAGTTTGCGACCGACATCCAGTTCGAACCCGATCAGGTCGCCATTCTTGTCGCGCATCGACCACGGAACAAACAGGGACAGTCCGATCCGGATTACGCCGTCCTGCTTGATTGTTTCAATTACACTTTCACTGGACAGTTCCTGCGTTGTGCTTTGTGCCCAGCTAGAGGTCGCGATTCCAGTTGCCACAACCGCACCGAGTGCAACCCCGAGCATTCTGCGAGAAAGCTTCATCTTGGTTCTCCTTGTTGTCCGACAAATTTTTCAGATTTATTGGTCGACGGCATATTTCTTCTCCAGGTGGCTCACGCCGATCGACAGGATCAGGGTCACCACCAGATAGACCAGTGCGATGGTGAACCAGATTTCGAAACTCATGTAGGTATCGGAAATGATGTTGCGTCCGAACGTGGTCAGTTCAGCAACCGCGATCACACTAACAATCGCAGAAGACTTGATCAGGTGAACGATCTCACCGGTCATGGGCGGCAGCATGAAGCGAATGGACTGTGGCAGTATGATGTAGCGATAAGACTGATAGGTCGTCATCCCGATGGACTTAGACGCCTCCCACTGGCCTGTGGGAATGGCGTTAATCCCCGCGCGCAGGATCTCGGAAATCAGGGCGGAATGGAAAACGGCCAATGTCAGGATGCTGGCAACATAGCGGTCAAACCCGAATATCGGCCCCAGAACGTAATAAAACAAATAGAGCAGAACCAGCAGAGGGATATTACGGATCAGTTCAAGGTATCCAACCGCGACGGCAGACCCGATCACCAATCCCGACAACCGCAAAAGCGCCACCAGCAGGCCGATGACGGTTGCAAGAAGGAAAGCGGTGACCGACAGCTTTATCGTTGCCACCAGCCCAATCGGGATTTCACCCCATTCAAACCCAATTTCCGTGTTGCGGTACAGGAACTGTGGCACCCTGTACCATTGCCAATTATACCCCATGCCCTGCGCACCAACATACGCGCCGTATGCGATAAGCCCCACAATGATCGCGTAGATGGTAATCGAGATCAGAACCGAGTCGAAAAACCGCTTATAGACCGGCGGTTTCGGCAATGGCTGACCTTTTGGCCCCGATATGCCCAAATCGGCCACGTCAATGCGCCAGAATCTGATCCAGGAACAGGCGGCACCGTTCGCTGGATGGGTTGGTAAAGAATTGTTGGGGCGGTGAAACCTCGACGATGCGGCCTGCTTCCATGAAGACCATCGTATCGGCAACTTTTCGGGCAAATCCCATCTCATGGGTAACGACAACCATGGTCATACCGGTATCTGCGAGTTCGACCATAACATCCAGAACCTCGTTGATCATCTCGGGATCCAGCGCGGATGTTGGCTCATCGAACAACATAATCCGAGTTTCCATGCAGAGCGACCGTGCAATGGCCACGCGCTGCTGTTGCCCACCCGACAACTGCGCCGGGTATTTGTCGGCCTGTTCGGGAATATGTACGCGCTCCAAATAATTGCGGGCGGTTTCTTCGGCCTGCGCTTTAGGGATCTTGCGCACTTTCATCGGGCCGATCATCAGGTTTTCCAAAACCGTCAGATGCGGGAACAGATTAAACTGCTGAAAAACCATACCCACTTCCTGACGAAGCTCACGGATTTCCTTGGCACCGTCATACACCTCGATCCCGTCAATCACGAGACGGCCGGAATTGTGCCATTCCAATCCGTTGAAACAGCGGATCAGAGTGGATTTTCCAGATCCAGATGGGCCACAAATCACGACTTTCTCACCCTGATGCACCGTCAGATCGATGCTCTTCAACGCGTGAAACGAGCCGTAGTACTTATCCAGATTGGTCACTTCAATCATCGGAGTGGCTTGGTTCATGTTGCGCCTGTCTGGGTTCGGGACATCATGTTCGACTGTCCTTTGCGGTGATGAGTGTGGTGTGCATTCTTTGCAATTCTCCACATGGTCGCCGAGTAGATCTCCGGTCGCAGGGCGGCATGAGAACCGATGAAACAGCCAGTTCCAGCCAGGCGCTGGGATTGAGCGGGGCAATCGGGCAAGGCTTCAGAATCCTCAAATTCGTTGCACTCTGATTAATATGGTTGCTTAATATGCAATACTCGTCAATAAAAAACTCATGGGACAGAATTACAGCGCCCAAATTTCGAGCTGACGACCAAGGGAGGAACCGCGAATGTCTGCCTGGATCAGGATGATTTCCGATGAAGATGCCGACGAGCAGCTGAAGGCCACTCTGGATCTGGCGCGGACGCCACATGGAACAGTAGACAATGTCATGCGCGTTCATTCCCTGCGGCCTAACACCATGAAGGGGCACGTGATTTTGTATCGCGCTTGTCTGCACGATCAGGTCAACACAGTTCCGATGTGGTTTCAGGAAGTGATCAGCTCTTACGTTTCCACGCTAAACACCTGCCCCTATTCTTACGCCAACCACTGGACAAATGCCCGACATCTGATCGACGACGACTCGCGGGCCGACGAGATTGAGGCCGCGCTTAAGGCGCGTTGCCCGCAGGATGCGTTCGACGGCGCCCATCTTGCAGCGCTGAATTATGCCGAGAAACTGACGCTATCACCCGGAGCCATGACCGAAGCCGACGTCGCCGCCCTGAAAACAACAGGATGGGAAGATGGTGAAATCCTCGAAATCAATCAGATCGTAGGATACTTCAACTACGCGAACCGCTTATTGAACGGGCTGGGTGTGACAACTGACGGCGATGTTGTGGGATATTACAGCAACGATTGATAGGACAGATCATGCAGGGAGACCCTCCGGGAAGACAGATCGACCGCGCAATCGGAGCATCGCTCAGAGAACTGCGTCAAAGCCGCAAGCAATCGGCTCGCCGACTGGCCGAACAGTCGGGTATTTCCGCCGCGATGGTCAGCCGAATTGAGAATGGGCTTGTCTCACCGTCGATCGACACGCTGGCGGCGCTTGCCGAGGCCCTTGAAGTTCCGATCGTGTCTTTGTTCCGCGAAGCCCGCACCGACCATACTGACTATACCCTGGTACGTCACGGCGAAGGCTTGAAGTCGACGCGGATCGCAGGCGGGCATAGTCATGAGTATGTCAATCTGGCACTGCACTCGCGCAAAGATCTGCGATTTCAGGCGCGGCGCGTCACACTGTTGCGCGACGGCGGACAGCCGCCCACCTATGTCGGACATGGCGTCGTCTTTGTACTAGCGCTCGAGGGAGAGGCCGTCTACCGCTATGGCGACGCCCGGTTCAAACTTAAGACGGGCGACAGTATCAGCGTGGACGCAGAACTGAACCACGGTTTTGAAGAGGTTCTGACCCCTGAGTTTGTCTTTCTGACTGTTCAGGCTGAGCGGCCGTGATGCCCCGGTAACATGGCTCTTGCAGTCGACCTTGACCTGACCCGCGGATCCATTTCGGGACACTTCCGAACGCTGGCGGTGCCTGGTGCGGTTGGGATGCTGTTCAGCACACTCTACAACGTCGTGGACATTTTTTTTGCCGGACTGTTGTCGACAAGTGCACAGGCCGGACTGGCCCTTGGATTTCAGGCGTTTTTTATCGCGATGTCTGTGGGCGTCGGCCTTGGTGCCGCCATGAGCGCACTGGTTGGAAATGCGCTTGGGGCGGGAAACCATCGAATGGCTCGGCGTCTGGCTGCACAGGGAATGACCTTTGGCTTCATCGCCGCCGGTCTGCTCGCGTTGGCGGGGCTTTGGTATGGGCCGGCCTTGATACACTTGGTCTCGGTACCGGGCGAATATCGCGATGCCGGAATGCGCTATTTCTATTGGCTTCTCTTGGCGTTGCCCGGGTTTTTGTTGGCGCATGGGTGTAATGGTATCTTGCAGGCGCATGGCGATGCCGTGTCCATGCAACGAGCACTGATCATAGCATTTTTCGCCAATATCGGGCTGAATCCCTTGCTGATCTACGGTATTCCCGGGTTGGTTCCGGGTATCGGATTTGACGGTTTGGCGGCATCCACCGTGATCAGCCAGACCGGTGTAATGGCGTACATGATCCGGCAGGTTCTGAGGCGACGTCGGATGAAGCGGATGCGAGCCGCGTATTTCGCACCTCGCCTGAAACGATTTGCTGAAATCTCCGTTCAAGTGTTGCCAACAGCTGTGTCCTTCATGGTGATGTTGCTGTCTGGCTTTGTCATGCAATTTGCTCTCAAGATATTTGGAGAGCACGCAATAGCCGGGTTCGGTATCGCCATCCGGCTGGAACAAATCCTGCTTCTGCCCGTGCTTGGTGTCACCGGCGCTCTGCTACCAATTGCATCACAGAATTATGGAGCGCGCGAGTATCACCGCATGCGCAACGCCCTGTTTTATTGTTGGAAAGTTGGGTTTGTCATGACAGCGGTCGCTGCCCCCATCTTGTGGTTTCTGGGGCCATTCGTAATGCGTTTTTTCACCAACGACCCCGAGGTCATTCGGGTTGGCGTCAGCTACCTGCGCGTCGACAGTTTGATTTTGCCGTTTTACATGATGCTGTTTTCTATAAACTCACTGCTTCAGGCCCTCAAAAGACCCATTTGGACAGTTTGGATCAGCCTGTACCGCCAGGGTTTCGGCGTTGCATTCTTTGTCTGGGTGTTTGTCGGCCTGTGGGGCTTCAGCGAAATCGGCGTATGGTTTGGAACCGCGACGGCTGTTGTCACCGGGTGGGTTATTGCGTTGCTCATGACAACATATGTTGCAAGGCGGGAAATGGGTGGCCTCTGGAGACCTTCACGCCCTGCCTGACCAGACGCGACCGAGCTGCAATCATCATACAAAGAAGGGAGCGACAAAGCCCCTGTGACACAGTAGCTGCGGGCACCCGTACCGCCCGCCGTTGATTTTTCGATACCAAGACTAACGTCGACGAGGTCATCGCCTACCAGCTACAAGCGCCACCACTTTTCTCCTCAGATCATTGCTCACGCAGTGTGCTTTACTTTTGAGCCTGCGCGAAAATGAAGAGATGCTGCTGCAATGTGGTATCGATGCGTTTTATGAGACTCGAAACTAAGGAGCGCCGTTTCTTAGGTGCCCTGTTTGCGTAAGATTTTTTAGGCAGTCGCTCGAAGCTTGCCGTGTCTGACTATCCGGCAATTTCTGCAAGCAGTTTCTTGGCAATAGCTTGATCGTCAACGCAATCCCCATCTGCGATATTGTTGCTAGCAGACTCGAGGACGGAAATTGCTTCGTTCACCTGATCGCTTACTTGCCACAGAGTGGCAAGGTTAATGGCCGCCCGCAGTTCCCATGTTTTCGCGCCCTGTTTCCTTGCAACTTTCAGCGCTTCTGAAAAACAACCCTCTGCAGTTTTCCCGTCGCCGGTTTTCACCGCAATGACACCTTCGAGACGCAACAGATCGCTCTTAATGAAGTTCTCATGGGTTTCACGGAGTGCATGCCGTGACTGCGCCGCGAACATTTCTCCGAGGTTCATTTGGCCCGCGCCAAGAGCTTTCCATGCAGCCAAATTTCTGAATATTGGCAAGTATAGACGCGCGTTCAATTCCTCATACGTAACTTCAAACCTATTGTAGGAGTTTACCCACTCATCGTCTTCTTCGACCCCCGTGGCCAATGCGTTAATGGCATCAACGTAAATGCGCATTTGTTTCAAGCCGAATTTTTCACTTGTTTCCTGAAGCACATCGGCATGCCGACGGGCTGAGGAATGGGATCGGTTCAGTAGCTCACGCAGCCCAACGTGCATGTGCACATAACAGATCGTGGTCGCGTGATCAGTTTTCGATGCTGCGTCCTCTGCTCTTTTCGCCATAAAGTCGGATTCTTGCGTTCTGCCCAGACACCAGAGGTTTAGTGATTGATAAGCATAAATTGCAGCACCCGGATCTTGCCCGAAGCGGCTTTCATATCCACTGTTTTCGGCGGGCACATATAGATTTAAAGCACGGTCAAACTCAGCTTTCGCTGATTGGAACTTACCAAGCATGCAGCATGAAACACCTATCAGACGGGCGCTGATCATTTTGTTGACACGAACCCCTGAAGTTGTTGCTTCAGTTGCGACGTGTCGTGCTATTCTCAGGGCTTCCTCATGCCTTCCTGTCATCAAGTTTCCCACCCATAGACCATAAAGCGCAGGAAACCTAAGCGGTGAATCTCCGAGCTTCTCGGCCAAAGACAAGGCAACTCTATATGCCTCAGCCGTTTCGTCCGCAGCGTAACCATGCAGAGCCAGCAGTAAGGGCGCAATCTGCACCTGGAGGTCCAGCGCTCGCTTCAACCCTTCAGGCTCCTCCGCATTAGGTTTTTGGCTATTCAGGCTGAAGGCCCGTCTAAGGTGCGAAACCGCTTCTTCGAATGCGGGCCTTGCAAATGCAACTTTGCTTGCACTTTCCCATAGGTCTATTGCCCGATCAGTTTGGCCTGCGGCTTCAGCATGTGCCGCCAGTACTTCCGGCGCAATGTCGGCATCGTTTTCGAACGCGGCCAAGATGCGCGTATGAACTGTCCTGCGCTTTTCTTTCAGCAAGCTTTCATACGCGGCATCCCGAACCAGTGCGTGTTTAAATATATAGGTGGCCTCGGGCGGTAAACCGCGCCGATAGATTAGCTCCGCCGTGATCAAGCCCTCTAACGCAGCTCGGAGTTCGTCCTCTGGAAGGTGCGTAACCTTCGCCAGAAGGTCGTGGCTAAACTGACGTCCGATACAAGCAGCCGTCTGCGCCACATCCTTGATCGGTTGCAATCGGTCCAGTCGTGCCATCAAACTATCATGCAGAGTGGTCGGAATGGCCACAGCACTCAGCGGACCAACCATGACGAGTTGGTCACTCTCTTCTTTCAGCACACCAGATTCAAGGATCGTTTTTGTTAGTTCTTCTACAAAAAGAGGGACACCATCTGTGCGCTGAGCAATAATTTCCATTATCTCGTCCGGCAACGCCTTGCCGCCCGTCAGTTTTCCAGCAATGGCCACGATCTGATCTTTGCCCAGCCTGTTGAGTGCAAAGCGTGTCACAAGTGGATGCCCGCCAAACCCGTGTTCGAAACTTGGCCGCGCTGTTGCAAGGATCATGACCGGCTGTTTCGTGATCGCATCCAAAATAAGGTCAAGAAGCTCAAGCGAGGTCGGGTCAATCCAGTGCAGATCCTCGTAGATCAACAGCACCGGCTTTTCCGAGGCTTGTTGCGCCAGCAGCCGGATCAATGCCTGCATGGTATGTGCGCGCAATTGGACAGGTGTCAGGTTATGGTCGCCATAACGCTGTGCGCCATTCAATCCCAGCATCGGCGCGATCAACCTCAGCGTATCTTGATCCTTTCCTATCAGCGCCTCGAGCTTGTCAAGACGCGCCGCCAAATCATCATTCGCTGCGAAGCCGGCGGCAAAAGACAACTGCTGAATGATTGGGTAAAATGCGCTATCTGTATGATAAGGCGAGCATTGATAAGTGATACGGATATGATCGTCATGCGAAATGCTGTCGACAACCGCCCGCGTGATGCGAGATTTACCAATACCTGCTTCGCCGCTGACAACGGTCATTTGACCTTGCCCCGCCCGAGCCAAAGACCAACGTTCGAGCATCAGCTCTATCTCGTGGTCTCGCCCTATGATGGGGGTCAGGGTTCCAGATTGCCGGGCGGCAAACCGACTTTCGACTGCCTTTTCACCTTCGACAGCAAAAGTTTCGACCGGCGCGCCAACACCTTTCAATCGTTGCTTACCAATGGGCTTCAGCTTGAAGGTGCCGCCCAACAGCCGCTGGGTTTCGTAAGGTAGCACAAGTTGGTTTGGCTGAGCGATACCTTGCAATCTTGCCGCCAGATTGGGCGTTTCGCCAACCACAGCGGCTTCCTGTGATGCGCCGCTGCCCACCAAGTCACCAACAATGACAATCCCGGTGGCAATTCCAACACGGGTCGCAAGGGCGGTACCGTCAGGTGCTTTTGTATTCTGCACGCTGGTGATGACCTCTAGTCCAGCACGCACCGCGCGGTCCGCATCGTCTTCGTTAGCGCGGGGCCACCCGAAATAACACAGCACCCCATCGCCCATGAATTTGGCGACAAACCCTTCATGGCGCCCAACTACACCCGCCACAGTGTTTTGGTAGTTTGTTATGACATTGCGCATGTCCTCAGGATCGATACGTCCGGCTATCTCCGTCGAACCGACGAGATCGACAAACATGACCGTCAGGTGGCGGCGCTCCGCATCTATAGAAGAATTGTGTGACGGCTCGGTTGACTCAGCCGAATTCGCCCTTTCGGTAGAAGGTCCATGGTCGAAGTTGCCTAGCAAGGTTTGGGAAACTGCATCCATGATCCTGCGACGAGGTCCGATTGGCAGTCCAAGTTCTTTCAGGTCGTCCTTGTCCAGACTCGGCAAAATCTCCAAATCAATCTCAGCTTTTGCAAAGGCTTCAGAGTATTTTTCCAACCCCAGTTCGGTCAGCCAGCTTTGAATATCCTGCAAATCAAACTCCTCCCCCTGCTATTGCGGACGAGCAAAAATCCAATAATGTTCAACTCTAGCCGCAACGAGAGTTGCTTGTCATGTTTGGATATTTCTTTGGAACGAACCGACCACAGTATTTGTGCCAACGTACGTCACCCAGGCATGTGAGACACAACGGGTCCTTGATTGCGATCCAGCAACGGCGAACAGCTTGGATTATAGCTGTATTTTCAGGAACAGATCATAGGCGTAATACGCCAATGTCACATGCATAAATACTAATTCACTTTCAATAGCCTAAGGCTCTATGTCCAATTTGGGAGTATATTCAGCAATGCAGGAGCTTTACATTTCCAGCCAAAAAAATTCCTCCGTGTGTCTGGATCGATTGATGGATCGGTTGTTTTTTGAGCTTGCAGATGCAGCCGAGAACCCCGCCCGCAAAATTGCGTTGTCTGAAGGGGCGGTTAGAAACCTCTCTCAAATCACGGAAAGCGTTTGACTTGGTTAAATCCAATCAACCCGAACATGGAAGTGGCAGGACCGGCAGACCCGCCGCCTCCATTTGCGGGAATTAAGTGATTGTGAAGAGGACTAACCCTATGCGGACGAAGTGATTTTTCGCTGCGATTGCACCGATGTCGGCTTTGGGGGACTCAACAAAGGATCGTTCATTGAGGCAAATTATGTGTTGACCTACAAAATGCAGTAATTTCGTTGCAATAACCAAATTTCCGAAAAGGAACACACTGAATGATTGCCTACGTCACCGTTGGTGTTGACGACATCGCTCGCGCGGAGCGTTTTTACTCTGCGTTCCTGCCAGCCCTTGGTTACGAGCTAGAAGAGTTTCATGGAGACCTGAGCTACGTGCTGCCCGTAGAGCCGGACCAGTCTTTTGTTATGCCGGACTTCTACGTTAAATCCCCCTTTGATGGACGTCCGGCCTCGACTGGTAACGGTACTATGGTTGCATTCGCGGCTCGCAATCAAAAGCAGGTTCGTGACCTTCACTCCGCTGCTCTTGCCGCAGGCGGTTTTGACGAGGGCCAGCCGGGCTTCCGTGCCTCGTATGGATCTCAATTTTATGTTGGCTACCTTCGCGACCCTCAAGGTAACAAGATCGCTTTGTTCTCCAGCGATCCAGACGAACCCGGACGAGACGGATAACGCGGGTTTCGTGGGTGACAAAAGCCGTTCGTTGCGATGGAGAACATCGGTACAATGAGCTCGTCTCTAACCTTAGATGCACAGTGCCTGAACGGCTGGACTTGTTCCGACCTGTTATCTGGGTAGCATATGCAATGGACATGCCTGCCCAAGTGCCATTGGTGGGATCGAAGCGCAATTCTCATGGAATGGAGCTTGCCTGCGGGGCGTAAACTCACGTCATTGGTACGGTAGATCGGGCGAATGCCTGTGACCTCAGGAGCCGGTTCTGTATTTGACCAGCAGTTGATCTAGTCGCGGCGGGAGGAATCGAACCTCTGAATTCTACCTTGCGAAGACCATTGCAGGTAGCCAAGCCGTTGACTTCCTTCAAAGGAATGCTGTTTTCTGAGATGATTAGCCAGCTTGGATCAGATTCGCCAGTTTCATTGACCAAGGGGCACTACCTGCATAGCCCCGGCAGATACCCTGGCCCGAGTTAAAAGCCAGGTCGTTCTTTACTGTATTACCCCAAATTCAATCCATTTATGCACGATGAAGAGTCCTGCCGTGGGTTAAGCCATTCACTTTCTCCAGGATGGCATCCGCATCAATGCCGTGGTGGCGATAGAGATCGCCGATCGTTCCGGTCTGACCAAAATGCTCAACCCCCATTGGAATGGTCTGATGTCCAAGCACGGCCCCAAGCCAGGAAAGCGTCGCAGGATGTCCATCAATAACGGTGATCAGCTTGCAGTGAGGCGGAAGGCCGGACATCAGAGTTTCGACGTGGGAACGTGCCGCCAGATTGCCGCGCGAACGCGCCCGTTGTGCGGCCGTCCACCCGGCATTCAACCGATCGGCCGAAGTCACAGCCAAGACACCTATATCCCGGCGACCTTGGCCAATCATGCCTGCGGCCTTGATTGCCTCCGACGCGACTGCACCTTGGTAAGCAATCACAACCTCGCAATTTGGCCCCGGCTTGCGCAGCCAGTATGCACCGTCAACAGCACCCTGACGAAACGCGTTATCCACGCGATTGCCCGGTTGTTCAATCGGGTTGGTTGTCAGGCGCAAATAGACTGAGCCGCCGGTTTCGTCGCGAAGCCACGTGCGCTCGTCCGGTTGCCCTTCGCCATCACGTTGCAGGTAATCGAAGGCCCATTCCATAATCACGGCCAGCTCATCAGCGAAGGCCGGTTCAAACGCGGCCAACCCGTCCTGGCTCATCCCGATCAGCGGCGTGCCAACGGATTGATGCGCCCCGCCTTCAGGTGCCAGTGTAACGCCCGATGGCGTGCCGACCAGCATGAAGCGTGCGTCCTGATAACAGGCGTAGTTCAGAGCATCGAGCCCGCGGCTGACAAAAGGATCATAGACGGTGCCAATCGGGATCAATCGCTTACCGAACAGGGAATGCGACAGACCCGCGGCGCCCAGAAGCAACATGAGATTCATCTCGGCGATGCCAAGCTCGATATGCTGCCCTTTCGGTGTAAACTCCCACTTCGCAGTCGATGGGATGCGGTGCTCAATGAAGGCGTCGGCTTGCTCGGATCGGGCAAACAGCTTGCGCCGGTTCACCCAGGGACCAAGGCTTGTTGTGCCTGTCACATCTGGGGATGTTGTCACGATGCGCTCGGCCAATTGGCTGTCGCCCTTTGACAGATCGTCAAGGATCTTCCCAAACGCCATCTGGGTCGAAATTTCCCGACTGGTGTCGATTGCGATCGGCGGCACATCCAGCTTGTCATCAAAATAGCGGCGCGGACCTTTGGCAAAGAACGGCGTGTTCGCCAGAAAACCTTTGAGCGCGCCTGGGTTTTGCACAGTTGCAAACGGCTCCCATTCTTCTCCTTGAGGCACGCCCATATGGCTCTGCCATGTAGAGAACTGGCTGTTATTCATCAGCCCGCCGTGATTGTCCTTGTGACCTGCAATGGGTGTTCCCCATCCTTTGACGGTGTAGGCCAAGAAACACGTGGGACGATCATGATCGATTGCGGCAAATGTTTGGGCCATGGTCTCGACGCAGTTGCCGCCAAGGTTTTCCATCAAGGCAGAGAGTTCTGCATCCGTGCGCCGTTCAATCAAGGCGGTCACTTCCCCTTGATCACCCAGATCGTCCATGAGGCGCTGACGCCAGACCCCACCGCCCATGAAGGTCAGGGCCGAGTAATCCTGGTTGGGGCAAGCGTCGATCCAGTCGCGCAGGCGGTCGCCTCCGGGTTCTTCAAAGGCCGCACGTTGGAGGACTCCGTATTTCACGCGGACGACATCCCAGCTGAACGCATCGAAGATTTTTTCGATCCGTTCAAAAAGCCCCTCGCGGACGATACCGTCCAATGACTGGCGGTTGTAATCGATTATCCACCACGTATTGCGCAGGTCGTTCTTCCAGCCTTCCTGTAACGCCTCGTAAACGTTGCCTTCGTCCAACTCCGCATCGCCAACAAGTGCCACCATGCGTCCCATTGGGGCGTCCGAGCCCCATCTTTTGGCCTTGATGTAATCCTGAATGATCGAGGCAAACGAGGTTATCGCGACACCCAAACCAACTGACCCGGTCGAGAAATCAACGTCGTCGATATCCTTGGTCCGGCTGGGATAGCTTTGCACACCACCAAATCCGCGGAAGTTCTCCATCTTCTCTCGGGTTTGATTGCCCATAAGATAGTGCATCGCGTGAAAAACCGGCGACGCATGGGGTTTGACCGCAACCCGGTCCTCGGGGCGCAAGGCCGAGAAATAGAGCGCGGTCATGATCGACACCATCGACGCAGACGACGCCTGATGACCGCCGATCTTGATTCCATCCACCTTGGGCCGGACATGGTTGGCATGGTGAATCATCCAGTGCGACAACCACAGCAGGCGTTGTTCAACGATCTTTAGCTGGGTGGGATCAATGTGCATGGCGGTCTCCGGGTTCAGGCGGCGCTGCGGGCAGGATAAGGCAGAGCTTGCTCTAGGTCTGCAAGGATATCTTCGACATCTTCCAGCCCGACAGAGAGGCGGATCAATCCATCGCTAATCCCATGCTCGGCCCGCTCTTCCGGCGTGTATGTCGAATGGGTCATAGATGCCGGGTGCTGGATCAGTGTCTCGGCATCGCCCAAGGATACCGCGCGCTGGATCATGCTCAGGCGGTTCATGAATTCAATCCCACCGGACAGGCCGGATTTGACTTCAAAAGCAATCATGGCACCGGGTTGGGACATCTGGCGGAGTGCGACATCGTGCTGAGAAAAGCTCTCGAGCCCGGGGAAATAAACCGCGTCAACAGCGGGATGTGCTTCGAGGAAATCAGCAACTACCTTAGCGGACGCACAATGACGATCCAGACGTAAGTTCAGTGTTTTCAGCCCACGCAAGATCAGCATCGCGTTGAAAGGTGCCATCACCGCACCGGTCATGTCTTTCATCCCGACAAGACGGATTTCTGCAATCTGCTCGGCGTTTCCTACCACCAGACCAGCGACAACATCGCCATGCCCACCGAGGTATTTCGTGGCGGAGTGCAGAACGATATCCGCCCCATGTTCGATTGGGCGGGTCAGATAAGGGCTGGCATAGGTGTTGTCGACCACGACCTGAGCACCAACTGAATGCGCGACTTCGGCGCTAGCGGCAATATCCACCAAGCGCATGTTCGGGTTGGCTGGTGTTTCGAAATAGACAACGCGGGTTTTGTCAGAAACGGCTGCTTTCAGGTTCTCGGGGTCTGTCATGTCAACATGGGTGATTGTGACACCCCACTTCGCCAGACCGTGACGCATGAAGGCGAAGGTGCAGCCGTAGAGTGTTTTATCCACGATCACCTCGTCACCCGGCGACAGCAGTGTCCAAAGTACCGCCGTAATCGCGCCCATTCCACTGGACAGGGCCAGCCCCGCCTCAGCCCCTTCCAACACGGCGATACGACGTTCCAGAAGATCGCAAGTTGGGTTCGAGATACGGCTGTAGATATGGCCTTCACGCTCGCCTGCGAACATCTCGCCACCCGCTTCGGCCGTCTCGAATGTAAAGGTGGACGTCAAGTGAAGCGGTGGCGTCAGAGCGCCGTCGTTCTCCAGCGGATCGTAGGCATGGTGGATGGCGCGGGTGGCAAATCCGGTCGGTTGTGTCATTGCAAGCTCCTGATGCGTATTGAGACCAGATTACGCCTTTACATCAGGCGATTGATTTCAAATTATACTAACAGGCGCAGAGAAATTAGCAGATTATGCCAATTGTGAGGATGTAATGGACGCTAAGGACAAGCAGATTATCCGTGCGCTGCAGCGGGACGGGCGTATGACGAACCAGAATCTCGCTGACGAGGTGAACTTGTCTCCGTCACCGTGTTTGCGCCGGGTCAAGAACCTCGAAGCCAACGGGATCATAAAGGGATACAATGCCGATGTGGACGCTGCCGCATATGGGATGGCCATTACTGTCTTCGTGCGTATCCGGTTGGAGCGGCATAATGAAACGGATGTACAAAACTTCGAAAAGCGCGTTCGGATGATCGACGAAGTTCTGGAATGCCACGTGCTGACCGGAGCAATGGATTACCAGTTGCGGGTTTTAGTGTCGGATCTTGAGGCCTACGAGGATTTTATTCGAAACCGAATTCATCCGATTGGTGGGATAGCTTCGATCGATACTAGCTTTGTCTATGGAACGGTCAAGAAAACAGCGGTTTTTCCGCCCTGATGGAAAGCTTGGAGGCCGCAAGAGAAACACACAAATTCCCAAACATGGCAGCTGTATGGTTTTCTTCCCGCAAATAAATCGCCGCGCCCGCCTTCAATGTCAGTCTTGAATTGGGCACCCAAATCCTTGTCTTCCCGATCAACCCAAATTGGTTAAAAGGTTAGAAGCCTTGGATCGATTATCGGGAGAGGGTCAAGCACAACCTCATCATCTGCCATGATATGGAAGAGAAAAGCTCACCGTGTCGTTTCTTCAACAAGTGCGTGCACAGCGCACGAGATTGGTCAGTACGGTCTGCGACGCTATCATCGACTACGCATCGGGCGAAGTTTGCTTCGCGCGGGATGCCGCCCGTCTACTCAGCAACCATCTGTGCAGAGGGCGTGGACATAGAAATTGCCTGTTCCTCTACTGTCATGTCCTCCTCTATACCTTCAAATAAAGGTGTCGAGAGATAACGCTCGCCTGTGTCGGGCAGCATCACCAACATGACGGACCCTTCCGGCGCTTTTTCCGCGACTTTCATCGCAGCCGCAAAAGTGGAGCCGCCGGAAATACCAATGAAGATGCCTTCCTCGGCGGCGAGGCGGCGAGACCACTCTATTCCTTCGTTGCCTGGAATTGGGATCAATTCGTCAAAGTAAGTCTGATCAATTGCCTCTTGCAGCACCCAGGGGATGAAGTCCGGCGTCCAACCCTGGATCGGATGCGGCTCAAAGTTTGGATGACTTTCGGTCGGCTGATGGGCCTCGTTGCGGGTGTTTACGTAGCCCGAGCCAACAATGGCCGCGTTATCCGGTTCAGTCAGAATAATCTTTGTGTCGGGGCGCTCTTTTCGAAGAACACGGGCAACGCCCGAAACAGTTCCGCCGGTCCCGTAGCCCGTGATCCAGTAGTCGAGCTGTTCCCCCTTGAAGTCGGCGAGGATTTCTTGGGCGGTTGTGGTCTCGTGAATATCGGCGTTGGCGGACGTCTCGAACTGGCTGGCCAGGAACCATCCATTCTCCTCTGCCAGTTCTTTTGCCTTTGTGTACATACCGAAGCCTTTCTGGGCCCGCGGCGTTAACACGACCTTCGCGCCCAGAAAACGCATCAATTTCCTTCGTTCCACTGAAAAACTATCGGCCATGGTAACCACAAGCGGGTATCCTTTGGCCGCACACACCATAGCAAGCCCGATCCCGGTGTTGCCCGATGTAGCCTCGACAATGGTTTGACCTGGCTTCAGTCGACCCTCGCGCTCAGCTGCTTCAATGATGTTAAGCGCCAATCGATCTTTGACAGACCCAGCAGGGTTAAACGCTTCGACTTTGACATAAACCTTCACATGCGTCGGCGCGATCCTAGTAATGCGGATGCATGGCGTGTCGCCCACCGTGTCAAGAACGCTGCCAAATAGGCGTCCCCGCCCCTTTGTGTTTCGGATAGCCATGATATTCCCCCTGTTCACTATCTGGGAAGGGTGCCACAGATCGGGCTAAAAATATACGTCCCTAGTGTGCCGCCTGTGCCCCATCCCAGTGTTGACAACGCATGACCGAAGACTTCGAAGTGATGGTCGATTAGGTATTGCTGAAACTTGGCTGGAAGGGCTCGGACAATCGACAGTTACTCGACAGGTGACCAATCCGGGCCGGGATCGTAACCAGAGATTTCGGCAGTTAGATCAAGTGTCTCCGGGCCAAAATCCGCCTCGTAGACGATGCCGTTTTCGCCCACGAGAAAGGAATGGATACCCGTTTCTCCGTAATCAGACGGTACTGCCAGCAAGGCATGTCCCGCAACGAACCGATCCCCGACAAAGTACGAGTAGGCGCCACCAGGGGCGTTCGACCCCTGCTCCTGCAAGATTGTGTAGTAGTAGCCAAGAAAGGGTTCCGCGTCATAGTCAGCCTCACCGTCGCTCCACCCCGAGGCGGCCGCACGTGCAAGCGCTGCACCGACGAAGCTGTCTTCTTCTGGCCAGAAAAGTCCGTTTCGCGATCCGGGGTCGGAAATGATCGTCTGAGCAAATTCCATGACGCCATCACCATTGTGATCCACCAGCCGGAACGCCGCCTGAAGGTCGACATAGGCCTCAAGCATTTCGATCACTTCCAGTTCATTCAAACCGATTTCGCGGGCCGAAAGCTCTTCGATCCCTGCTTCAAGATCATATTGCCAACCGTCTTCCCCTTGCAGAATTGGGATTGGGAAGGGCCAACTGTCCTCGCCCAGTAGAAGAACAACCCCATCATCCTCGGGCTGAAAACGGTACCCCTCAGCGTACATGCCAAGCACTTCCTGCCTTCTTTCCCGGTCTTCCGCCGGATCACCCGTTCCGATCACATCTTCGGCCTCGGGTCCGAAAATCTCGAGCAACTTGCTCTGATCATTTGCCTTCAACGCTTCGACAAAAGCGGCCAAAGCGGCCTGCGGAGTGCCAAATCGGGCTCCGTCCGACAGCGCCGGGCTGGTGGTCGCAGCAAGCAGCAAAATAGAAAAAACCGAATTACGCATATTACCGTCTCCGCTTGCCTTTTGCCGCGTGCCCACGTTTGGACGCGCTATGAGTTCTGCTGCCTGACGCATTTTTTTTCATCGCCCGCCCCTTGGACGCAGTGGGTTTACGCTGGGTCGTTGAAGCCTTCCTTGCCTGAGGCTTCTTGGCCGTCTGCGGTCTTTGTGCGACAGGCTTTTTTGCCGCATCCGGACGTTTGGTTCGGTCGACGGCCTTCTGCTTGGCGGCAGCCTTATCTCGATCAACGTTGCCCCGGTTCGCCAGAGCGCCACCGGCGACGGCCCCTGCCCCTGCGCCGACTGCAACCGCCGCCGCGCCATCCCGGCTAATGTCCGCGGCACCGGATTCACGGCTCAACTTTGCGCGCAGTTCATCGGTGCGTCCCTCGGGGCGGTTGACCGGCATATCGCCACGACCACCTTCTGGTCTCTTGTGATCCGAGATTTTGTCTCGGGCTTGCTGTTGACGGTCAGGATCGGGTTTCCATTCGATATCGGTACGATCGCCCAGATCAATATCATTGCCTATGTTGACGTTGCCATCGACGTCTATGTCGATATCCGGGTTTCTGTATATCGGGCCACCGCCCCATCCACCGCAATTTCGGCATCCCCAGTAACCATACCAATCGTCGTCGTCGTCAAATATCTCATCGATCAGGGCCACGGTGCCAAAAGTCAGCAACGCCGCGCCCACCACGTCTCCGGTAGAGGGGCCAGTATAAACTGTCTCGGGGTTATATTGCGGGACGTACACTGTTTCGGGCTCTGTCGGCGTGATTACAATCGTGTCGTCGTTAGACACCTCGACGGTTTGCTCGGGCCCAGAAACAAGAGCACCGGTGTCAATCGCCTGATCCCGCATGACCTGAACCGCGTCCATCACATCATCGGATTGGGCCAGCATCGCAGTGCCCATTGTCTCGGTCCAATCAATATGTGTGGCCATCTGACCAACAACTTCGGGGAACGCTGTCGCCAATACACTTACAGAAGGATCCCACCCCATTGCTTCGATTTCCGGCTCAAGCTCTGCGGGGTCGCGGTCGGCATTGTCTAACAAATAGCGCTCTGCCTTCACAATTTCCAATGGCTGCGTGGCCGCGACGAAAATCTGTATCAGCAACGTGTCGGGATAAAGAGCCACCGGGGCGACCAAAGTTTGCAGTTCAGCATCAGTAAGAATATCGGATGAGGTGGTTGAGGCGTCTTCCGTTGCAACGGCGTCATCGGATGCCTCTTGCGCAAACAGAGCAGTGGATGCGCCAATACCGAGCGAAAATATTAGATATTTGAACATATTGCGATCCTTTAATTTCTCAAAGGATCACCCAAAACTTCGATTCTTGCAATCGAACAGCCGAAAAGACCGCTATGGGCCGTTCTGGCGACTTGGGGACCTCAGTCAAAGCTGAAAACCTGCTTATTCTATCACGCTGTCTCCGTAGGATTAAGATCGTCAACACTGTCGTGAAATCAGATAAGGTATTGAGTAGAAGGGAAATGTTGGCTCTTGCATAGAGGATTCACAATAAGGAGGTGGAAGCCGTGAGGGCTAAAAAGGCATTATGTTCGGCCTTGGTTGCGACTTGTTTTTTCGCTCTTACTGGTTGCGCGCAGTCCCTAGAAGTGGATCAAGTAACGGTAGACGAAGCAATGGCGCTATTGAACTCCGGTCAGGTTGATTCACTTGGCGTCTCTCACAGTGGCTGGATTAATTTAACGAAGCTGATGGGACAGTTGTCGTGATCCGTGCTTCGAAAATTGGCTATCCACAGGAAATAATTGCGGGTTGTTCAAACTGTGACGATGTCTCTGTCTGGATTGAGTAGACGACAAATAGGAGCGTATCCGGCGGCAAGACGGATCATAATTTCGCACGATACTTCAACAAGGACACAAATGAAGAGTATCCAGCGTCGTTACCGCGAAGATTTAATAGTCAACCTAATCGAATTGGTTGAGAAATCGGATGCTCAACGGATACGAGCCGTCACGGTGAGCAAGTTGTTTCCCAGATGCAACGAATTCTAACGGTGCTGCCCCAGACAACGAGTGACTCCGCTAGTCAACTGAATTTGCCATAACGAATTGTAATTATGGATTTAATTGGTCGGAGTGAGAGGATTCGAACCTCCGACCCCTGCCTCCCGAAGACAAGGAATATCCAGTAAAACAGGGGTGTCAAGGCACCAAACTGGCATGAACCTTACACGAACGCATTGAGAACAATATCATCGGTCGTGCCATCTTGGCACAAGGTGAGGGCAGTCGACCAAAGTTCGATCAGCGCCCTCGAAAAAATTGATCGGTGGCCCAACATTCTGCGAGCGCATCACGAAGTTTGACTAGATAATTGCTAGATGCGCTAATTGTTGCTTCAACTACGTGCGCACCGACCATATGATGTTGTGGCGTCCGTCGCGGAACATAGAGAGCGGGATGGCGCCAATAGCAAGAAATTGGACGAGGTAGTGTACATGGCGAGCGACGAAGAAGAGCTGCGGGAAGGGTACGTTCGGGACGTTGTATCGGGACGAGAAGTCCGAGCGACACCGGAGGAGGTCGAAGCAGTGCAAGTATTTGCGCGTAGGCTTCTTGACGACTTTGGATATCCTGTAAGTCACCTGCAGACTAGACCTCAGTTCCGCGTTAGAGCGCGACCTTCTGAAGAGCGGGCTAAAACATACCCTGTTGATATTGCGGTATTTTCTGCATCTCGAAAGCTGGAAGATGATGTCGATATCATTGTTGAATGCAAACGAAAGAACCGAAACGATGGAGAAAAACAGTTAAAACTCTACCTCTCAATGAGCTCGGCTCGGATTGGTGTTTGGTTCAACGGCGATGACCATTTGTATCTTTACAAACGCTACAAGACAGATGGAACGTTGGAATGGTCGGTACTCCCAAACATCCCTAAATTCGGGCAAACGGTAGAAGATATTGGCCTGTTGAGGCGCAGAGAGCTTCAGGCACCTACTGACCTAAAGGCTCATTTTCGCACGATACGGAACTACCTTGCTGGGAATGCGACAGGAATAACTAGAGATCAATCGCTCGCAGAAGCGATTATGTCGCTATTGTTCTGTAAGATATTTGATGAGTTAAACACTCCGCCAGATGACCTGCCTCGATTTAGAACTGCTGTTGATGAGCCGTCGGATAGAGTCTTTTCCCGTGTAACTGAGCTATTTGAACACGTTAAAGGAGAATACCCGGATGTTTTTCAAGAACATGAGATCATTGAACTCGATTCAACAAGCTTGCAGTACGTTGTCGGCGAATTGCAAAATTTCGCGATAACTGAGAGTTCCCGGGATGCCATTGGAGATGCGTTTGAGGTTTTCATTGGTCCAGCCGTACGTGGTGAGGAGGGGCAGTTCTTCACGCCCAGAAATGTTGTCCAAATGATGGTCGACATTTTGGATCCAGCGCCAAATGAGACCGTGATAGATCCGTCCTGTGGTTCTGGAGGGTTTTTGGTAGTTGCCCTCGAACATGTTTGGAGGAAGCTGGAAGCTCAAGGTGCACAGAACGGTTGGTCCGAAACCGTGATGGAAAGACGGAAAAGGGAAGTCGCAAGCCGCGGTTTCAGAGGAATAGACAAAGACAGCTTTCTCACTAAGGTGACCAAGGCTTATATGGCGATTATTGGCGATGGAAGGGGCGGCGTTTTTTGTGAAGATAGCCTCGCTGAGCCTCAGAACTGGTCACCAATGACACAGGATAGAACGAAGTTGGGATCGTTCGATGTGGTCATCACTAACCCACCATTTGGCTCCAAGATAAAGATTTCCGGGAGCCAAAAGCTCTCCCAATACCGCTTGGGTCACAAGTGGAGACAGCCTAGAGGCGAAGACTGGCAAGAAGAAACTTCGCTTAGAACAGACCAAAGCCCTCAAGTCCTCTTTATCGAGCGTTGTGTACAACTTCTGAAACCCGGGGGGCGTCTCGGAATCGTTCTCCCGGAGAGCTTGTTTGGAATGTCGAACTACGGCTATGTGCAGAAATATTTGTTGGAGAACTTTAACCTGATCGCCTTCATTTCCCTGCCGGATGAGGTGTTTCAGCCTTATACACATGCTAAGACCTGTGTGGTTATACTTGAGAACTCTCCTCCCAAGAACAAAGAAATCCATATGGCAATCGCGGACTGGTGTGGTCACGATAGCCGTGGAAAACCCACAACTCGGGTGACGGAGGACGGAACGGTAGAGCTTCTAGATGACCTTCCCAAGATCGCTGAAAATTTGGGTCCGTTAATGAGGTGGCACTGAAATGGTTGATCACCTGAGTTTTTCAATCAAACGGAACGAATTGAAATCCCGTATTCTGATCCCAAAATACTATGATCCAGAGCTGGTCGAAAACGCGAAGCTAGCTGAAAGCAAGTTTGAATTGGTGGCCTTAGGCGAACTTCTTGAAAAGGGATCAGCCGGCAGTCGCTTGGGGCATTGGGTAAGACGAGACAATTACGGCACCGGTGATATTCCTTATGTACGCACAAGTGATTTGGAGGCGTGGCGCATCAGGCCTGACTTCAAAAAAGGTTTATGTGAAAGCGTTTACGAGGAACTTCGTGACAAGCAAGATGTACGTCCATTCGACTTGCTTTTTGTTGCACACGGCACTTACTTGATCGGTAATGTGGGAATGGTTCTGCCCGGAGAAGAGCGTCTAGTTCTGCAAGATCATGTTTTCCGCTTGAGGCTTTCAGAAAGCGCTAAAATCTCACCACGGTATCTTCTGGCAGCCCTGTCGACATCGTTTTGCAGGCGCCAAATCCGTTCCAAGCAGTTTTCAGCCGATATTATCGATAAAATCGGAAATAGACACCTCGAGGTATTAGTCCCAATCCACAAGGACCTAGGTGCCCGTGAAGCCGTAGATCGTAGCGTTGAGGAACTATTGTCTGAACAAAGTTCAATTTCGAAGAACGTGTCAAAAATCATTGGAGCTGACTTTCGAATGCTTCGGGAGCGTCCAGAAACCAATTTGGGTTTCACTATTAAGACTTCCCAAATCAAATCTCGGATTCTGCTTCCCAAGTACTATGACCCAAAACTATCGAACGAAATCAACGACGCAGCGGCAAAGCAAAGTGAAAGCTGGCTCGAGATAGGCGAACTTGTGGAAAGTGGTCTGCTATCGGTGACCACTGGTGTCGAAGTGGGTAAACTCGCCTATGGAACCGGAGATATCCCATTCCTGCGCACCTCAGATATTGCTGGCTTAGAGGTGCGTCATGATCCTAAGCACTGCGTAAGCCAAGCTTTGTTCGACCAGCATGCAGAGAAGGCCAGTCTGGAACCACTGGACGTGCTACTAGTGCGCGATGGCACATACTTAGTGGGTTCTTCCGCCTTGGTTGAAGAAGAGGCTGGTCCCGCACTATTTTGCGGCGGAATGCACCGTCTGCGCTCTATTGATAGAGTTAGACTCGATCCAGTAGTTTTGTTGGCGTTGTTAAACCAACCGCTGAGCAGGAGACAAATGCGAGCCAAGCAGTTTACCCGGGATGTGATCGACACTCTTGGAAAACGGTTACTTGAAGTACGAATACCTTCACCATTTTCCGCGGAGTCAAAAAAAATGGGAGAAGAGCTTCGACTAGAAATGCGACGCAAGGCGCTTGTACGCCAGCGATTGCAAGCCACTGTGGGAGAAATTGAACCGACCGTTCCAGAGCGTTCAAAAGGTCGTCCCGGATGGTCCATGCGTGCATAGTCGGTGCATCAGTGGCTCCGATTGTTGAAGGCCTGCTGCTAAAGTTACGCACAATGTCACTTTTGCATCATACGCAAAGAAAGTTGTTCCGCATAAATCCGCATTGGTCGAGCTGACTTCGGCTTTAACCGCTAGAACTGCGGGCAAGCCAGCTCAGCGGGCCGGTGGAACGTGTGTTGATGGGAGCGCCGCATATAGGAGGCTGACGGTGCGATCTCGCTAACACAGGAAGGTGCTTGGGCCTTGCGGGTGACAAGCGTTCATTTTGTTACTTTAGTATCGCGGTGGTGCAAGGGCGCTGGAATAGGAAATATTGAAGAATGAAGATACTCATAGATCAGGTCCGTATTTCTGGATTTCGAGGGATCCGCGATTTTGAAACTTCGCTTCCACGAGTAGCAGTTCTAATTGGGCCCAACAATTGTGGGATAGAAATCGACGACCCTGACACGCATTAACGAGCGAGTATGTCACCAAGGTCTTCTTCTAAATCGGGGCGATGGTGGTCATAGTGCTTTTTCAGTGTCTCGACGGACGTGTTCGTTAGCTTCTCGATTGTCTCGTACGACATACCTCCACGAACAAGCCACGTGATGCATGTACGCTTTAGTACGTGGTGAGTAAGCTTGAAGGGCAACCCAGCTTCATTCCCGACTGTTTCAAGCCCTTTCTTTAGACTCTGAACAGGTTTCCCGTGGTAGGTGATTACGTACTCTGAGGCGCGATCTTTTGAACAAAGGTATTGGACAACGCGCCAGTTTTGGCCGATTGGCATTTTGGGGCGTCTTTTATTGCCGTGTCCTTCCCCAAAATTAATGTATGCCCCCTTCACAACACGCTCTGCGATTAAGTCAAAGGCTGGCTCATGGCCGGGTAGTGGTTTCCCGTTGACCATGTCGAAGCCGGGCATGAAGATGCTTGACCACTTTAACTCGAACAATGCCCCTGCGCGCGCGCCAGTCGCAGAGCCGAGAATTAGGAAAGCGTATAGGTGCTCGCGTTCATCTTCGAGACACCTTTTTAAGCAGGTGTAGAACTGATCGTCAGTTAGCCATGTCCGAACGCGATTACCGGGCAGGTCTTTAATCTCAATCTTCGTTCCAGTAGGCACAATTTTTCGAATGTGAGCGAAATTTAGAGCTGCGCGAAGTGTTTCTAGGTCTTTCCCAATGGTTCCGTTAGCCAAGGTCCCGTTCGACTCTTTATGATCGTGTCTTTCCCAACGCTTAATGTTTCGGGCCCAGTCTTTGTAGTCGTCCACATATTCCTGAGAAAAATCTTCCCAAGCTACGTCGCCTAGAAACTCCTTCAGTCTTGCAATCTTCGATTGCATAGGCACCACCGTGCCCTCAGATTTCTCTTTTTGTATGTGTAGAAAGTATCGGTCGATAATGTAGCCGAGGGTAACATGCTTAGGTGGGCGGGTGTCTCCGGACAAAATAAGATGCGCGAGTTGCCGCTTCGCCTCTGTCTCGCTTCTGGTCTTAGTAGACCTTCGTTTAAGGCTACCGTTTTCGTCGGTCCAAACAATTTCCCAGATTTCGTTTTCGGGCCGCTTGCGCAACCGGAAATCAGGCTGATGAGTGGACGAAGAAGCGTAATTTGTAAGCCGCAAATGTGTCATGTTCTCTGAACTCTTTTGGTTTTTCATGCCATTTTGGCACGAAGAGCTTCATTCAAGGAGGTTGTGAAAAAGCGGCAAGACTATGATCTTTAATGCTTTTGTTGGTCGGAGTGAGAGGATTCGAACCTCCGACCCCTGCCTCCCGAAGGCGAGCTTCCAGGGGAAAAGTCAACAAAATAAGGGCTTTGGACGTCAGTCACCGCGCTTCAATGGCAGATAGTGCTGCAATAACGTTGCGGTTTCATTGCGAGCAAATCCTGCGACACATTCCCATTCTCACCGTCGCTATAACGAAGACATGCAGAGCGTGCTGCATCACTTCTAAGAGGATAGCGATGACCACTAAACCGTATGGAGACACTCGAATGGCGAAATATGTCGACCGTCGGGTGCTCGAACTGAAACCGACCAAGAGCCAGGCCGAGATCGCGGCTCAGGTGGGATACGTAAGCCCGAACATGATCACGATGATCAAGCAGGGTAGTTCCAAGGTGGCATTGGATCGCGTCCCGGCTTTGGCGAAAGCTTTAGAATGCGGCGCCGCCTACCTTATGCGCCTCGCAATTGAGCAGTCGATCGGCCTGACTGCAGGCGAGGCAGTTGTCGAGGTGTTCGGAGAACCTGTCTCGTCGAATGAACTTGGCTGGCTGAAAGCAATTCGCAAGGCCTCCAACAACACTGACCCCCGGCTGACCAGTCGGTCAGAGACGGCGATCAAAACCATCTTAGGGAGGTAGGTGCCGTGTATGACCAGGATGACGACCTGACATTGAATGAGCGCGCCTGGTTGCGGTTCCTCCGTGACGTGAGCAACGGAAGTGATCCTGAGCCTACCTTACGGAGAGTGCAGCTATTGAGGCGCCTTTATCGACCTCACAAAGAAAAATGGAATGGGTTTTCGAGATTGCGGCGAGGAATGGCTGGTGAACCCTGCCTCGGCGGGTCCCTTGCTGATTGAACTGAGGTTGCACAAGGTTGACAAAGGTTTACATTCGCCTTCCCGGGATCGACGGAATGTAAACCTTTCGACCTTAAAAACACCTCAAATCAGGCCAAAAGGTTTACACTAAGTTTACATTAAGTTGACAGATCCGGACCGAAATCAGGTTTTTCCGACCAAAATGTAAACCTTTGAACCAGCGGAACCCAATAATACATGGCTCTCTGAAGACAACGCATTCCAACACAGGCCAGAAAAGCGCACACAGAGACGAAACACAGGCCAGACGACACCAGACACACAAACAAACAAGGACGTAACTCAGGCCAGAGCACAGCGCTCCTGAGAGAAAACCACATAGAGAGCAAACACAGAGGTCAAAGCCAGGCAGTATTTCGAACTACTCCCGAGAGAAGAAACCGACGATTGCTAGTAGTGGGGGAATAGTCGTGAATAGTGAGCTACACCCTATAGAGGCTGACTGTGCCTAGATATGCAAAGTAGTGCTAGGTCCGGCCTAAAATCTGGTTGTCCAAAAAGGAGGCTGGTGATGGGGAGATTGTAGGGAGGAGCTCTCAGAACCGAGAACTGTTCCCGAGCTCTAGTTCACAGGTGTGATGGATGCTCCCCAAACAGAATTGAACTGGATCAGCTCGACCTGAAAGAATGTGAGTTTGGGCATGTCGTAGACCCGATCTATCGCGTAACACATCAAAAGCAGCTTTTTCGAAGGGTGATAACTTGGACAAACTGTCAGTCATGCAAGCTTTTCGCCGCATCGTTGAACGCGGCAGTTTTGCCCGTGCGGCGGAGGACCTTGGTGTTTCTCCTGCGCTTCTCAGCAGAGAAATCAAGCTTCTGGAAGAAAGTCTGGGAACCGTCCTCCTCACCAGAACGACCCGATCCATGTCACTGACTGACACCGGCAGTCTCTATTACCAAGATGCAATTGGAATTCTCGACGCGGTCGAAAAAACGGAACAGACCATCAGGGAAGGTGCAAAAGCGATGCGTGGGCACCTGCGGGTGAATGCGTCAAGTTCGTTCGGCCAAACCGTTATCGCACCGATGCTTCCAGAGTTCTTGGAAACCTATCCAGATCTGCGATTTACTCTTTCGATGGACGACAAGGTGATCGATATGGTCGAGGGCGGGTTCGATCTATCGATACGTATCCGTGCTGCCATGCCGGATTCGGCACTTGTTGCCCGACGGATCGGCGTGATGCGGCAAAGAATATTTGCGTCTCCAGACTATTTGGAGCGATGCGGGGCACCGACTCAGCCGGCGGATCTGAAAAACCACGCGATCATCGGCTTTTTACTTGCTGATCATTTGACGAGCTGGAAACTCTCGGCCGCCGAAGGTGTCACAACATTAGAGCTTGATCCGCGCGTGCGCGTCGGCAACAGCCTCGTTTTGCGGGATCTGCTAATAGCGGGGCAAGGTATCGGAACACTGCCCGAGTTCGTCTCTGATGCTCCCGAAGCCAGCGGGGCCTTGGTGCGAGTTCTTCCTGACCACGAACTGCCTGCGCCGGAAGTATTCGCCGTTACAGCATCTCGCTTGGGAATGGACGCAAAGGTTACAGCCTTTCTTGATCATCTGCGCCTGGCTCTCAGGTCCTGACATTATTCAATACAGGTAAAGAGTGATGTCAAAGAGCGCGCCTTAATTGGCGGCGCAACAAATTCCATTCTCTCAGGGAACAAGTCGCAGCCCTGAGAGGTATCCTATGTCACGTATTCTCGTTCTCTACTATTCAAGCTATGGCCACGTCCGCACATTGGCCGATGCCGAAGCTGAAGGCGCCAGAAGTGTTCCCGGCACTGATGTTGACGTTCGACGTGTGCCCGAAACCGTCCCTGAAGAGGTCCGTCAGCAGGCTGGCTATGTCGTAGATGATACACCTGCCGCCTTGCCGACAGATCTGGAAAACTATGATGCAATAATTTTAGGAACACCGACCCGATTTGGCATGATGGCTGGCCAAATGAAGTCCTTCCTTGACCAGGCCGGAGGGCTTTGGGCCAGGAATGCACTGGTTGGTAAGGTCGGAGCGGTCTTTGCATCAACAGGTTCGCAACATGGCGGGCACGAGGCCACTCTTCTGACAACGCAAGTCCCTCTTCAACACTTTGGGATGCTGATTGCCGGAATGCCCTACACATTTGCTGGCCAGACTACATCAGAAGATATCATTGGCGGCGCACCATATGGTGCCGGAACGATCGCCGGTGCTGATGGTTCCCGCACACCTACCGAATTTGACCTGGCCGGAGCGCGGTTCCAGGGCACTCATGTTGCACGGATTGCAGCGTGCCTCGTTGGATCAAACCTCAAAGCGGAAGCAGCGTAACCCGCGCGCCTCTGACGTCTCACTCAAGTTCTCAAACGCCTTAGCCGGGAGACATAAAATGTCACGCTCAACCGACATTCTTCTCACCTCACTCGCCCCAGCGGTATGGGGAAGCACTTATCTGGTAACTACCGAAGCGCTCCCGGCTGGCTATCCGATTACCCTGGCTGCGTTACGAGCTCTGCCTGCTGGCTTGTTGTTGCTTGCAGTGACGCGCTGCGTTCCACCACGTGAATGGCTCGGTCGAGTCTTCGTCTTAGGCAGCCTCAATTTCGCTCTGTTCTGGGTGCTCCTCTTCATTGCTGCGTATAGGTTACCCGGTGGTGTGGCCGCCACCCTGGGATCTTTGCAAGCAATGATCGTGATTTTGATGGCGTGGGGATGGCTGGGAACCCCAATCCGACTTTGTGCGCTCGGCGCCGCAGCGACTGGCGTAATTGGTGTGTCTCTGCTGCTGATCGGACCAGAAGCACAACTTGATTGGATCGGAATAGCAGCGGGTTTGGGAGGAGCCGCGTCAATGGCTGCTGGCACCGTTCTCAGCCGGAAATGGCAACCTCCGGTTTCGGCGCTGAGTTTCACAGCGTGGCAATTAACAGCCGGTGGTTTGATGCTGCTGCCAGTCGCACTGTTCCTTGAACCGCCTCTCCCAGCGCTCAGCGCGACAAATGCCGCTGGCCTTATTTGGCTTGGGTTGATTGGTGCTGCAGCAACCTATGCTCTTTGGTTTCGTGGCATCGGGCGCCTGGACCCCAGTGCAGTCTCGATGCTTGGCATGATGAGTCCTGTTACAGCTGTCGTGCTCGGCTGGGTATACTTGGGACAAACGCTTAGCTTCACCCAGTCCATAGGAGCAGTCATAGTTATTGGCTCTGTTGTGGTCGGCCAGAGCGTGAGCCGAAGGGACAATTCGGGTTTGAAAAAATGGAGACCAGCAACAGCTGGATCTGTTTGATGGGTTTGAGGCGCAAACAATGGGCCCAATCACGCAAGCGGGCGAGGAATGGCTGAGCGCCTCGCTCAAGCCTGTTCGTCAGACCCCTACAATATCAAAGTCCTAGGTTTCCCCACGCATGATTAAAGGGATGGGTTCTGGCACCGCAGCATCCGGACGATCCAAACCTCCTGTAGCAATGGCCGCAGTATGGCCGAACAAGCCAATCGCTGAGAGCGCTCATACGCGGCATGACGCTGGAAGACGCGACGGCCTACTTCGCTACCTCGCGCGAGACCTTGGAGAACGTCTATCGGTCCTACAGCCCCGATGCGCTTAAGAATGTCGCGGGTATTTGCTCCTCGTTTTATTGGTCGGATTGAAAGGATTCGAACCTCCGACCCTTGCCTGAGTAGATCGATCTCAGGCCTCACCAGCGGACAGGGCATTGGCCCGGAAATTACATGGGCCTGGCGACGCAGATATCTTGTCTTGCCATTGTTCGTAAGCAGCTATGTTTTCCGCAGTTCCGGGCTCCTTTTTGGGATGTCATTCGAAATATCGATTTGACATCAACGGATCAAACTTTCTCCAGCGACAGAGGCCAGCCGATCCGGAATAGATTGATGCCCTCATCATTGGCTACTTTGCATACCGCCTCTTGGAAGCGCTCGGCGATCAACACGCCGTCTAGCTGTCCGTGATCAATGTCACGCCGCTGTGCCAGTGCCCGCAGATAGCTCGCCGTCTGGTGCACAGCATCAGGCGTCGCTTCGGCACGCTTTAGCTCCAGAATCAGCCAATTCCCGGTCACACGATGTCGGGCGAGGATGTCGATGCGCCTCGACGTGCGGCCTCCATCAACCGGGTATTCGTCTTGGATGATGTCGTAGTGCTCACCCCACGGCGTCTGCTTCCATTCCGACAAGAGCTTCCTCTGGATGATGTATTCCGTCGTGAATCCTTCTCCGGAATGTGCGACACGATTTAGCGCGAGCACGGTATGATCAAACCCCGAAAGCGCCTTGATTGTCGGCAACACAAGTTCCCTCGCAACAACGAGGTGGCCAGCGGTCTTGTTGCGCCCCTCAAATACGAAGGGGATTCCTGCTTGCAGAAATTGCTCGTGATACTTGCCGTTGAAGACGGCAGAGCCGTAATTCTCCCTACGAGGATTGAAGGTATCGATTGCAAGTGACCACTGCCCAGTCACATTGGGCGAAAAGGCGAGATAGACGACACCGCGCGGATTGGGCCAGCGCGCATTGCGACGTGGATGATCTTCGCGGATCATGTGCCCTAAGCCCGCCCTGATGGCGGTCTCTATCAATTCCTCGACGGCTGGGCAGAGCCGCCAGTTACGAGCGACGTATCCTTCGCTGCCTTGGCGGATGAGCAAGCCTTCGGCAACCTGCTCGACAACGAAATCTCCCTCAAAGCGTCTGGTGCAAACCTGCTCGCTCATCGACTCGTCTCCACAAACTCCTCAACCGACCGATAGGCTGACAGCAGGGCAAAAGTTAGGCGACCCCAACTGTGAGCGTCTGATCCAATTCTGATCGGGGAGGCCAACCGCCCTCTGTCCGTTGAGCCCAACATTATTCCCGACCAGAATTTTGGTCGGTCCAAGGCGGAGCACGCGCCTCTCAGACCTAGTTCCAAAACCAAAATTAGATGTCCCCAATCTGTCCGATGACCACTGCGCCCGCGAAGGTTTATCTCCTCGTATGTTGACTATTCACATGGAGATCAACTGATGCCGAAACCAACAAAAATGACCAAAACAGCTGCGGCCCGTATTCAGAGGGCTGAGGCCAAAAAGACAGGCGGTGTGGTTCGCAAAAGTAGCTTCGCGGCAAAAGCACAGTCGGTCGCAGACAAAGCTAAAAAGTAGGAACTGTGTAAGCGGCGGTGCGAGTTATTGCTCCTCCGCCTCTTTCACCTGGAAACGACTATGAAATACTGCCAAAACAAAGACATAAATCGACTGATCCGGAATGAAGTCAAGATGGGCGCTCAGTTCCGAAGTGGCCGAAAACACGGCAAATTGCTGCTATCCAACGGAGCTTTACTTGTAATCTCAAAAAGCCCAAGTGATTGGCGAGCATATAGGAACGCGTGCGCCAGGTTGCAGGCGCTCAAGAACAAAACCCAACCTATCTAAGACTAAAGATTTTCAATGACACCCATTCCTCAGCTTTCCGAAATCGTTTCCTTCATCATCAGGTGTTTTTCGCGTGTCGATCACGAAAACAACGCTGCTCTGAAGAAAATGCTGCAAAGACTAAAGCAAGATACGCCATTGTCCGTCGATGCAGCGGTAGAGCTTTTGTCGCGGCATCTTGAGGAACTGTTGGATGTGAGTCCAAACAGGGGGCAGATACTGCTTGGAGTTCAGCATTACCTGAGGGTCTACGTCAAGTTTGTTACCACTTTGGATTGTGGCGCATTGCCGGCAGAAGAAATTCGACGCGTTTTCGATCAGTATGCTGTGGCGATGTTTGCAGAAACACTCCGGCCCCGCCTAAGCAAGTATCGCGTTTATCCGACGGAGGTTTTAGGAGATCCTGAGCAGGCTATTTCAGCCGTTTGGAAATCCTACTGCAAAGGACGCGCATTTGGCGAGGTTGCCGCACTGTTTCAATCCAAAATTCCGAAGGAAGATGGCACTTGGGAAAAAAACATAAACCGCTGGATGGGCGGGCAAGGGATGAACGTCTTAACTATTCTGGAGATCACGACCAAGGTTGATTACGATTTCGGCTTGGCTCTTCTGCAGGTGAATGCCTATCAGGAGTATTGCAAGTATGCTCCGGTGACTCCATCAACTCATCGTCCGCCCTTCTTGAAAACGCCCGTAAAGATCATTCAAGATATCCGTGATTTGCACCACGGGCCGTTTTCAGACTGTGGGGCGCTTTCGAATGAAGTCCAAAAAAATACTCAAAGACTTACACAACTCATCGATCCACGCGTGCCAAAACGTGTCGGGGACGCTCAAAAGGCGATTGAGTGTATAAAGGTAATCCGGGCCGACTTGGCCGGCGAAGAACGCTTGGCTGGGTTCGGTGTCCTGGAAGGACGCCATGAAGCACAGTTGGGGAACCTCGATCGAGCCTTAGAACTTTTTGAGCACGCATCCGAGTGGTTCAAGTTTCGCAGCAGTGTGCAACTAAGAGTCAGTCTTCATCATCTGCTCAACACCTCCGCCGCGCTCGGCGAGAAACGCATAAGGAAACGGTGGATTGGATGGTGTAAAACACTTGGACTTGATGCGCTGCCGACACAATCCGCGCAACCCTTTCTGCGGGATTTTCCGCATCCTTACGTCGAAGCAGAAAAATGGCCGACAGCAAAATCCAACGATGGCAGCCTGGTCTCTCTCCCGGAATGGGTAAAATGGCAGCCGGACTTGAATCACCCGAACCGCCTGGTCAAGGGCTACGGAGCAACGCCTTCGCCTCAATTGCATGTCTCTGCCAATCTCGGTCATGTCAGCAAGGTAATGGCCCTGCTAGATGAAGGAGCCGATCCCAACAAGCTCGACCAGACATCCGGCTCAGCCCTGCTAAACGCTATACAAGGCGGCGATGACGCGTGTTTCGAAGCATTGATCAAAGTGACTTTACCTTCCACGATAAATACCAGAACCCGAGGCGGGCGATCATGCTTGCACGAGGCGATCATCGCGGGCAAAGCGGATTGGGTGAAAGCACTGCTGGAAGCCGGCGCAGATCCGGAAATCGAAGGAACAAAAGAGCAGTCGCCGTTGTATTCGGCTGTCAGCCTGTTTCTCGAAGGTAGTGCGGTTTCTCGGGCCTTTCATGATCCCGGGCTCCGACGCGCATTTCCATTGCAGTTACCTGAAATCTTGAGGCCAAGCAGCTCACCTTTCGCTGATGCTCAGGGACAATTTTTGGAAACATTCGCGGGGAAATACCCTGAACTCGAAGCTGCCTTCAAAGAGTATTTCGCAGGAAAATTCGGAGACAAGGCGAACCACCGAGAGATTGTAACAGCACTTCTGCACACGAAGGCAGAAGTTAACGCCAAGGTTCCATATGAGGGATGGACGCCGTTTCTCTATGCAGCCGAGATTGGCAACGCTTGGTTGCTCAAATTGCTGCTTGAACACGGAGCTGATGTCCAGGATCGCTTGGTCAACGGTCATACCGCGTTCACTTTGCTCACCGGGTATGGCCATCGAGAGCTGGCCAACTCCTTTTTCCGGAATGCTGACGCTCTTGATCGCATTTGGCTACGTGAGAATGGCCCGTATGCGAGATAGATTTCTAGAATGCGTCGACACCTTAAACTAGCGACACATTAGTGAAATTATTGGAAGCAGACCTGCACACAACGCGTTTTGGCTAGGCACTTGAATGGCTACCTGATCAAAAACCATTAGCTATCTAGCCATTAAACTCCGCTGGGGTTTGCCTACTGGAGGCATTCGTGTGCCTCATAAAATTGACACATCCGACCCGTTGGAAATACTCTAAACAACACCGAATGGGCTCTAGGAGGAGAACGTGAAGAAAGAATGCAATGCTCCCTCGAGCGAAGAATTATCTGCGATGCTTCGCGAATCTCTGGCTCAATCCATAGAACGCTCCAAACAGCCAGCTTGGCGCGTTGTTCTGGCGCCAATGTTGTTGGGAGCCACATTCACCCTCGGGATCATGATCTTGGTTTCATGGCTGGTAAGAACTGGATTGCTTTGAGTAAGTTGATAGGCGTGACGGAACAGAAGTATGCGCCCTTTGCGATGCTCCTGGGCTGATTCAAGTGGTCACATCACGGCAGGGAATGGCTGAGTATCACGGAAGAAACCTGTGCTCTTCTCCACAGGTATTAACGAAGTCCTAGAAACATCCACTAAATACGAAGGGGATGCGTTCTGGCGTGGCCAAGTCCCGGCGATTGGAACCTCCTATAGTTGCCCCTACGCAAAAGTGCCTATCTGTCTTGACTCGCTAGCGAGCAAAGACGCAGAGAAATTTCTCCTAATCCTGCCCGTCAACTACGCCCTCGTAGTGACGCTCAACTTCAGCCAGCAGATCTTCCATTCGAATGTCCAGCCCTCTACTGAGAGCATACAAAGCCGAAAGTGAGGGTTGGCGGCGCCCGGTCTCCAGAAACGAGATGAACCTCGCAGATACGTCCGCGCGCTCGGCAAGCTGCTCCTGTGTGAGCCGGGCCTGTTCACGCTGCTCGGAGAGCACGGCCGCAAAGGCTGCCACAAGGTTTTCATTCTGCCGGTTCATATGGATAGCCATCCCGTATGGGTTGACATGCCACCACGAACAGTTGTTCTAGTTACTCTAAAAGAACGAATTCACTACGCAGAAAATTATGAGCAGATGAACCCAGTTAAGAGATCAACGCGCGTCGGCTTGTTCTCGGAATGACCCACCCCACCACCTTCAGTCCCGCGTAATTCGAAACCCTCGCGCCATCTTCGGCGGGCGTTACCGAATTAGCACCACAGAAAATCACTTTGGAACCCCCATGAGTTACGCAACCATCACGATTGGCGACCTTCTAACAGATGTTAATACGCGGTTTTTCCTGCCCGCTTTCCAGCGGCCCTATGTATGGGGCGCGGACCAGGTGATCACCCTGATCGACTCTCTCATGAAAGGCTATCCGATCAGCTCCTTCATGTTTTGGGCTGTCAATGACGACCTGAAGCGAGAGTTGAAGATCTACAACTTCATCGAGAACTGGAAGCCGGGGATGCACAACCCAACCACGTCCTCAGACGGCCGGGACGTGACGCTGGTGCTGGATGGTCAACAACGCATCACGTCGCTGTTGATTGCTCTACGTGGCACCTTTTCGGAGAAGGCCAAGTATCAGCGACGCACAAGTGCGGATGCCTGGACGGAGAAGACCCTGTATTTGGACCTCTTGCAGGATCCAGCCGAGGATTACGAGGAAGAAGGCATGGATCTTGGTGTAAGCTACGGCTTGCGCTTCCACTCCACAGCACCGCGCAACGACTATCGCCGCCATTGGTTCCGGTTGGGTGATATTCTGAACTATCGATCGGAAGAACAACTGGCACTGCTGACCGAAAATACGCTGGCGAAACTGCACCACGGCGTCACTGCCTATGAACGGGAACTTGTCACTTCGACCCTGCAGCGGTTGCACCAGGTCATCTGGGCTGACGAGGTAATAAATTACTACACAGAGGCCAGCCCTTCTGTTGATCGCGTGCTCGACATCTTCGTGCGAGCCAACGATGGTGGGACCAAGCTGTCCAAATCCGACCTTATGATGTCATTGATTACCTCGCGCTGGGAGAACGGCTCGGCCAGAGATGCGGTGTTCGGTTTTGTCGATCACATCAACAGCGGTCTGGGCGCAGAGAACAAGATCACCAAGGATTTTGTATTGAAAGCGTGCCTCGTCCTGTGTGGCTTCGACGTGAAATACAATGTGTCCAATTTTACAACCCATTCCATTGCCCAGATCGAACAAACATGGCCATCCATCAAGGATGCGATCGAACGCACCTTCAGGTTCTTGAATGGGCTGGGGATCACAGCGGAAAAGCTGTCGTCGTTGAATGCCGTGTTGCCGATCGTGTGGTATCTGTTTCATACACCCGGCGTGACACTGCGCGGGTCCTCGGAATTCGACCGACTGAACGCTCGTGCCGCTCAGCGATGGCTTCTCAACAGCCTGTTGATGGGGGTGTTCGCCGGCACTTCTGATCGGACCATTGCTACAGCACGCACGACATTGAAGGACGCGAGCCTGACCAGTCGAAATTTCCCTGAGGAACAGCTCTATCATTCCCTGGCAATCGGCGGGCGCTTGACTCGTTTGGACGAACGCGGTGTCGAAGAACTTCTTGAGTTGAAATACAGTAAAACGAAAACCTTCCTAGCGCTGTCGCTGCTTTATGACGATCTCGACTGGGGCGGGACCATCTACCATGTTGATCACATCATTCCGAAAGCAAGAGCTGCACGGCGCGTTCTGATGGGAATGAGCCTGCCGGAACACCGCATCCGTGAAATCACTGGATCTGTCGACCTGATTGGAAACCTTCAGCTTTTACCTAGCCAGGAAAACATCGAGAAAGGCGATCTACCATTCGACTCATGGATCACGGGTCGTAGCGATGTCTACCGCAGTCGGCACCTTATCGAGCATACCCCCGACCTCTGGACTGCGGCTATGCTGCCGGAGTTCGTGCGCGGTAGGGAACGGTTGATCCGGCAGCGGTTGCTGGCGCTGACGGAACCGGAACCTTCTTGATGGACAGGGAAGAGCTGAAGCTGAAATGCCTTGAGTGCCTTGCAGCACTAGCGATAGAGCACCCGGTTGGTCACCGGGGCAAACTCGCCGCACGGTATTTGCTGCGATGTAGTGATGGCGACAGGGCCGAATTGATGTTCGAGAAAGGACCAAAGACACCAGCTAACCTATGGGTCGCACACAATCGTGTGGTCGATCTGATTGCAGAGCCTGGGCTACATTTCCAATCGTCTCCGGCTTCGGCGCTCTTCGGCACCAAGGGCTCAAACGGAAAACCCATCTACGGCCGTCATTCGGCCTTAAAATCGATGCGCGAACTGGAACATGCGGATCTGATTTGCTTCCGGATCACGTCACCGGACGATCTGGAGCGAATCTTGGATCATATTCTGGCCTGACACCGGTCATCCGCAAGTTGGTGCCTCCGCCCTAAACGCGCCGAGAGAGTTCTACGCTCTGCGTTGATCAGTGCGCCAACCGGGGTCATCTTGAACCTTTGCGTGCACCTCTTCGATTGAGCTTACCCTTGTCGGCGGAGCACACAGCCGACATTAGTTCTTGGCGCTGACATGGTAAGTTAATCGATTAGCTCCTAAGCGCACCCATTTGACATCAAATTGTCGGATTGAAGAGCGGCGAAGCGCTGATTGCACGAGGCATGAAGGGTCTGGAACTTCAGTAAACGCTTACTTCCGAGCAATAAGCCGTCCAACGCAACGGCTGCGAATTCTCATCGCCCTATTAACTAGGGAAACCTCTCTTCTTAGACACCACTCTTACATATCGCTCACCAACCATACTTCTTGTCCTCATACACACGGAGGAAACAGGCCCAAGCGTCGAAGTCACAGTCTCGAAACAAAGTGCCTAGTATGATCATCAGACCCTAGTTCGCTCCGCGCGCTCTTACTTCCAGGAAAAGCCGCCCCACCGACGCTGAAGTTCATCAAGTGCTTTCCCTACCACGTCATTCATCTCCTTCCAGCTTACCAGTCCTCGGCCTTCCAAATCATTCTTGCGGCCCATTTTCTGGCCGCCGCGCCGCCGCTCCTCACGTTCCTCGAGCGCTCGTGCGCGGTTCCTCAACTCTATCCCGTAGACCCCACGAGTCCGCATCTGGATTTGTGCGTCGTCAAGTAAGTGTCGAACGGGCTCAATCTCAGCGAGCTTGAACGAAAGAAAGGGCATGGCCAACTTCCGGAACGACGCAGACGCCAGGTCGATTACGGTGTCTAGCCCTTCCTTTTGAAGTGCGTCATCTCCGGAGATCGTAACTTCAATCCGTGCACGGCGTTCTTGATCTGGCAGGTCTTCTTTAGTTTGTTTTTCAGGGTTTCGGCGGTTGGCGATCTTGTGTTGGATACTGACCTGGGAGGCTGAATTTTCGGCGCCCTTCCAGATTGTCGAGTTCAGGTAAAGATCTCGTCCGGGACGGGTGGTCAACAAGCGCGTTCGAACGTCCGGATCGTCGAGGTCGTGATCAGAGCCGGATGTCGTTTGCTTCTCCTTCGCGAAGAAAAAGTCTGTCTTCGCATTATTGTTGGTTTCCAGATAGAACTGTCTCGCATCCGCTCTACGTGGAACAGGAAGACCGTGACGATGAAAGAGGCTGTGCTTTGCCCAATGATGGCGCTGTAGCAGACCAACCATCTTTTCTCGGAACAGAATTGCCTCTTCCGGCAATCCGCGAGTGCGCGGATAGAAGTCGACAGTGACCTCAATCAGATGAAAATTGACATCACCATCGATCCCATGGGTGCCTTGGATCACGTCGAGGATGGAGGAAAGCAATTCCGGGTCGGGATCTTGGATCAAGACTGCGAAATGGTGACCTAAAGGTTTCTTGCAGTCTAGTCGCGGAATAGAGGCGCGCCAGTCTTGCTTGTTGACGTGCTTTCTCAAGTCATGTGCGAAAACCTTTGAGCGCGTCGCCTTGAAAATCTTATCGTAAAGATAATTCGGTGCCGTCGAGGTCGTAGTGTTAACTAATATCACCATCCGGTCGATCAGCGCCTCGACCTTGTAGGTATCGCGCACGGCCATATCCGGGACCAAGACGATCTTGTCTTTCCGATCAGCGCGGACCGTGCCGCTCGGTAATGTAGAAGACACAGTAATCGGCTCGTATCGCAGGTGGGATGGCGGCAACGAGATCCCGGTGAGGTTGCGATATTCATCCTCCTGCGCAGGCGATGAGTAACGTAGCTCGATATCGAATGGCGTCAGGTCTGCCGGAACTGGTGTCAATGGTTTCGCCATCGCGGAGAACTTCGCTTCCGGTCGAGGCGTTTTTTTGCCGGTAATGGCTCTCAGCACCTTCTCAATCTCTGGCGATTTCTTGATCTGCTTGCCGCCAACCACAAAGGCACCGGACTTCATGTGCTCTAGGTAGGCGGATAGGATGCGCTTCATCGACCGTAGGCGGGTGTCGAAGAATGAGGGCTCCATCTTCTCACCGAGCAGCTTGAGCCATCGTTCGGCTAGATCGCGTTTCGTGATTTCCCGCGTGCGGCTTTCTCGTCCGGCCAGGGCGAGCTCGTGCTCACGGAGTTTCGGTCGGACGCGAAGTTCATACATGGCGACCGCGACGCACTTCACGATCACTCGCAGGTTCGGTTGCTTGCCGCCCTGCTTCGCCATCCCTGGATGCCCGTCGAGAAGCAGCCAGCGCCCAAACACCACCAGTTCAGCATATCTGTTCAGCCTCCCTGTGGTGGTAATGGCATTCGTGAGATCGGACGGTGTTTTTTTCTCCGCATCCGGGAAGCGCCGAGCCACGATGGCGTTAAGACGGAGAACGAAGCTGTCTTCTGAAATCTCGTTCGACAGAGCACCGGCCTCGAAAAGGGTCGATGCTGCAGCGAGGCGCTTCGCGCGCGGCTCGCGAATGGCACTTTCGACCAAGATGTTCGCTTTGGACATTGAAGTTCTCATCTATCAATATCGCGGCGGTCTATTCTCCCGGGCATTGGAGCTCAATCTGTGGAATCGTGCTACACCAAGCTGAGAGCCTCGTTTTTTGCAACCCGTCACATTGTTTGTGCCAGCGCCTCAGCTTGCTGGAGGACCAGTTTTACGGCGGCGGCTTGAAGGTCAGGGGGGTAGCCATACCGCCGCAGAATCCGCTTGACGGCGACGCGCATCCTTGCGCGCACATCATCGCGCTGCCACCAGTCCACACCGGAGTTCTCGCGAACCGATTTCACCAGCTCAGATGCGATCACCTTGAGCCGTTCGTTGTCCATGACCTCGACGGCGCTCTCGTTCTGCGCCAACGCGTCGTAGAAGCTCCGTTCCGCCTCCGACATATCGTCCTCGGGCTCGGCGCTCAGGTCTTTGGCCATTCCGATGAGTTCCTGGATCACTTGAAGGGCATCGACGCTGCGGTTGTGATACCTAGCGATCGCGTTCGTGAGGCGTTCCGAGAACTTCTGGTTCTGCACGACGTTGCCCCGCGTCCGCGCCTTAATCTCGCCGTTGAGAAGCTTCTTCAGGGCCTCTACGGCGAGGTTCTTGTGCTGCATGTTCTGGATCTCGATGAGAAACTCTTCAGACAGAACGCTGATATCTGGGCGGTTGAACCCGCACGCCTCGAGGATGTCCACGACCTCGGTCGAGGCGACAGCCCGGTTCAGAAGTTGCTCGATCGCGAAATCCGGTGAAGAGTTCCGCCCTCCGCCGCCCTTTACATCGAGCTTCTGCAGCGCGGACCTCACCGCCAGGAAAAAGGCCACCTCTTCGGAGTGCTCCTTGGCTTCCGACGACCCTGCCGCCAGCTTGAATGCCCTGGCGAGCGCCGCAACCGCATCCAGAAACCGCTTGCCGAAATCTTTGTGACCTTCCTGCCCATCGGCACGCGACTGGTAGAGAACATGGTTTGCCGCCGCCGGTAGAATTTCGATCCGGTCGGCAGCCGTGCCACCAAGAACCCGCGAGTAATCGAACCCATGGAACAATCCACGCGCAACGTCCAGCGCATTGAGGAAGGCCGAAGCTGCTTCCCGCTCGTCAACCCCCGTCTGGGCTTGGTCTCCTTGGGAGTAATGCGCGAGGGCCTTCTTCAGATCAGCTGCAAGACCGATATAATCGACAACGAGACCGGCAGGTTTTCCGGTGAAGACCCGGTTCACCCGAGCAATCGCCTGCATCAACCCGTGCCCCTTCATCGGTTTGTCGACGTAGAGGGTGTGCATGCAGGGCGCGTCGAAGCCGGTCAGCCACATGTCACGGACGATCACCAGCTTTAGCGGGTCACCAGTATCCTTGTATCGCTTTCTGAGGGCTTCCAGCTTCGCCTTGCTGCGAATGTGGGGCTGGAAATTCTGGGGATCGGTGGCGTTTCCGGTCATAACGACTTTCACCGCACCGGTCTCGTCGGTTTCAGAATGCCAATCGGGGCGGACGGCGACGATGCGCTCGTAGACCTCGACGCAGATACGACGGCTCATGCAGACAATCATCGCCTTGCCGTCAATGGCCTCGAACCGGGCGTCGAAATGCTCAAGGATGTCGGCGACCACCGCGTCAAGGCGGGGACCGGCACCGACCAGTTTCTCGATCTGCGACCATTTTTTGGCGGCAGCTCCTGTCTCATCCTCAGCCAGCGCCTCGGTCGCCTCATCGAATTCCTCGTCTAGACTGTCGCGCAAATCCTCCGCGATCTCCACGCGGGCCACACGTCCCTCGTAGTAGATCGGCACGGTTGCGCCGTCCTCGACCGCCTGAGCGATGTCGTAGACGTCGATATAGTCGCCGAATACCGACCGCGTGTTCGCGCCGACCAATTCCACAGGGGTGCCGGTGAATGCAACGTAGACGGCCTTGGGCAAAGCCGTGCGCAGGTGATAAGCCAGACCATGGTGCACCTCGCCGGTCTTCTGGTCCATCTTGGCCTCGAACCCGTATTGTGTCCGGTGCGCCTCGTCGACCATGACGATGACGTTGGATCGGTCCGTAAGCTCCGGGAAGTCCTGGCCGCGCTCCGGTCGGAATTTTTGGATCGTCGAGAATACGATGCCGCCGACCTGCCGGTTCAGCAGCGTCTTCAGGTCTTCGATGCTGTCCGCCTGAACCGGCGTCTCGCCAAGAAGATCTTTGCATCGACCGAACGTGGCGAAAAGCTGGTTGTCGAGGTCGTTGCGGTCAGTGAGGATCAGGATCGTCGGGTTCTCCAGGTCCGGCAGGTGCATGGCCCGACCGGCGAGAAAAGCCATCAAGAGCGACTTCCCGGAGCCCTGCGTGTGCCAGATGACACCGCCCTTGCCATCGTCGCTGCGCGCACCGAGGATCGACTCCGTGGCTTTTCGAACCGCGTGGAACTGGTGATAGCCGGCCGCCTTTTTCACTGGCCCCTTGCCCTCGTCCTCGAAGACAGTGAACCAGCGCAGCATGTCGAGTAAAACGGGCCGATTTAGAAGACCTTCGGTCAGCGTGTTAAGAGCTAGACCCTCGCGCTCCGACAGAATGGTCTTGCCGTCGACGGTCCGCCACCGCATGAACCGGTCAAGGCCGGCCGAGAGCGTGCCGTATCGTGCGTTCAGTCCGTCGGAGATCACCGAGAAGACCGTGGTCCGGAACAGGTTCGGGATATCGGCTTTGTAGGTCTCGATCTGGTTGAAGGCTGCCTCGATGTCGGCTCCCTCGGTGCCCTTCAGCTCCACCACGACCAGAGGCAGGCCATTCAGGTAAAACACGATGTCCGGGATTCGTGGGTTCCGCCCGACCATGTCGACTTGGTTGAAGGCATGCCAGGCATTGTCCTGGTCGCTCCAGTCGATTAGGCGTGCACGCCCATGTCGCTCTTCACCTTGGCTGAAGTAGGTGATTGGGACACCTCCGGTCATAAGGCCGTGAAGGCGCCGATTCTCGGCCATCAGGTCGCCGGCGAAGACTTCGTCGGTGACACGGGTCATCACCTCCTGCACCGCGCCATCTGGTAGGCTAGGATTTAGGCGCCTCACGGCCTTTTCGAACACCTTCCGCAGGACCGCCTCGTGGAAGCTACGGCGCTCCGGATCGCGCTTTTCTGGCGAGATCTCGGCACCGGAATCGGCGGCATAGCCCAGCCCGGCCAGTTTCCCCATCATCCAGTCTTCGAGGTCGGATTCCGAGTTCCAGGCCATCAGGAGCCTCCACCCGGCTTCATGCGAGCCGCCAGGTCCCGCACGGGCTCGGAGAAGATCTCGTCCATCTTCCGGTAGTGTTCGACGAGCCAGTCGATCATCTCCGGCCAGTTCTCCTTGCTGTATCCTTGGACCGGTGTCTTACAGACGACCATGCTGACCTTCTTGTCGTCGATCCGGCGCCACTCGAGTTCCTCACCGACGGTCTGCTCATACGTCTCCCTGTTCTCGGCAAGCTGGTCGAAGAGCCACTTATTCTCGTCCCGATCAGACCGGTTCAGCTGGAACTCGACGCGCAACTCATGTCGTAGGAAAATCAGTGTCAGTGTGACACCGGAGACGCCGATGCTGGAGTTTAGCCAGTGATCGCGCGACGGGGTGATGTTCTGCCATCGCTCTAAGCCGGCGCCGCGGAGTGCCTCCAGAGCCAGCTCCCAGAACTCGAGACGCGTCTGGTGGCTCCACCTCTGAGCGCCCTTGGCCGATTTCTCTTCGTTGTCCTTCTCGGCCATGCGGATCATGTAGTCGGCGGCCTCGGGCGTTGGGATCACCTGCTGAATGTCGATGAACATCTCCTCGCCGAACTTATAGGGCAGGACCTTGATGCAGCGGGCATCAATCTGGTGCTCGCGCAGCCAGAGGACCGTCGCCGTGACCTCCCGCCGGAAATTCGCGGCGATGAAAACGACGCGCTGGTTGGTGCCGTCGTTCAGCACGACCTCGTCCAGCGTGTCTTCTCCCAGGAACTCGCAGATCAGACTGACCGCGTCGCCGCCGGCTTCGCGGTCGAGATACTGCTGGAAGATGCCCACGATCTCGGCCTTCTTCAGACTCGAGCAATATGCCGCGTATTTCAGGGCCTGCCAGACGACATCGCGCCCGGAGTCGTCGAGCTTGTTCTCTATGATGACAAGCTGCCCGCTCTTGTCGAGTGCCAGCAGGTCCAACCGCTCCCTTGTGCCGTCAAACCCGTCGAACTCCTTCTGGATGATCAGAAGACCATCCTCGCCCTCGCTCATCGCCTCGCAGAGGGCGTCCGGCATGGTGGCCAGCCATTCCTGGAGATGCTCCCGTTCCCGGAACCCGACCTCGGAGAAGCTGGTGCGCTCGAGCTTGCGCAGGCGGTTGGCGGAACGGTCGATCTGGAACATTAGACCTCCACGCTTCCCGGTGTCGGAGGATCGCCGGGATCCTCACCCCGCATTTTCTGCATGAACCAGTCAACGAAGCCGCCAAGTTCGGAGGTGCCTCCTGTCAGGGCGGCGACACCAAAGCGGACAGCTTGCTTCCCGCCTTCAGCACCTGCCCCTTTGACCGCCTGCTCGATAAACATCCGGAAGAGACCCCTCTGCTCTGTCGCAGAAAGCTCTTCCTTGTGCCGCTTGAGCTCCTCTTCGACCTTCTTACGCGCGCTCTCGGGCAACACCTCGAAAACCAGAGCGAGGAACTTGTCGCCGGACAAAACGATGATCGAACTGTTGAAGGACGAGTCCACGATCCCGTAGTCTTTCTGGACCAGATCCTTGGCGAATTCCCTCAGGAAGCCATCTTCGATCTGCAGGCGCACCCGGCTTTCCTCGAAGACCTGATCCCCTTCCTCCCGGATGCGATCCTCGATAACCTTCCGTAGGCGCTTTCGGGCGCGATCTTCGTCGGCCAGATGCCGGAACGACAGCTCATCCATCATGGAGCGGATCCGGCTACGCTTGGCCCGGAGCTTCTGCGAGAGTTCGAATGCGGTCGGGGGATCTTCCCATGACCAGCCTTCAGAATGTTCAACAATCAGACGCAGCACCAGCAAGTCGATTTCACGCTTACCCATCGTCGTGAAACCATGCTCGAGATAGGCGTCGAGAAATTCTCGAGCAAATGCCTCGAGCTGCAGGTCATCGGAAACCGTCATACAAATTCCTCTATTTCTTTCTCGGCCTCGTGGATGCGGAGTTCGCCAGACATGAGGCGGGGGAGAAGGGCGTCTCGCAGGGCGGCGAGGGTTCGCGACCCTTCGCGAAGGCGCTCTTGCTGTGCGAAGGCAGGTCGCACGATCTCGTTCATCTTCTCCACGATTGCAGCCGGAGGGATGGCGGCCTCCAGGATTTCGAAGGCATCGGCGGGCAGCATGTTCACCGTCGTGCCGTTCGAGAAACCCCGCATCTCGACGCCGAGGGGAGCAATCGACAGGGCAAGGTAGACCCACTCTTTCGAAAACGGGGAGCCGGGTCTGATCTCGATCTTGTAGAGGTGCTGGCTGAAAATACCCGATGGACCGAACCAGGATGGAACAAGAGCCGCGTAGCCGATCAATTCCAGCCCAAAGCTCTGCTCCGTGTTCGCAACGATCAGGTCACCCGGACGGATTTCATGGCGCGGCTTGAATTCGCCGTTGTAGTATTTCACCCCTTCGTCCTTGTATCCGCCGCCTTCGTATATGGAGTTTAGGTTATGGAGCGGCACGCCGTCGCCCGGCCCGCAGAGATGCTTGCCCTTGTAGCTGAGCCCACGTGTCGCCTTCACATGCTGCGAGAGGGGCTCCCGCTCCCACCCCTTCGGCAGGCCGTCAGGGCCGAAGCTGTCTGGGAAGAGGGCGGCGATGGTGGGGGCCATGTGGGCGGGGGGCTGACCGAGGGCGCGGGTGTGGACGGGGTCGAAATCCACGAACCAGGACCGATAGAGCGCCCGCGCCATCTCCTCCAGCGTCGCGCTCATCCGGCGGTTCAGCTCGATCTTGTCGTCGAGGGCACCGAGGATCGAGAGAACCTTGTCCTGCTCTGCGATATCAGGGAGGACAATTGGCATCTTCTTGGCGGCGCCGACATTGAAGTGCTGTTGGACAGCGCCGACGAGATGCGAGGCGACATGCTCCGAGGCGATCGTGTTGACCCAGTAGGCCAGGAAACGAGGTCGGATCTCTGGCCCGCATCGGACGATGACCAAGTCAGAACAATTGGCTACCGGTAGGTCTTCGGGAATCACGGCGCATGTGCCGGGTTTCCCTGTGCGAACAATCACAACGTCACCGGGTTTAAGAGCCGATTTCCTAAGACGCCCATGAAACTCGGGCGAAATGTGCCGGATATCTTCTCGGGAGATTCGGTGAGGCAGAATATTCAGGGACCGCAGGAACGGGATGCCATCCTTGAGGTATTCGTCGGCCATTGAGCCAACATGGCCGACGGTCACCTCTCGCGCGACATCTTCGAGCAAGACTTCCCGGGTCATTGAAGCTTCTCGAGCTGCGTCGAAATCTGCTGTTCCAGCCGCCGCCCCTCGGCGAACTGCGCCCGAAGTTCCGCCGTCAGGCGGTCGAACTTCTCCTCGAAGGGTTCGCCATCTTCCTTGGCCGCGCCGGCACCGACATAGCGGCCCGGAGTCAGGACGAAGTTGTGCTTCGCGATCTCCTCCATGGAGGCCGCCTTGCAAAACCCCGGCTCGTCGGCATAGGCGCCAGCATCCGGCTCTCCGCGCCAGGCGTGGTAGGCGGTGGCAATGCGCGCGATCTCCTCGTGCGACAGCTCCTTCTGTTTGCGCGAGCCTGACACCAGAGCGCCCATCTTGCGGGCGTCGATGAATAGCACCTCGCCACGCCGGTCGCGCAGCTTGGCGTCCTTGGCCACGCCGTTCGACTTATCCTTGGCCAAGATCCAGATGCAGGCTGGGATTTGGGTGCCGTAGAAGAGCTGCCCCGGCAAGGCGATCATGGCGTCCACTGCCTCGGCCTCAACCATGGCGCGGCGGATGTCACCCTCGCCCGAGGACATGGACGACATGGAGCCGTTGGCCATGACCATGCCAGCGATGCCGGTGCTACCCAGCTTGTCGTAGATGTGCTGCATCCAGGCGAAGTTGGCGTTGCCGACCGGGGGCGTGCCATATTTCCAGCGCCGGTCTTCGGACAGGAGGTCGCCGGACCAGTCGGAGATGTTGAACGGCGGGTTCGCCATGACAAAGTCAAACTTCTCGTCCGGGAAGGCGTCGCGCAGCAGCGTGCCCTCGGCGTTCCACTGGATGTTCGCAACGATGCCCCGAATGGCGAGGTTCATTCGAGCGAGGCCGTATGTGGTGTGGTTCCGTTCCTGCCCATAAACGGCCAGATCGGCGCGGCGGCCGGCGTGCTTCTCCATGAAGCGCTCAGACTGGACCATGAAAGAGCCGGAGCCGCAGCAGGGCTCATACAGCCGCCCCTTCAAAGGTTCGATCATGTCGACGATGAGATCGACGACCGGTTTTGGGGTATGGAAGTCGCCGCCACGCTTGCCCTCGTTGCTGGCGAATTCAGAAATGAAATACTCGTAGATGCGCCCGATCAGGTCAAAGTCCTTTGGGGTGCTGTCGAACTCGATGTTTGAGAAGAGGTCAATCAGGCCAGTGACGATGGTCGGATCGAGTGCTTCGCGCCCGAAGACCTTAGGGAGTGCACCCTTGAGCTGCTCGTTGTCGGCCTCAATGGCGCGCATGGCGTTGTCAACCTTGACACCGATGCCTTTGTCCTTGGCGTTCGCGGCCAGCGTGCTCCAGCGCGCGGCCTCGGGCACCCAGAAGATGCCGTCGGCCAGGTATTCATCGACATCCTCTGCGACCTCTGCGCCCTCAGGTATTAGTTCGTCATACTTCCGCTGAAAGGCCACGCCGATGTAGCGCAGGAAGAGCAGGCCAAGGGCCACGTGTTTGTATTCGCCCGGATCCATGGAGCCGCGCATCTTGTCGGCTGCCGCAAAAAGCGTCTTCTCGATTGTCACTTGCTGTCCTCACCGGCATCTGAGTGCCGTTTGCTACCATTTTCCCGCACTATCGACCACAACTCGCGTCGAGATCAACCGCAGTTTAGGGAACTCTGGCATAGGCTGGGATGAGCTTGGATTGAAACGGCCCGAAGCGGTCATCCGCCGGCCCTACGGTTTCTGCAACGCGGCTACGGAAAGCAGACCCTCGTGTCGTGTCGAGGCAACGAAAGATAACGTCAATCGCCGCCATTAACCATGAGATCAATTTAAGGCAGCTTGGATAGTTTCCGCGCTGACTTTACGCAGCCACCTATTGTGTTCAGGACGGCTTCTTTATGGTCGTGATTGATTTCCTGGGCCAGAAAACTCGGCGAAGCGAGACTGGTAGTGCTCGACAGGATTGGGAGGAGTTTGATCATGCGGGCGTTTCTCTGCGCCCTCGAGACTGCCGCGGCTACCGAGTCACCCAGCATCTTGACAGCCCCATCTTCGCCCAACCTCTCTGAGAGAGCTTCAAGCATGAAGGCGGCATAGGCCACACAAAGGGCACCATCGTCTTCGCCGTCCCAGAGATCCAGGAGACTGGACCCGATCAGTTGAGCAATGCTCCAGGGGTCGTTCGACGGCAGGGCGATATGATCGAGGAATTGGTTCAGCCATGGCGACGTATCCTTGCGCTCCCATTCGAACAGCGTCGTGTCTCCGTCGATGCTGACGTATCGGTAGTTCCCCTCCAGCATTGCCCCGAGGGCCTCAGAATACGCATCCTGCGAAAGCGTGCCCGCATTGCGCGCGATCTGCAGCGCAACCTGACTCCAAGCCGATGAGACATCATCCATGCCGGCGAACAGCCGGAGAGCAGTATCATCCGCCAACAAGGTCCAACCTCTCTCCTTGGCGACTACCAACGTATCTACGAAACATGGGCCAACATCTTCGAATACAGCCTCGAAATCTGGATGAAGAGTGGTGCCTTCTTCCGGCATGGCGATTGTCAGGCTTCTTGCAATCTCGAGGGTTTGTCTGAGGTTCGAGATGAGGAGGTCGGAGGTTTCCTGGGACATTTCGATTATGCGCATCCCGTGATCGTCCGCGACAAGGCTACCTCGGTGCCCCGCCCCTCCGATGGCATCCACCTTGGCTTGGTAGGCCTCGTGAAGCAGATCGATGCTGCTCTGGGTGATGTGCAGATCCGGGTAGGCTTGAAGAAGGCTGTCTACAAATCCGAGGGTCTGGGCGCCGTAAAGGGTGATGGGATCGACGATCAAGCCCGGCGTAGCCAGGACAGATTGTGTCGCGGCCTTCCTCTCGACGGCGTTACCGAGGGCCATCTTGATATTGATGTTGCCGTGGTGCCGAAGGAAATCCCAAAAATCGAAGACCGTGCCTCCACCAGCGGCGGCCAACAACGCCATGGGGGCTTTCCCGGAAGCGTAGGCCTCTTCGATGCGCTTGACCTGCTCTGCGCGCTCCTTGGCGCTTTCGAAGATGGGACGAAAGCTGCCCTCCAAATCATTTTCATCGATCCGCAGCGCTCCGAATATCTTGCTCTCAGGAAACAGGCGCTCGAAGTCCTTCTGAGACCGATGATACGCATGGGCATACTTGGACAGGATCTTTGTGACGGTGGCGTTCAGCTTCCCGACAGCGGAATCCATCGGGAGATTGTCACCCACAGCCTTTCCCATCAGGCGAAGAGCCAGTGGGTCATCAGGGGAAATTTCGTCGCGGTCCGCCCGTGGGGCAGGGGCTGTCTCGATGATCTTCGTGAGCGGGTCAGCGTGATCTCGCGAGACCACAACGACCGTATCCTCCTCGACGACCTCGCGGTCGAAATCGACATGTCGCCCAGACCGGCCGGTCAGGATCAACCCGACCATGAAGCCAAGGTGTATTTGGGAATCTTCGTAGCCGTCGCGCAATGCGCGGTATCCAATCTCGAGAGCCTTGTGAAAATCGTCCGTGTAGTGATCGAGTTTGTGCGCGAGGTGCATACGCATCCGGGGATCGCCGGCAATATCCACTGGCACGGTGTCGAGGTAACGAGTGATTGCCGCGGTGTCCGGCTGACGCTCACAGATTTCGATCCAGCGAGCTCGGTCTTCCAAGGTTTCTTCCCCCGTGCCGAACACGTGCTCGAGTTCCTTCCTGGCACCCGTCAGGTTTCCAGCGCATTGAAAGATGACTGCGCCGATCCTGCGCATGCTCGCGGTATCTTTGATCCCGGCGTCGATCTTCCCGTAGAGTTCTCGGGCTTCGCGGGTTCTGCGGCTGTTCACCAGTGTCTGGAGTGCCATCCTGAGCTGGGGCGTATCCGTGTCAGGACTACAGAGGTCGATATAGATGTCCGCGGCCTCGGAGTTCCGTCCAACCCTCGCAAGGGCATGAGCCGCACGGTCACGAGCGAAGCTGTTGGTTTCGTGCCCTGACAACTCGGCAAGGCGATCGATGACCGCGGGATCGTCGAGATCTCCGGGATGGTTGAACACGAAGCAGGCCAAGAGCAGAGCGGAGTCTGGATGCTCCGTCAGGACGTCATGGGCAACTTCCTTGAAGAGAGCAGGGTTGATCTGTGCTGCCGCCAGGATACGGCAGTTGCCAAATGCGACACGCAAACCGGCGTCTTCCACTTCTCGATACAAGACTTCGGCACGTGCGAGGGCTGCCTCTGGATGATCTTCATTGATGCGCGCCTGAAGAAGCATGAGCTCGTCATTCGGATCCCGATCGCCTTCGGGAATCCTCGACAGCGCATCGGCAACCGCGGCATCCTCACCCTTGTGCATCTGATGGGTGGCGCGGAACCGGAGCAGTTGCGGCGTATCTCCAAGTCTCCGGAATGCTTCTTCGATGAGCTCTTCGGCCTTCTCGTCATCCCCAAGCATCAGGGAGGCCGAGAGGGCGTTCATGACGCAGGTTTCGGCCTCTCGCGCCCATCCGCTTGCCTGTAGAAGGTCCCAGGCAAGGAGAAAATGTGCTCTTGCATCCTCGACGATCTCGATGTCGCTTTTCCGCATGAGGCTGAGGCTGCGGATGTCTTCTCGCTCGACTACCTCCTGGAACCTGAGGTAGCCCGCATATGCTCGCACGCGCCAATTGTCGGGATCGCGATTGACCGCATCCTTGGTCAACCGCCGACAATCCTTGATCAGGCCCGCTTTCTGGGCGTGTTCCGCGAGTGCCAGAAGGAGCTCCGGGATCCGCTGAAACTGTTTCGGAAGCTGGGTCTGAAGCTCTTGCCATGGCGTTTCCGCCGGAGCCGTCTCCAGGAACACCCCGGCCGCCCGCTGTTGTGGCTCTCGCATCGCCATGGCGCTGGCGGCCAGTTCAGCCGCCTTCTCACGATTGCCTGCGATGGACTCAGCAGCCGCCAGTATGGATAGCGCTTCGGATGTATCGGGATACTCATCGTGAGCCTGACGATACCAATCTACGGCTGCATGCTTGTCACCCTTTGCAAAATTGGCGGAGCCAAGATTGGCCTTGAGACGGAAGCGGTTTCGGGCGCTCGCTTCGCGGCCTTCGGTTTCCAAGAGCTTTTCGAGCCGGGAGATAGCCGACTGCGCAGGGCTATCATTCAGAAGATCGGCTGCGTCGGTGATGCGCTGACCGAGTGCGTCATCGGACGGTTCTCTCTCTATTGCTGCCGAGGCTGACCTCTGGAGATCAAGGATGGCGGATGAGATCCCTGTTAGCTCCCTGGAGACGTCACCGCGCAGGTCATTCATCGCTTCCGATATCTGGAGGTCGGCGATCGTCGATACGCCCGAACAATGAATCGCCGCGACGTGAGGATGGCGATTGAGAACAGCCTTGATCTCGTCCCAACCCATAACATCGACTTCGAAGAGAAACCCCTTGCGGTTCTTCTCGTTCAGCTCGCGCGCGACTTCCTGTATTCGCGCATCATTGGGGGCTGTGGTGGCGAGAATGAACCTGTCGAGTGGGGGTCGGAAAGCCTTGGCCTTCTCGACTTCTTCACGAAGCTCTTTTTCTTTAAGCGCCTTCCCGTAGCTTCCGCCGGAGCGGCCTTTGCACTGGATGCCAACCCACTTTTTGTGAACCCGGTCGGTGCCATAAACATCGACACCATGCTGCTTTTGACCCGACCGGCCATTGGCACGGGCGTCGTCTGTCTGCCATTCGCTTTCGAACAGATCCCTCGTCAGCCGCTCGAATGCCTGCCAGTCGGCAGGCGCGGGAAGATTTACACTTGTTACGTTAACCATGCTGCTCGTGGCTATGTATTTTCTAAATCCAAACCTTAGCTTGGGCCCTTCGAAATTGGAAACACAACTTCGAAGCATAAGCTAAGCGAGTCGACGTCGATAAGTTGCATAGTGAGAGTCCGCACTCCGCCCCAACCGTTCACCCGGCTCGAGTGCATCGTCGTGCAAAATTGAACAAAGTAGCCGCCCATTCGCGCCAGAAATGCGTTCCTTTAGGTTTCCCGCTTTCCAATATTTGCTACACCCAGGAAAAGACTGACAATTCGGTGCACATGAATCTCGTCTCAAAATCCTTCCTAGGGTTCTTGGTTGACCCTCTGGGCCGACACCCAAGATCCCTAACGCTGCGTGAAAAGGGTATTGCGGCACGCGGCGCTGGTTCGCCCTGGATAGGATTTGAAGCTATCGCGACGCGCCCATCAGTGAGGAAGGGCCTAGTCTCGTCGTCGCTTTCGCTCGATCTTGGAGGCGACCAAAACCTGACTTTGCCGGCAGTGGATATGGTTGCGGCCAGAACCTTCGCAGACGCCGCCGCCAACGCATGGACGGATTTCAACTGGGCGGAGCTGGAGAAGGAGGACGCCGCTGTCCGGCGCATCCTGCATGCGCTCAATGCGCTCAAAGTGCCGGATGCTTATCCCGCAGCATGCCGCGTAGCCCCACTTGCGGACGATGCTGTCGACCTGACCGTCAGGGTGCTGTCCAAGCTCAATGCAGAAGCCGTCGGCGACAAGGTGATGTCCCGAATTGCGCCGATCATGGCGTTCGCATCCGATCTGATTGCCGCCCGGGACGCGTCAATCGAGGCGTTCGTGGAAGCTCAATTGCTTCGTTGGAAGGATTTCTTCGACACGGTCGAGTCCATGCCGTTGACGCCGGAGCAGCGGCTGTCCGTCGTCGTCGACGAAGACGCGACGCTGGTTCTAGCCGGCGCGGGGTCGGGCAAGACCAGCGTGATCACCGCGAAGGCCGCCTACCTTGTGAAGGCCGGAATACGGAAGCCGAGCGAGCTTCTGCTGCTGGCCTTCGCGAAGGATGCCGCAACCGAGATGTCGGAGCGGATAGAGGCCAGGTGCGGGGTCCCCGTGACGGCACGCACCTTCCACGCGTTGGCGTATGAGATCATCGGCGAAGTGGAAGGCGAGAAGCCGCCTTTGGCGCCGACCGCGACCGACGACAAGGCGTTCTTGTCGCTGATGAAGGAGATCTTGCGGCACATCGTGGCGACCGCCAACGAGATCGCGCAGACCGTGATCGGCTGGTTCGCTGGTTTCTTCGACGAATTCCCGACAGAATGGGACTTCAAGACAAAGCACGAATGGTATGCGCAGATCGAAAGCCGCAACCTGCGGACGCTGCAAGGCGAGACGGTGAACAGCTTCGAAGAGCTTCTGATCGCCAACTGGCTGTTCCGAAACGGCATCGCTTACGAATATGAGCCAAGCTACGAGCATAGACTCCAGAAGACCGGGCGCCGCACCTACATGCCCGATTTCCGGCTGACAGAGAGCGGCGTTTACATCGAGCATTTCGGCGTGCGTAAGAAACGCGGCAGGGACGGCGTGGAGGAGCTGACCACGGCACCTTACGTCGATCGCGATGCATACCTCGAAAGCATGCACTGGAAACGGCAGGTCCATGCCGACCACGAGACAGTTCTCGTCGAGACCTACAGCTGGGAGCGTGAAGAAGGCCGGCTGCTCGAAGCGCTTGCCGAAAAGCTCGAACCACATGTCACGCTGCGGCCGATCCCGGACATCGAGATTTACGATCGTGTGGCCGAGGTCGGGGTGGTGGACAGCTTCACCTCGCTGATGGGCACCTTCCTGCGCCACTTCAAGAACGGCGGCTATCGGGTTGAGGATTGCTCCGACAAGGCGCAAACGCTGAAGATGGGCACGCGGGCAGAGGCCTTTCTCAAGATTTTCGGCGCAGTCTTTCGTGAGTATCAGTCCCGCCTTGGCGACCGCATCGACTTCGAGGATATGGTGAACCGCGCGACGGCGCTCGTCGAGAGCGGGCGCTACCAGAGCCCGTTCCGTCACATTCTCGTCGACGAGTTTCAGGATATCTCAACTGGGCGGGCGAATCTGATCCAGGCTCTCAAACGCCAGCACTCTGATGCCAAGGTGTTTGCCGTCGGCGACGACTGGCAGTCGATCTACCGCTTTGCCGGATCGGACATTCACATCATGCGTAACTTTGGTGCGGAGTTCGGAGGCATCTATGCAGGGGCCACTGGTGTCCATCGCACCGTCGATCTTGGCCGGACCTTTCGGTCAGTCGACAAGATCGCACTGGCTGCGCGTCGCTTCGTTCTCCGAAATCCCGCACAGATCACCAAGACGGTGATACCGGCAGGCGAAACGGATGAACCTTCGATCAGGATTGCCTGGACACGCCGCGACACGGGGGAGACTGCCTTGAACGACGCCGTAGCTGGTCTTGCCGCTACTGAAGGCAAGGGTGGCGGGAAGCCGTCGATCCTGATCCTGGGGCGATATCGTTTCCTGAGGCCCGATGTGGGGCGGCTTCAGCGCCAGAATCCCGGGGCGACAATCACCTTCAAGACCATACATGCCTCGAAGGGCCTTGAGGCTGATCACGTCATCATTCTTGGCGCCGACAACGCCAAGATGGGCTTTCCGTCGATGATCGTCGATGACCCTCTGCTCAGCTTGGTGTCACCCGAGACCGAGCCATTTCCGAATGCCGAAGAGCGGCGTGTCATGTATGTCGCCGTGACCCGGGCCCGGCGGTCCGTAACCATCCTTGCGTCCGAGGCGCGCCCCTCCGTCTTCGTCGAGGAGCTGATAAAGGAACCGGAGTTCGGCGTAGTCGTGCCACCGGAGGCCCAGAAGCACACCCACACCTGTCCGGCTTGTGGCGGGCGTCTACTCCATATGGCAGGCAAAGATGGTCGCGACTGGTATCGCTGCGAGCATGTGAAGCTGTGCGGCAGTCGAATGCCGGCTTGCCCCGCCTGTGGTATCGGCTTCCCGGTCCGTTCTCGGGCCAGTGATGTCCTGATTTGTGGTGATTGCGGGGAGACCCAGCCGGCTTGTCCCAGTTGCGACGCGGGATGGCTTGTCGAGCGACGCGGCCGCTATGGAGCGTTTCTTGGCTGTGTCCGCTTCCCTGAGTGTGATGGCAAAGCCAAGCTAAAGAAAGGCGCATGACAGGCTGAAAGAGCGCGATCTAGCCGCCATTGGTTAGATCAGCAACGACGGTCCGTGGGCAGCGCATTCCCTACACCCATAGTTGCCTCGGTGAACGGCAGATCCCCGCCCTTAAAGTAAGATTGCTTCAGAGTCATCACGCAATTACGGAGATCATCTCGTTAAACATTTTTACAGTCTCTTTTTTGTGCTTATGAAACGCGCCCATTCCTCCATCATCCCTCGCCGCTTCTCGACCATGTCTCCGCGTCTGTAGGCGCGCTCAACATCACTGCCGACGTTGTGTGCCAGTGCCATCTCAGCCATGTCGCGAGGGTAGTTCGTGCGCTCGACAGCCCAGTCCCTAAAGCTAGAGCGCAGACCATGAGGGACTGTTGGGCGACGCGATCGAGGATCTAGGAAGCCCGGGCGACCCTCCTTCTCCTCCGCAGCTTGGATCCGACGCATCACGGCCGAGATAGTCATGTCCGACATCTGACCGTTGTCGGGGGACAGGAACACGCAAGCCGATTTCTTACTCAGTCATCCAGATGACACAGCATTTCTTAAGCAGGACGCAGAGGGCGGCGCGGGAAGCTCGCTAGAGAGCGGCCGCTTGGATTAGTTGTTGGTCCGCTGTGTTATAAAAATCGCTATCGAAAATGGTGGACGGAGGCTCCAATCAGTTTTTTCATTCTAGATATTTCAATAGATTACGATTTTTCTCCGATCTCCAACGCTCACCCGTCATCGAGCTTGCTATAGACTTATTGATTGCACAAAAAAGGAGCCTCCCGGCAATGCGCACGCAGATCAGGAGTTCGGCACCCATGCCCGAGACGTCGATCGCTGAACGCCAACTTGGCATCTGGGTGACGGACACAAACCTCCGGGCGGTCACGTCATGAGTAGCGACGAAGCACTTCTCACGGTCGAGGAATTCGCGGCCGCCTTGCATCGCACGATCAACCCCAGAACGGTTCGGACCCTGATCCACCAGGGCGAAGTCAACGCCGTTCGCCTCGGCAAGCGCTACTACATGACCCACGACGAATTGAAGAGGTTCACGACATGCCCCGTAAACGCAAACCGGCCCGGCTCTTCCAGCGCAAGGACGATGGCGCCTGGGTCATCCTCGACGGAGGGCAGCAGATCCGGACAGGATTTGGTGATGGATTTCATGAGGCAGCGGAAGAAGTCCTGAGCAATTACATCGCCAGCAAGAAGCGGCAAGATGATCGCGACCGCGATCCGAGCAAGATCACCGTTGGCGAGGTTTTGGTGCACTACGGCGAGGCTAAGGTAAAGGTGGTCCGCGACAGGGACCGCCTGCTCTACACGATACAGGCACTGTCGCCCTACTGGAGCGACCTCAAGGTGTCCCAGATCGACGTCGACAGGTGCCGGGGCTATACGGCCTGGAGGCGGTGCGCCGCATGGACCGTCCGGCGCGAGATGAACACACTGAACGCCGCTGTCAAATACGCCCTGGCGTCGCGCAGGATCAGCCATGCACCGATCGTAACCCTGCCTGAAAAGGGAGTCGCCAATGACCGCTGGCTGACCGAGGAGGAGATCCAGCGCCTGCTGGAAGCCTCTGCTTCTCACGTCCAGCGGTTCATCAAGATCGCGCTATATACCGGACGTCGGAAGACCGCAATCACGCGGCTGAAGTGGATACCCTCCCTTGATAGCGGCTGGGTCGATCTTGACAGCGGGGTGATCCATTTCCTTGGCAAGGCCGAGGCCGAGACCAAGAAGCGCAAGGGAATGGTCAAGATGCCTGGCACGCTCCACGCGGAGATGAAGACCTGGGCCCAGGAGGGGAGCCACGTAGTGTCGTTTAAGGGGGCGCCGATAGATCGGATCGACAAGGCCTTTCGTGCGGCCGTCCAGCGGGCGGGTCTAAAGGATGTGACGCCGCACACCCTAAAGCACACAGCGGTTACCTGGGCGTTCATGCGCGGCATGACACTGGAGGACGCCACGGCCTATTTTGCGACCTCGCGCGAAACTCTGGAAAACGTCTATCGGTCCTACAGCCCAGATGCGCTTAAGAACGCAGCGGGAATTATGGACTGGAAGATATGAAGTGCTAATTCGGTAGTTGGTGGATGCCGGTAGTGAACGAACTGAGCACATCTATCGAACGAAACGTTGCGGATATCGTTGCGGCCATTCCTCTGAAAACAACAAAGGCGCCCTCGGGCGCCTTGTTTCATTGGTCGGAGTGAGAGGATTCGAACCTCCGACCCCTGCCTCCCGAAGACAGTGCTCTACCAGGCTGAGCTACACTCCGACCGTGGCGGGTGATCTATACCTGGCGACCCTGATGTGCAAGAGGGATTTTGCTGTTACACCGCGTGAGAATACGTGCACAAGCGCGTGTGTGACACCTGACGAGGACATGGGCGAATTAATCGCTTCAACTCAAGCTGAATTCCTGTTGCGATCCCCAATGCAAGCAACGTTTCGAAAGAAAAATCTGTTGACATCAGAGGATACCGAGGCGAGAGGGCATTGATTTTCTTACCCTCACAAACCGGATCCCCTCAGCCAAAGGCCTTTGAGGTCGAGCGTGCAGAATGCTGCAAATGGTAATCAACCTTGTTGCCTACGATAGAGGGCTCAAACGGTTATCCACGGGCTGCGCTCGTATAGCACTTCTAAAAAACCAGAACATCCGACAAGGTTGGAAATTAAGTCAGCTCATCCCAGAGAAACCAACCTTGTGTCCTATTGCCACGAAGTTGGTAAGGCCTGCCGCACTGGAGTAGTTTGGCGTCACCTGATACCCAGACGGGCTCGTGTCTCAGACACGTTCGCTTTGCCGACAAACGAATTTCAAGTCGTTTCATCCGTTTACGGCAACAGACGATCTCTACCGCCCGCATTCAATACCCAGCATTCTGTTCCTTCAAATACCGCGACGGTCAGCGCATGCCCGTAGCCCGCACCAGTATCAAGGTTGATACGGTTTCCGTGATGTTGGGGTTTCGAAACATGTGAATGCCCATGCACAACAAGCCAAGGGAATTCGCGGCGGTCATCCAGGAATTCATCGCGAATCCAGATCAAGTCACCCGGATCTTGCTCCTCCAATGCGATACCGGGTCGGACTCCGGCGTGGACAAAAAGAATCCCGTTTTCCTGATGGTAATTTTCCAAGCTGGTCAACAAGTCGATATGAGCTTGAGGTACTACCTTTTTGGCTTCAGCGTGGACCTGGTATATTCGATCACCTTCAGTGACCTTGATACCATACGAATTCAAGGTCTCGACACCGCCGACGCGAGGATGCAGCCAGTGATAACCGACCAACTGTCGCGCATCAGTACGTGGATAGTCCTCTAGGAACATCGCGCACATTTGGTCGTGATTGCCCCGCAGAAAAACCCAGTTCCTGCCACTGCCCTGCCCCTCGATCAGCAAATCCAGAACTTCGCGGCTATGCGGTCCGCGGTCAGTGTAATCGCCCAAAAAAACGACCTTAGCGTTCGGACCGCCATCTCTTTCAACCCGAGACAGCGCATCTTCAAGCATCCCCAACTGACCGTGGATATCCCCGATGGCATATATCGGTTCTGGCATGGTTGCCCTCTTTTGCTCTGACCTTCGACCGCCCTGAAACTGGACTTAACTCGCCCACTCGATGTGGAATTCTTCGCGAAAGGCAAACCGGGCAAGATGAGATTCAATGACCCCTTGCCATCTAGCCAAGTCACCTCTTGGACCGGTTTCAGCCTTCAGCTTCAGACCGGAGTCATCTGCTTGCATTGAAACTCGGTTACCATTGGCAAAGGATACGGTTCCACGATCCGCATCGAAGGAAACTTCGGCTTTATGGGACCAATGTTTGCAAAGCTGCTGCATGTATTTGCTGGCCGAAGCCGTTCGCGCAACGCCTGACACTGCCTGATCCGGCAACAGCGCCAGGGCTGCATCAGCTGCCCCGCGCACTGCCCTGGCAAACAAGGTCACATCGATATTGGTCGCCAGAAAGGTTACGCCCAGTTCCAGACATTTCCGCTGCATTGCAGGGTCCAGCGTCAGGATACCCGCCGCTTTGCCGGCAGCGACGATCCGTGTCAGCGCTTCTAATACCGCTTCGACCACTTCGGGGTGACCAGCATTACCGATGTGACCCATATCTGCGGCCAGATCTGACGGCCCGATAAAAACACCATCCACATCGGTGGCAAGAATATCATCCAGGGCTTCCAGTCCCAGCCTGTTTTCAACCTGAACCAGTAAACAGACTTCTTTATCCGCCGTAGTCAGATAATCCGGAATCGCCGCGAAACGCGAGGCGCGCGCCAAGGCAGATCCTACTCCGCGTACGCCATGTGGCGGATACTGAACAGCCCGGACCAAATCCCGCGCCTGATCCCCGCTTTCGACCATGGGGACCAAAATGCTCTGAACGCCAGCGTCAAGGTATTGCTTGATCATCCACGTCTCGCCGATGGGCAGGCGCGCAACCGGATGACTGCCGGTGCCTTCGATAACCCGTACCTGTTCCAGAATCGAACGCAGATCGTTCGGCGCATGTTCACCATCGACCAGCAGCCAATCGAACCCAGAGGTCGAGGCTATTTCAGCCGCATAGGCGTCGGCCATTCCGATCCAGCAACCAACCTGAGGCTTCCCGGCTTTCAACGCAGCCTTGAACGCGTTTATGGGGGCGGGCATGGGCACGCTCCTTTAAGCAAATTTGATATTGACCGATCCGAACGATCCGAAATCAGTGTGGATTTGGGTGCCCGAAGGGCATTCGATGGGCCGGATAAAACTGCCCGACAGGATCACCTGACCCGGTTCGATACTCTGACCATACTGCGCCATGCGGCGGGCTAGCCAGACGACGCTCTCAACCGGGTCGTTCAGCACACCTGCTCCCAGGCCTGTTTCCTCAATCTCGCCATTGCGGAAAGTCATTGCACCGACCCATCGTAAATCGAAGGCATCGACCGCATGACGGTCTGCGCCCAGCACGATGCCGGCATTGGCGGCATTATCGCTGATCGTGTCAAAAACGGTACGCGCCTTGCCGGTTTCAGGGTCAACCCGTTGAATACGGGTATCAAGGATTTCGATGGCCGGAGCAACGTAATCCGTAGCTCCGATGATATCCTCGCGGGTGACATTTTCACCACCCACCGGCGCCTTCATGACAAAGGCAATCTCAGCCTCAATCCGCGGTTGGATAAAGCGGCCTGCCGGAACGGTACCTCCGTTGTCAAAGACCATGTCATCAAACAATATCCCGCTGTCAGGAATGTCGATGTTCAGCGCATATTGCATTGCCTTCGAAGTCAACCCGATCTTCCATCCGATCACTTGGCGTCCCTCGGCCAGCTTCTGGCGGTAGATGGCATTCTGCACCTCATACGCGTCATCCATTCCAATTTCGGGATGGCGCAGGGTTAGCAACCCGATCTGTTTCCGCGAGCGTTCAGCCTGAAGCAAGTCGGCCGCGGCGCGTGCGTGATCCTCGGGTGTCATACCTGTTCATCCTGGATGCTGTTGCGCAAGGTCCCGATACCTTCAACCGATATTTCCACCACGTCTCCCGGAACCAGATATTTTGGCGGATCGAACCGCGCACCTGCGCCTGTCGGCGTACCCGTGACGATGATGTCCCCGGGCTGAAGGGTCATGAAGGTTGAGATGTATTCGATCTCGCGCCGGATCGGGAACATCATGCGGTTGAGCGTGTCGTCCTGGCGAAGTTCACCGTTCACACGGGTCTGAATGCGGGCGTCATCCAATTGTGCTGCATTGGTGAAGGGCACCAGCCATGGGCCGATCGCACCCGAATTGTCCCAGTTTTTGCCTTGTGTGACGTTGAACTTGGCGTGGCGCACCCAATCGCGGATCGTGCCTTCATTGCATAAGGTCAGCGCGGCAATATGGTCATAAGCGTCAGCCTGCGAAATTCGGCGACCTGCCTTGCCGATAACGATGGCCACCTCTCCTTCGTAATCCAATGTGTGGTTTTCCGGAGGGCGGATCAGTGGGCAGTCATGGCCTGTGAAACCACTGGCAAAGCGCGGAAACAGAGACATGTATTTTGGCTGCGCACTGCCATCCTTATATTCCGCATTACGGTCCGGAAAATTCACGCCGACGCATAGAATGCGGCGGGCATCCGGCATCACCATCTCGTAGGTGAAGTCCGTATGCGATATGGGCTTTCCGTTGGCGACCTTGGTCAGCTGGTCGAACTTACCGGCAGCAATCACCTCAAACAGGGTGTCGTGATCCGGGAAATCGCCGTTCAGTGCAATCGCGCCCTCGTCGGTGATCGCACCGAAAAAGGATTCACCATTGGCGTTGAATGTTGCAAAGCGCATTATGCCTCCTCGTCGGCGTTTATACCGCCCATGCACAGGTATTTGAGTTCCATGAAGTCATCGAGCCCGTAGCGCGAGCCTTCGCGGCCGAGGCCGGACATCTTGACGCCGCCAAATGGCGCCTCGGCGGTTGAGATCAGCCCGGTGTTGATGCCGACCATGCCATAATCCAACGCCTCGGATACCCGCCAGACCCGCGCCATGTCGCGCGAGTAGAAGTATGAGGCGAGGCCGAACTCGGTATCGTTGGCGGCGGCCACAACCTCGCTTTCGGTGTCGAACCGGAACAACGGGGCGACGGGGCCAAAGGTTTCCTCGGTCGCCACCGCCATCTTCGAGGTGACCCCGGTCAGGATGGTTGGCTCGAAGAACGTGCCGCCCAGTTCGTGTGCCTTGCCGCCCAGAGTGACCTCGGCCCCTTTGGAGGTGGCGTCCGAGATATGTTCGGCCACTTTCTCCACCGCCGCCTGGTCGATCAGCGGGCCAAAGACGATGCCCTCGTCAAAGCCGTTGCCGGCGGGCAGCGTTGCCACCTTGTCGCGCAGCCTGGCCGCAAAAGCGTCATAGACCCCGGACTGCACATAGATCCGGTTGGCGCAGACGCAGGTCTGGCCGTTGTTGCGGAACTTGGCGATCACCGCGCCTTCGACAGCGGCGTCCAGATCAGCATCTTCGAACACGATGAAGGGCGCGTTGCCGCCCAACTCCAGGCCCAGCTTCTTGATCGTCGGTGCGCATTGCGCATAAAGCAGCGCGCCGATCTCGGTCGAGCCGGTAAAGGTCAGCTTCTGTACCGTCGGGTTGCCGGTCATCTCGCCGCCAATGCCGCGGGCCGAGCCGGTCACAACCGAGAACAAGCCCGCAGGCAATCCGGCGCGTTCGGCCAGAACCGCCAGCGCGATGGCCGAGAACGGTGTCTGGCTGGCCGGTTTCAGAACCATCGAGCAACCCGCCGCCAATGCAGGGCCCGCCTTGCGGGTAATCATCGCGTTGGGGAAGTTCCACGGTGTGATCGCGGCAACAACGCCGATCGGTTGCTTGATCGTCACGATCCGCTTGTCTGGCGCGTGGCCAGGGGTGACGTCACCATAGGCGCGGCGGGCCTCTTCAGCAAACCACTCGATGAAGCTGGCGCCATAGGCGATCTCGCCCTTGGCCTCGGCCAGCGGCTTGCCCTGTTCGGCGGTCAGGATGGTGCCCAGATCGTCCTGGTTCTCCATCATCAGCTCATACCAGCGGCGCAGAATCTGGCTGCGCTCTTTCGCGGTGCGTTTGGCCCAGCTGTGGCGCGCGGTCTCGGCGGCGGCAATGGCCTCGGCGGTCTCGGTGGCGCCCAGATTGGGCACATAGCCAATGACCTCCCCCGTGGCCGGGTTGGTGACGGCCAGACCAGAGGCCGGATCAGCTTCAATCCAGCGCTTACCCACCAGCGCGGCCTCGCGCAGCAATCCAGGGTCTTTTAGTGTGATCATGTCCACCCCTTACGGTGCAATGATGGGTGAAGCAGCCAATTCGGCCTCATTCACGTCAACACCTACAAAGGATGTGCCGTGTTCGAACCAGCTGCGTGGCGCAGGCGCGCCCCAAAGTGTCTGGCGCTGCGGGTCTTTGAGATCCCATTTGATCGGCTCCAGATCAGGGTCAACAGTCTGGTAATCCGAGCAATAGATCTCGATCCGGTGACCGTCGGGATCAAGGATATACAGGAAGAATGCATTGGAAATACCATGCCGCCCGGGCCCGCGTTCGATGTTGTCGACATATCCAGTGGTCGACATCAAATCGAGCAGGTCGATGATGTTCAGCGGTGTTGGCACCCAGAAGGCTACGTGATGCATGCGCGGGCCTTTGCCATTGGTAAAGGCCATGTCATGCACGCCACCTTTTCGGTGCATCCAAGCAGCCCACAGGCGCTTACTGTCTTCGTCTTCGGTGTATTCCGTCACGCGGAAGCCAAAGTCGCTGTAGAAGGCCACACTGTCATCAACACTGGTCGAAAAACAGTTGAAATGGTCGATCCGCAGCGGCTTTACCCCGCGATAGAGCGCGTATTTCTGATGGATCGGCTCAAGCCGATCCATCTTGTGATAGAATTCCAACGGAATCCCCATGTTATCCGAGGTCAGCAGCGTTCGTCCCTGATAGGGGCGCTCGACCCATTCGGTTGAGCGTCCTTTAGACTGGAAATATGCCTCGGCCCGGTCCAGGTCCCCTTCGTCGAAGGTCTTGAACCCCATCACCTCAACAGTGCCCGGCTGATCGGATTTCTGCAGGATAACGCAGTGGTGGCCGCGTTCCTCCATCGCGCGCAAATAGACATGACTGTCACTTTCATCCGAAACCTGAAGGCCCAGTACGTCGGAATAGAATTTGCGCGAGGCAGCCAGGTCACTTACATTCAGACAGACATGGCTCAGCCGGATGGTATTGAAATCGGGGTACAAATTGGGAGCTGGAACGGGCATCTAAGCCTCCTGCTATACTGGGAAAATGACGTTGGTCTGGCCAGTGCCCGAGCTGGGAAAATACTCGGTCACGACCTCGCATTTCTTGTTGTAGGCGTCCCAACCCAGCGCTCCGTACAGCATCGACGTGTCATGCATCGAGCCTTCGCCGCAGCAGAAGTTGGCATAATCGCCCAGCATCTTGAGAAAGGTAGCATGATCGCCGTTCTTCCACATCTCAAGCACATGCAGATCCATCTGGCGATTGAATTCAGAGCTGATGGTGAAGGTGCCGTTATTGGCGGCATAGTCCTTATTCGCCCAGATCTTGTGCGACAGCGAGCCTGAGGCAACCAAGAGCACCTTTTCATCGCTGGCTTCAACCGCCTCGCGTATCGCCTCACCCACAATGCGACTTTCATCGTGGCTGTGCACTGTGGCCCAGGCAGCAATCGAGACGACCTTCATGTCGTGCTCGCGGCTCATGAACCGCATCGGAACCAACGTGCCGTATTCCAGTTCCAGACTGTCGAGGTGATGCGCCAGAGTATGAACGCCCTTATCCGACGCGATTTTCGCAATCGCGTCGCCCATGTCCGGATTGCCCTGATAGGAATAAGGCAAATCCTGAATGAACTGCGGGAATTCGTTTGAGGTGAACAGACCTTCGAATTTTTTATTGGCGTTGATGTGAAAGCCTGCGTTGATCACCCAGTGTGTGTCGCAGATGATCACCGTTGTGGCACCCAGCTCTTTCGCACGGCGGGCAATTTCCCGATGGCCATCAATGGCCGGTTGGCGCGTGCCTTTGATCGGTCCCTCCTGCTCGGACATGAGCAGGGTGGGCACGTGGGTCATCTTGGCAGCAAGGACGATTTCTCCCATGGTCTCCTCCTGGAGTTAGAGTTTCTCGCGCGTTTTTTCGAAGGGTCAGCAGTTATAGCTTGCCCAATTGCATGATCTTGTGCTGACCGGTGGCAAAGCCGATGTGCTTTTGCTCCATGTAGAACTCAAAGCTCCAGTCACCGCCGTCGCGACCGATGCCCGAGGCTTTGACGCCGCCAAACGGTGTCGGCAGGTGACGAACGTTTTCCGAGTTTACCCAGATCATCCCGGCCTCAAGCTTTTCGGTGAAGCGCAACGCTCGCGTTAGGTCGTTGGTCCAGACATAGCCGGTCAGGCCATAAGGTGTGTCATTGGCAACCTGCAACGCCTCCTCCTCGGTCGAGAACGGTATGGCGGTCAGAACCGGGCCAAAAATCTCTTCACGCGCGATGCGCATGTCGTTGTTGGCATTGGTGAACAGGGTCGGACGAATGAAGTAGCCTTCATCGCCAATGTTTACACCACCAGCCGCGATGGTCGCGCCATCCTCTTTGGCGATGTCGAAATAACTGGTGACCTTGTTGTAATGCTCTTCGGTCACCAGCGGGCCAATCTCTGTGGCAGGATCCAGAGGGTGGCCAACTTTAATGTTGTTCACACGCTCGATCAGCTTAGTCTCGAACTCTTCCTTGATCGTGTCTTGAACCAACAGGCGCGAGGACGAGGTACAGCGTTCGCCATTGATCGAATAGATCATAAAGATCACTGCATCCAGCGCCCGGTCCAGATCGGCGTCGTCAAAGACGATGACCGGGTTTTTGCCGCCCAGCTCCAGATGGTTGCGTTTGTGTGTGTCCGCTCCCTGTTTGACGATCAGGCTTCCCGTGCGGCTTTCGCCAACAAAAGCGATAGCCTTGATCAGGGGGTGCTCGCACAGCGCCTTACCCGCGTCCGGGCCGAAGCCATTCACCGTGTTCAACACGCCCTTGGGCAAACCGGCCTCTTCAGCGATCTCAACCAGCAATCGGGCCGATAGCGGAGAATCCTCGGCTGGCTTGTGGACCACGGTGCATCCAGCTGCCAGCGCCGGGGCGATCTTCCAGGTCGACAGCATGAACGGAGTGTTCCAAGGGGTGATCACGCCAACCGGGCCAATTGGCATACGAGAGGTGACGTTCATCAAAGTCGGCGATTTCAAATGCTGACCGTCGCGCGCCTGCACGACCTGATCGGCAAAGTACCGGAAATTCTCTGCCCCTCGCAGGGCGGCTTTGGCCATGAAACGTAGTGTCTGACCGGTATCCCAGCATTCGCACAGCGCGATTTCTTCGGCACGGGCTTCGATAGCATCAGCGACATTCAAAAGGATACGGCGACGCTCGGTTGCAGGCATGTCACGCCACTCGGCGAATGCAGCATGTGCCGCAATTGCGGCCGCGTCGATGTCGTCTGCCGTGCCATGGGCGACGTCGCAAATCACGGATTTGTCCACCGGCGAGGTGGATTGAAACACACCTGCGGTACCATCCCGGTCCTCACCGGCGATGCGGTTCTTGATCCCCTTGTCTTTGAACCGTGCCAGAAAACCCGTCAGTTTCTCGATATTGGTGTCCAGAGCGCTCATTCTTCAGGTCTCCTGCGTGGTCGTGCCCAAGTGGTCCCGGATCGTGCCGGTCTTGGGCGAAAGGTCTGGGTCTATGTCACGCATCTCAAGCGAGAGCGCGATGGAATGCTTTGAGAAGGCCGGGGCCAGATACGTCTTTACGGCATCAAAGATACGCTGAGTGGCATCCTGCTTAACGTCGTCAGGACGCCCAGCCCGCAAGCGGATCGAGATGTCGATAAAACCATGCTCCGTGTTGCCGTCGGCAATGGCATAGTGATCAACACGCGTCGCGCGCACACGAATGCCTGGCATTGGAAAGGTTTCGATCTCTGCCGCTTTTGCCCGGATGCACTCGCACAAATCACCCATGTCGATCCGATCTTCTAGATTACTGGAATACTCGACGTGAAAATGCGGCATGCTACCCTCTCCTTTGGTTAACATGTTTAGTATTCTGAAATCAGAGTGTCAAGAACTTGCTTTGTTAATCTTTGCAATTTCCCAAATCGCACTCTAGAAGACAGCATGAACACTCAAAGCCATACCAAAAGCACCTCTCGCTCGCTTCCGATTGCGCTGTTGCGCGCCCGAGAAACAGTGATGGCGCCCATTCGAGAAATGCTGCAGGGCATTCACCTGACCGAGCAGAAGTGGCGCATTTTGCGCGTACTAGACGAGCTGGGCGAAGTGGAACAAAGTGCCATAGCCAACGAGGCCTGCCTGCTGCTGCCCAGTCTCACGCGAATCTTGCGCACGATGGAGGCCGAAGGTCAGATCACCCGTCGTCAGGACAGTCACGACAAGCGCCGGACCAAGGTTAAAATCACGGATGAGGGTCGTCGCATTCTTGAAGAAAACCTAGTGAACTCGCTGGCGATCTCAAACAACATCGAGGCTCAGATGGGTCGGGAAAAGCTGGATCACTTGCTGGACCTGCTCGAAGAATTACAAGCCGTCAAAGTCTGACCCCATTCAAAAAGAACGGGGTCAAAACGGTCTTCAAAGGCTCGCCAGACCTGTATCCAATGCAGACAGTATTTTGGCCACGTCATCTGATGTGAGAACCAGAGGCGGCGAAAGGATGATGTTATTGCCGGAAACGCGGACCATCACACCATCCTCATAGGCTGCCTTCTGAACCTGCAGCGGCAGGTGCTTGGCAATGGGCGTTTTCGTCTCGCGGTCCGAGACAAGTTCCAACGCGCACATCAAGCCCTCACCACCGCGCACATCTCCGATCGCGTCATGCTTGTCGGCCAGTTTTTGCAGTCCGGCATACAACTCATCGCCACGAACGGCTGCATTTTCCCAGACTCGCAAACGGTTGATCTCTGACAACGCTGCCAATGCGGCAGCTGCACCTACCGGATGGCCGGAATAGGTATACCCCTGATCGACGGAGGCCTTGCCAGTTGTATCGCTTTCGAACACTTCTGCCACTGCGCCGGAAATCATTGCGGCCCCGAACGGGAAATAGCCATTGGTGATAGCCTTGGCCGTTGTCATGATATCGGGCTGCACACCCCAATGCCGCGCGCCGCTTTCGCTGCCGGTCCGGCCGAAGGCGGTGATGATTTCGTCCGAGATCAGCAGAACGCCGTGTTTCGTGCAAACCTCGCGGACCATAGGCATGAACGTTTTGTGCGGCGGGATTACGCCCCCTGCCCCCAAGACGGGCTCCATAATGAACGCAGCGACAGTGTTCGCACCCTGGAATGCAATCTCGGCTTCCAGCGCCTTAACGCAGAGCTGAGCCAGTCGCTCCGGATCAGTCTCGTCGAATGGATTGCGATAGGTCCAGGGCGCTGGCACGTGGAAACAACCGGGCATCATCGGCTCATATGCCGTGCGGAACTTCTGATTCCCATTGACTGAAGCGGCGGCAAAGTGGGTGCCGTGATAGCCTTGCTTCAGACTGATAAACTTCGTGCGCCCTTCCTGACCACGAACCTTGTGATACTGGCGCGCCAGCTTCAGCGCAATCTCGACCGAATCCGAACCGCCAGAAGTAAAGAAGGCCCGTGTTAACCCGTCGGGTTCGAAGAACTGCGCCAACTCGTAAGACAGCTCAATTGCCTTGTCATTGCTGGTGCCGCGGAACGTTGAATAATAAGGAAGCGCGTTTAACTGATCGGTAATGGCCTGTTTCACCGGGTCACAGGAATAGCCCAGATTGACATTCCAAAGCCCGCCGACAGCATCCAGCGCTTTGTGACCATCGATATCAATGATACTGACACCTTCGCCTCCGGTCAAAATGGTTGGGGGGTTGTTTTTGCTGTCGGCCGGGTGCGCCATGGGGTGCCAGAAATGGCGGGCATTGTTTTCTTTGAGAAAGTTAGAGTCTTTCATGTCGCGGGTCTCCGGCGGTTGATTCAGCCAATCGGTCAGGGCTGAAACTCAGTTGGAAAATTTACGGGGCGCTGGCCGCCAAAAATCGCGGTCAGCTCGTGCGAGAGGGTCTGTAATGACGTCAGAATCAGAGGCAGGCGCGCTTCGGTCGCGCGAATCTCAGGTACCGCAATCGCAATCGTACCGAGCGCCACCTGATCGATACCAAAGACAGGCGCGGCGAACCCGTAGACACCGTCTTCGAAACCGCCATTACTATTCGACCAGCCCTTTTTCCTGATCTGCGCAACGCGTTCTACGATCTGATCCGAAGTCGTGAGTGTATTTTTTGTGAAGGGCTTCAGCGACCGTGTGTCCAGGTTTTCCAGCAGGAAGGCCGGACCAAAACTCAGCATGCAAAGACCCGAGGCCGTTGCATTTACCGGCAAAATTTCTGCAGGATCTAAACTGACCCGCACAGTATGCTGCGTCGTTTCGACTACTAGAGAGGTCTGGAGAATGCCTTTTTCAAGAAGCGAAAGATGCAGGCTCTCACCGACTGTTTGCATGACGGCTTGCATCTTTAGGCGCGCTCCTTCCAGGCCTGGCTTGGCAATTTCGCGCAAGGCGGCAAGACGCAGAGCTGCCGGTCCAATAGCATAGGATTTTGTGAGCGGGTTCTGTTCGATCAAACCGAAATCTTCCAGCGCACGAAGATGGCGCAAAGCAGTTGCTTTGTTCAATCCGGACCGCCGGGCAATACCGCTCAGGCCGATTTCCGGTTGCGAGCTTGAAAACAAATCAAGCAACTTCAATGCATTAATTGCAGTTCCCATTCTCCGCCTCTCCTTTCGTCATGTAATACTTGACAGAATGAACTTAACAAAGCAACATTAATAATGTTACTTTGGTTCATTTATTGAACCATTATGGGAGGCGTAAATGAAAAAATTTTTAACAGCAGCTGCCTTTGCAGCGACTTCAACCGCTGCACTGGCTGAGTATCCTGAAAAGCCCGTTACCTTTGTGGTTCCGTGGCCTCCGGGCGATCTGGAAGACGTGCTGACTCGTCTGATCGCGGATGAATTCCAGGCGATGTATGGGGTACCTGCTGCGGTAGTTAACAAGCCCGGTGGCGGCGGTGGACCATTCCCCGGTGCAGTCGAGGTCGCAACCGCTCCGGCTGACGGGTATACGATCGGGTCATTTGTAATTGGCGTGCCGGTAATCGGACCCGAAATCGGCATCCCCGAACTCAATCCGAACCCATTCGATCCAATCGGTATCTTCCTGACCTATCCGTTCGTGATTGCATCGAGCAAAGATGCGCCATTCTCGAATTGGGAAGAACTGGTAGCCCACGGCAAGGACAATGACCTGGCGCTTGGCCATTTCGGCTCGGTTCTTCCGCCCACGCAGGTCACCTTTGCGGCTGCAGTCAGCAGCGGGTTCGACTTTGCAAGCGAAGCCGCATTTGACGCGCTGGATTGCAACACGCTGGCTTCGGGCGACGTGGATGTCATCAACACCACGCTGCAACTTGTGCTTCCTTGCCTCGATCAGGTGAATGTTCTGGCCAGCATCGGTTCCGAGCGAATTTCTTTGGTGCCGGACACACCGACAATTGTCGAACTGAACCCGGACCTGCCATTGGCGCTGTGGAATGGTTTGTTCGTTCACAAGGACACACCAGCCGATGCCCGAGCAAAGATCACTGCTGCTGCACAAAAGGCACTGCAGTCCGACAAAGCCAAAGAGCTTGGAGAGGAAACCGGGGCTCTGATTTACTGGCAAGACCCAGACGCATCCAATGCGCAGATCGAACAGGACAAAGCCTCTTTCGCAAAAATCGAAGAGATTCTGGGCGAATGAGCATCTGACAGGGCGCAGGTGAACAACCAGCGTCCTGTCGTATTCTGGGGAGGAACACGATGATCGCCAAAACGCTGCAAGACATGTTCCGGCGATACCGTCGACCCGGGGATATCGTTTTTGCCATCCTGTTCTTTGCGTTTGCTCTTTTTCTGCTGACTCAGATCAGCGTCGAAACCAAAGTGGTCAAGCGTACCAAGTGGTTCGCACAACCCTCGCTGTGGCCAACAATTGCCATCTGGGGCATGGTGATATTCAGCGGCTTGCACTTGCTAAGCTCGGTCGTGTCACCCCGCATTCCCGGTCGCTGGAGAGAGCTCACCTTCTGGGTGAAGTCCCTCGAATACGTCATCTATTTCCTGATTTATGTGGTGGCCGTTCCGTGGCTTGGCTATCTGCCTTCGACCATGTTGTTCTCGGCCTTTCTGGCAGTGCGCACCGGGTTCAGATCGCCAGCTTTAATAGGCATCGCACTTCTGTTCGGAGCGGTTGTTGCCGTCGTTTTTCGGGCGCTTCTTCAGGTCAATATACCTGCGGGCCGCGTGTACGAAGCTCTACCGGACGCCGTGCGCGTCTTTGCTTTAACCTATCTGTGAGGCCGTTATGGACAACCTGATATCCGGCTTCGCTATTCTTTCGCAGTGGCAGGTCATCGTCGCCCTGTTCATTGGATCAATCGGAGGGGTCATCATCGGAGCCCTGCCCGGCGTCGGTGCCGCCGTAGCCATCGCCATTCTGCTACCCGCCACTTTCGCATTTGAACCCATTGTGGGCCTGACGCTACTGTTGGGGATATACGGATCATCAATGTATGGCGGTGCGATCCCGGCCATTCTGATCAATACGCCCGGCACGGCAGTCAATGCACTGACCACCTATGACGGCTACCCCATGACCAAACGTGGCGAAGGCCATCGTGCCTTGTCGCTGGCCTATTCCGCGTCTTTCTTTGGCGGGATCTTCTCGATCCTGTGCCTGATCATCCTGTCCCCTGTCCTGGCCTGGGTCGCGCCGCATTTCGGCAGCAGAGAGATTTTCCTGGCCGCGTTCATGGGGGTCTTGCTGGTGATCCTTGCCCATCGTGGCCAGATCTTTTCCGCGGCAATGCTCGCATTTTTCGGGATCTTTCTGAACACGGTCGGGCTTGAACCGGTCAAATACACCAAGCGCTTCACTTTTGACCAAAGCTGGCTGACTTCGGGGGTTGATCTAATTGTGGTGGTTCTGGGCCTCTTCGCAATCAGTCAGGCACTTTTGCTGCTGGTAGACAAGGAACACGCCCCGGGCGAGGCACATGTACGCGGTAATATCTTTGCCGGCCTCAAAGAGCTGCTAGGTATTAAGCGCATTGCCACAGTATCGTCTTCGCTGGGCGTGCTGATGGGCATGATCCCGGGCACGGGTGAGTTCACCTCGCAGTTCCTGTCCTACACTTACGCACAAAAAACGTCGAAAGATCCCGATGCATTCGGCAAAGGCTCGCCGGAAGGGCTTGTCGCATCTGAGGCTGCCAACAACGCGGTCCCGGGCGCGGCGATGATCCCGCTGCTGGCGTTGGGTATCCCGGGTGAGGCACTGACCGCCATGATGTTGTCCGTGTTCTACGTGCACAACGTGATCCCGGGCCCGCAGCTGTTTGCGGACCAGATGGACTTCGTCATGGCGCTCTATATGTCGTTGATCCTGTTGAACGTGATTGTGCTGGTCTTTCTGCTGTTTTCGACCAACCTGCTGCTGAAAATCATTCAGATCCCAACGCGGTTTCTGGGCATAATGATCCTGACACTGTCATTTGTCGGCGTGTTCAGCCTGCGCAACTCAATCTCGGACTGCGCCATCGCCGCTGGTTTCGGGGTTTTCGGCCTGATCCTGAAGCGCCTGAACCTGCCGATTGTGCCGATCATTCTGGGCATGGTTCTGGGCGGGATCATGGAAGTCAAATTGCGCAGCGCGATGGCGCGGGTCCAAACGCCGCTCGATTTCATCGACCGTCCGATTGCCGCAATCCTGTTCGTAATGATCCTTGGCATCATCGCATTGCATATCCGCACGCTGGTTCAGGAACATCGGGAACGGATTAAACCGCAGCCAACAGGCGAAGAAGAATCTACGCAGCAAGGATGAACTAAATGGATCAATCCACGATTGACGCACTGCGCGCGCAGGAACTCTCACCCCGCGGCCATTTCATAAACGGAGCTTTCCATTCCGGAGAAACGGGTGCCCAGGCCGAGGTTCTGTCGCCGATCGATGGCCAACCTCTGGCCCGAATCGCCGAAGGCAACTCGACCGACGTTGATAACGCTGTGCGTGCCGCACGGGTGGCGTTCGAAGACGGCCGTTGGTCACGCAGGGCTCCTGCAGGGCGGAAAAAAGTTCTGCTGAAACTGGCTGAGTTGATCGAAACTCAAGCTTTGGAAATCGCGGTTCTGGGCGTGCGTGACAACGGTACCGAAATAAGCATGGCCTATAAGGCCGAGGCTCTGTCGGCAGCTGCGACCTTTCGGTATTATGCCGAAGCTATTGACAAAATCTATGGGCAGATCGCTCCAACCAACCATGACATTTTGGGTTTGGTGCATCACGCCCCTGTCGGTGTCGTGGGTGCGATCGTTCCGTGGAACTTCCCGCTGATGATCGGCAGCTGGAAGATTGCGCCTGCACTGGCGGCGGGCAACTCCATCGTTTTAAAACCGGCGGAAAGCGCTTCGCTTAGCTTGCTGAAAATTGCCGAGTTGGCAGCCGAGGCCGGGCTACCGGATGGCGTACTCAATGTGGTTACCGGGCGCGGTTCAGTCGTCGGTGAAGCGCTGGCCTTGTCCATGGACGTGGATATCATGGTCTTTACCGGCTCGGGCGCGACGGGTCGCCGGCTGCTTGAATACTCCGCCCGCTCGAACCTCAAGCGCTGCTATCTGGAGCTTGGTGGGAAATCCCCCAACATCGTCTTCGCCGACGCACCCGATCTTGCCGAAGCAGCTAAGGTTTCTGCCGCCGGTATCTTTCGCAATTCAGGTCAGGTCTGTGTCGCAGGTTCGCGCCTGTTGGTTGAGGAAGAAATCTACGAGGATTTTGTCTCTGAGATTACACGCCACGCCGAAAGCTTTCGCGTCGGAGACCCGCTGGACCTGAACAGCCAAATCGGGGCCGTCCACAGCCTGACCGAGTTGGAAGCCAACTTGGACTTCGCTACCAAGGCTGAGGTCGAGGGGGCTGAGCGCCGCACCGGCGGCGAACGCATCCTGACCGAAACCGGCGGCTATTACATGGCTCCTACGGTCATGGCAGGGGTCAAGGAAACTGACAACCTGTTCCAAAACGAGGTGTTCGGGCCGGTTCTGGCCGTTACACCTTTTAAGGGCGAGGATGAGGCAATCCGACTGGCCAATGCCACTGTCTATGGATTGGCTGGTGGTGTCTGGACTTCAAACCTCAGCCGCGCGCACCGCATGGTGTCAGCGGTGCGCACCGGGGTCGTGCATGTGAATACCTATGGCGGCGCCGACCTTACCGTTCCGCTGGGCGGCGTTGGACAGTCGGGCAACGGGCACGACAAATCCCTGCATGCGTTCGAGAAATATTTCGATCTCAAAACCGCTTGGATCAAGCTTTGAACAAGGCATCGACGTGACCCTTTCCCCAAGATCCGTAGACCTGATCAAACGCCGCACTCGGTTTCTGGGCCCCAATGTCTCGACCTTTTATGACGAGCCCCTTCACATCGTGAAGGGCGAAGGGGTCTGGCTATGGGATGCGGATGGGCGCAAGTATCTGGATTGCTACAACAATGTCCCTCATGTCGGCCATTGCAACCCGCGCGTTGTCGAAGCGATCTGTCGTCAAGCAAGTATACTCAATACTCACACCAGATACCTGCATGAGGAGATTCTGGAATATGTGGAAAAACTGACCGGAACAACTGACGCTTCATTGGATACTGCGATCCTGACCTGCACGGGGTCCGAAGCCAACGACGTTGCGCTGCGCATGGCCGAAGGTATGACTGGCAAGCGTGGTCTCATCGCAACGGATGCGACCTATCACGGCAATACCTCGCTGGTCAGCCAGCTCAGCAAATCAAACGCCCCAAGCGTCGGCTTTGGGTTGGACCAGTATTTCCGCTTTGTAGAGGCGCCCGACAGCTATCGCGATCCCGATCCGGACGGTACGAAATTCGCAGATAGCGTCGCCGAACAGATCGCCGCACATGAAAAGTCCGGTGTTGGATTCGCGGCCTTGGTCGTCTGCCCATATTTCCTGAACGAGGGTTTCCCGGACCAACCCGATGGTTGGCTGAAACCCGCGGCCGAGGTTGTTCGTAAGGCCGGAGGTCTGCTGATCTGCGACGAAGTACAATCAGGTTTCGGTCGCACCGGCACTCATATGTGGGCGCATCAAAAAATGGGTGTGGTACCCGACGTCATGACCTTGGGTAAACCAATGGCCAACGGTCACCCGGTGGGCGGAGTTGTGACCCGTGCAGAAATCCTGGCGACTTTCAGAAGAGGCTACCGCTACTTCAACACATTTGGCGGTAACCCAGTTTCATGCGCCGCGGCCAAGGCTGTGCTGGAGGAAATCGAAGACAAACAGCTGATTGCAAACGCCAGAATAGTCGGTGATCACGCCCGCAAACGGATGAACACGCTTAAAGAGAAATACGATTTCATCGGCGATGTGCGGGGTTCAGGCCTTATCTTCGGTGCCGAATTTGTTGCGGACCGCGACAGTAAGGAACCCGCCAGCGCACTCACAGATCAGGTCATCAATGAAATGCGGCAGCGCGGGATCATTCATTCGAAACTTGGGCGTCACAAGAACACTCTGAAAATCCGACCGCCAATGCCATTCTCAATCGAAAACGCGGATCTGCTGTTTGACACGTTGGATACGGTTCTGGCTGAAACCCAGGCATCCGCATGAGGAAAACCGTAGATCAGGCGCTTGCCCTCTGGGGGTTTCAGAACTCGAAATGTGAATTGGTTGCCGCCCGAGAAAACCATGTCTACCGCGTTCAGGCGGGCAAACGCAGCTATGCGCTGCGTCTGCACCGTCATGGTTATCGAACGAATGAAGAGCTGTGGTCCGAATTGCAATGGATGGAGGCGCTGGCCGCCAATTGTGTCAGAATGCCTGCGCCTATAGCCAGCGCAACGGGAGACTACTTGCACGTTATTGACGAAATTCAGGTCGATGTTCTGACCTGGCTGCCGGGACGTCCGTTGGGCGAAACCACGTCTGGGATCAACCATGAGGATCGGGTTGGCGTCTTCTTTGCGCTTGGGCTAGAAATGGCCCGTCTGCATTCAATCAGCGACAACTGGCAACAACCGGCTGGGTTTTCACGCTGGTCATGGGATCGCCGCGGATTGGTAGGTTCAGGCCCGGTTTGGGGCCGCTTTTGGGAAAACCCGACCCTCAGCGAAGACGACCGCACGCTGTTCGAACGATTCCGCGATACCGCAAATCAGGACCTGAGACAGCTTGAGCCGGAACTGGATTACGGGCTGATTCACGCCGATCTTGTACGCGAAAACGTTGTTATCGACGGCGACAAAGTATCGTTGATCGACTTCGACGATTCAGGCTTTGGTTTTCGCCTTTTCGAGATCGCGACAACCTTGATCAAAAACATGAATGAGCCAGACTTCAATCAGCTGCAAGCAGCGCTTACGACTGGTTACCGGTCGCAACGCCCAATTGATACTACACACCTTGAGTTGTTTATGGCTTTGCGGGCAGCAACATATGTCGGATGGGTTTCGACCCGCATGCAGGAAGACGGCTCGAAAATTCGCAACCAACGGTTCGTTGCTACCGCCCGAAAACTGGTAAGCCAATATCTTAGGTAAGCTGCACTACAAGGAGGAAAAATGGCGACGAAAGTAATCCTGCTGATCGGCACCTATGACACCAAGGAACCCGAGATGCGGTTTCTTGAACAGACAATCCGCGAACAGGGCGCCGACGTACTGACCATGGACGTCTCGGTCCTGGGCGACCCGAAGACGCCAACTGACATTTCAAAGCATGACGTGACTGCAGCCGAGGGACTGACCATCGATCAGGTGATCGCCCTGGGCGATGAAAACAAGGCGTTTCGCGTGATGTCCGCAGGGGCCGCCAAAGTGGTGGCACAAGCTTATGCGGATGGGCGGCTCGACGGTATGCTGGCCACAGGTGGCACGATGGGCACGGATCTGGCGCTGGACTGTGCGCAGGCGCTGCCCATGGGCGTGCCGAAATACATCGTGTCGACCGTAAGTTTCTCATCCCTGATCCCACCGCACCGTCTGGCGCCGGACATACAGATGATCCTGTGGGCCGGCGGTCTTTATGGTATGAATTCGATTTGCAAATCCTCCCTCAGTCAGGCGGCCGGTGGTGTCGTCGGAGCGACCAACGCAACCATCGCGCCAGATCGCAGCAAGCCGCTGATTGGGATGACCAGCCTGGGCTCCTCTTGCTTGCGCTACATGAAAACACTCAAACCAGCTTTGGAAGATCGCGGTTTTGAAGTGGCTGTATTCCATTCCACTGGCATGGGCGGCATGGCGTTTGAAAAACTGGCGAGCGAGGGTGCGTTTGCCTGCGTCATGGATTTCTGCATGCAGGAATTCGGCAACCTGATGGCAGGTTCCGTTGTGTCAAGCGGCGACGACCGTGTAACCAATGCCGGACGTGTGGGCACACCTCAGATGGTCGCGCCCGGCGCGCTGGATCTGCTGGATTTCGCCGGATGGCAAGACATACCAGAGCAATACGCCAACCGTCCATTTCACGAACATAACCGGCTGATCAAAAGCTCGGTCTTTAACGGAGAGGAGCGTCGTGCCTGGATTCGCGAACTAGCCAACCGGTTGGAAGCGGCAACTGGTCCTGTACATTTCTTTCTGCCCGTTCAGGGCGTCGAAGCCTGGGACAAAGAGGGCGAGGAAGCGTATGACCCTAATGCACTTGCCGACATGGTCGACGAGGCAAGAATGGTCATGCCCGGGCGCATTCCAATGACTGAGTTGGACGCCCATATCAATGATGACGCGTTTTGCGATGCGGTATTGGCCCAATTTGACGCTTGGGTGCAGGATGGGTCCGTAAGAACTTGAACCACCCCAACTGCCATTCAAAGCGCTGTATGCTCGCCGACAACATGACCGCGGACGCTGATCGTGTGGACCGGTTTCTAGACATTGTTCTAAAACGTGGACAGCGACGAGCTTTGAAACGGCAACGCCAGATGGTGTCGACGTCGCCAACATGATCGGAAAACGGCGATACTCATGCACAACGACATCTGGATTTCGACTATTTTCTGAAACAGCAGGATAGGTGTGACCGGTGTTTTGTTAAACCTGAAAGCCCGCAAAAGCTTGCGAAGCAGGCTGGTTCGGTCTGGCTGGTCAGGGTCAGGAGGATCCGAATTGCTCGCGGACGTGCAACCAGAAGCGATCGAGAGCGCAAAACCCATGTCCTTGCGCCGGGGCGCACAAATACTCCACGTAAGCGTTTAGGTGGTTTCGATTTCTTTAAGCAAACCTAAAGCGGCGTGTTGTGCAAAGTCTGCCTGCATACAACCACAAATCAATTCCGTTTTGCTGCAAGGTCGACAACCAGAGAAAAATCGTCACTTTCAATCTGAGGCAGGCGATCCACGATTTGCCAAGCAGCTTGCTCACTGCCCAGAATTGTCGCTATTGCCGCTCGCCAATGCCGGTGAAGATGCGCAGTCACAAATGGGCTGCGAAACACGTCAGCCACGCTTACCGGGCTGCATTAGTGAAAAGGGTGTTCGGGGCGTGCCCAGAAAGATACCGTTTCATTACAAAGAACCTGAATATCCAGATCACTCGGATCAGGGGTATGGGTCAGATCACAAACTGCCACATCGAGCTTTCCCATGCGCAGCGCCTCTAGGGGTTCCTTAGTTGCTCGGACGTCGATCCTTGCTCGCAAATCCGGCATTTCTTGCAGCAATTGGGCCAGTATCGGAGTAATGACTTTGCGCGTCGCCAAGGGCCCACAGCCGATGTTCAGCAAATCAGGACCTGTGGAACGAAGCCTTTCGACGTCGGCCTCGAACTGGCTGGTGCCTAGTTTAGCGAATCGAGCAGTTTCAGAAAGCTCTGTCCTGATCGGGACAGGGAAACGCCCTTGCCGCTGCGTTCGAACTAAGCATGACCAACATAGGATTCAACTTGCTGGATGTAGCGTGAAAAGCTGGCCGCGACGTGCCAAGCGCATCTGCGCCTGCCCTAAAATTTCCGTGCTTGGTCCAAGACCGCACTGCAGCTGCAATCTTGGCGTCAAACAACGGTATGCCTCATCTCATTTATTGGAACACGTGAACCGATATCTGAAACGCACGCGTTCTACTATAGCTCGACTGACAATTTACTGAGAAAAAGCAAGGCAGTGGGCACTTCGCCTAGGAAACGCGCAATGAGCGGAGGACCTGTATGGTTCCGATAAGGTTACTTTTTGCACTAATTAGTACGGCGGCGATTTCAGCAGCTTCAGTCGCGGCTGAAACCGACGACAACCGGCCCAACATACTAATACTTATTGCAGACGACATGGGCTTTTCCGACGTCGGCGCTTTTGGCGGCGAGATCGAAACTCCGACCATCGACCAGTTGGCCGAACAGGGCATGCTATTCACCAATTTTCATGTTGGCGCCTCTTTTTCACCTACCCGTACCATGTTGATCAGCGGAATTGACAATCACCTGGCGGGCTTGGGGAACATATTGGAAATCCAAGCTGACAACCAATTCGAAAACCGGGCTATGAGGGTCACCCGAACGATAATGTAGTCGCTTTGCCACGACTGCTTCGCGACGCGGGTAACCACATCTACATGACCGGCAAATGGCATCTCGGCCACGAACCCGAAACCATTGCTCATGCCCGCGGTTTCGAGAAGCCCTTCATGCTGGATGAGTGAGCGGCCGACAATTGTGTGGCGCAGCCTTATGCATCTTTTCATGAGCCGCGGCATTTGCCGAATTAGGAAAACTGGCAGAGGAGAAGAAAGCATTTAATGCGCGGAGGATGCAGACCCATGCCGGTATGCCCGACAATTTGGACGTCAATATTGGCAGGCTGCTGACCTATCTCGACGACAAAGGTATCACAGACAATACGATCGTGATTTTCCTTGCCATCAATGGCCCGAACCCGAACCAGCTGCCGCTCTCAGAGGCATACCGCGCCTGGTCCAAGGCCAACTACCACAAGGTCTACATGGAAGATTTCGAAGGCGGCTTTACCGATATGGGCCAAAATGGCGTTTGCGCTGACTATGGTCCCGGCTGGGCGGCGGCAGCGGCGGTTCCTGGCAGCTACTTCAAGACGTTTTCCACCGAAGGCGGATTGCGCGTCCCACTGATCGTACGCTTTCCGGGTGTCGTCGAGCCAGGCGCACAGATCGACAAATTCGCCTTTGTACGTGATATAGTCCCAACGCTTTTGGATGCGGCAGGCGTAGAAATACCGGGTTCCATCTAAAAAGGGCGAGAGATTTATGCTCCGGACGGTATCAGTATGATGCCCGTCCTCAAAGGTGAAGCATTGACGGTTCGGGGAGACGGCAATCCCGTTGGATACGAATTAGCAGGTTCTTCTACGGTGTTCGACGGGCGCTATAAGCTGATGCAAAACTTGCCCCCGAAAGGCACTGGTGAATGGGAACTATACGACATCGAGGACGATCCGTCGGAACTTCATGATCCGGCCACCGAAATGCCGGAACGCGTAGCAAAAATGAAAACCTTTTTCGAAAGCTATACCAAGGAGGTAAATCTCGTTCCGGTTCCCGAAGGCTACAACCCTTTGGAACAGACTATCACCAACGCGAAACGTGGTAACGGGCACTAAAAGCGAAATCGCGCCGCCTCGGCAACGGGGCGGCGATATGGCGGTCGTGTTAATCTCCTCACAGTTCGGTTTGCTCCAAAATGCGTGCCGGGCAGCAATGCGCTATCCGCGTTGCAATACCATAGATCGAGGCCATGGCTGACCTGGACCGAGAGCAGACAAACCAAGGCTATGTCTTCCGTCGTTTTGGTACCGCCTCTCCGCCCTTGGCAACCTTTGCAGCAGCGGCACGTGCGCGGTTTTTCTTGCTGCTGGGTTTGCCCTTGGGCGGTGGCGGGCCTTTTCGGGAATCGCCACTGGATTTGAGATCGCCGCCTTTGCGTACACCATCGCGAGCCTTGCGGCCTTGTTTCTTGGCGCCCGTTGCTTTGAATTTGACATCCGGCTCCCCTTTGGAGGCCACGGCCGAGGGGGATTGGCGACGCTTAGGGGCATCCGCGTGATCGGTCGAGCGATCCGCTTTGGATCCCTTCTCTTTCGATTTTCGGGGCTTTCGATCCTCGGGTTTCGGTTTGCGGTGACGGGGTACTGGTTCGTCGTTCCAATCAATGGGGGTTGTGTCCCCTTTGGATGGGCGCGAACTACCCTTGGCTACGCGCTTGGATTTCGACCGTTCAAACGCTGGTAGGTCCGGCGCTCTGTCCTGTCGCACAAGATCCTTTGAGCCTTCAATTTTCATGTCGGGACCAACAGCTGCCAGAAAACCCTCAACACTGGCTTCACGGATTTCGACATAAGACACGTCATCGGCAATTCGGATAGCACCGATATCGTCTTTGGTAAGGTTGCCTGCCTTGCACACCATAGGTAGCAAATGGCGCGGAGACGCATTTTGGTTGCGCCCTTCAGACAACGAAAACCAAACACTGGGGCCAAAGGCGGCGCGTGGCTTTGGGCTCTCCGATTTTACCGCAGCCAGCTCTTCGGGGGCGGAATGGCGCAAATTGTACTGGCGGAGGTAAGCTGCCGCGATTTGTTCGGGGGTGAACTCCTCAACCAGTTGGTCAACTGCCGCGCGTTCACTTTCGGTGATCTCTACCTGCCAGTCATCAGATGCAAACATCCTGGCCTGATCGCGCTCTTGCACCTCATCAGCTGACGGAGCGGACCCCCAGTCCGCAGTTAGTTTGGCGAACTTCAGAATACGTTCCGCCTTTTTTCGCGATGACGGCGGCACAACCAATGCGCTGACGCCCTTGCGCCCTGCACGACCTGTTCGGCCGGAACGATGCAACAGGGTCTCATGGCTGTTTGGCAGTTCGGCGTGCACCACCAAATCGAGGTTCGGCAAGTCGATTCCACGCGCTGCCACATCTGTCGCCACACAAACCCGAGCCCGACCATCACGCATCGCTTGTAATGCATTGGATCGTTCGCTTTGGGTCAACTCGCCGGACAGAGCCACAACCGAAAACCCCCGGTTCGACAGGCGCGTAGTCAGGCGCGATACCATCATTCGAGTATTGCAGAACACGATGGCATTGGGCGCTTCATAATAGCGCAAAACATTGATAATCGCGTTTTCACCATCGCGCGGGGCCACTGCCATGGCACGGTAGTCAATATCGGCGTGTTGGGTTTGTTCGCTAACCGTACTGACACGTTCTGCATCGCGCTGATACCGCGTCGCCAGATTGGCAATTGCGCGCGGCACAGTGGCAGAAAACAGCAATGTCTGACGTTCTGCAGGCGTTTCGTCGAGAATGAATTCCAGATCCTCACGGAACCCAAGGTCAAGCATTTCGTCGGCTTCATCCAGAACCACAGCTCGGATCGCGGTCAGATCAATCGAGCCCCGCATGATATGATCACGTAGCCTGCCCGGAGTAGCGACTACGATATGTGCACCACGTGCCAGTGCACGTCGTTCGTCGCGCATATCCATACCACCGACGCACGACGCCAGAAACGCACCTGCATCGGAATAGAGCCAGCCAAGTTCACGCTTTACCTGCAGCGCCAGCTCCCGTGTCGGCGCGACGACCAAGGCCAATGGGGCGCCGGACGTCCCGAACGTGTCGCCGTCGCCCAGCAACGTAGGCGCAATCGCCAGACCAAACCCGATGGTTTTTCCTGATCCGGTTTGCGCTGATACCAGCATGTCGCGCCCATCCAATTCAGGCTGGGTCACGGCCTGTTGGACTTGTGTCAATGTATCATAACCCTTGCGGGCAAGCGCGTTTGCGATGGTTTGCTTCACGGTGACGGTTCTTTGTATCGGCCAGGTGATGTGAGCCGCGCGGTATTGCAGTCAGCGCATCATCCAAAGTTAAAGGAAGCCTCTTAACTTGAGTCACCGGCATTGTATAGCCACGGCCTATCTTTCACATTGCGAAAACTGGTTTATACTTCAAACTCCGAAGTAGAGCGCGAACCCGCGGGTTTTCTGTAGGCACGGGTGGGTAGCTTAAGTCCGGTTTTATAACAGCTGAAAACTGATCAATCAGCGATGTTGGATTGGCTGACGTTCGGAGAAACCGGGGCCGTCGGAGAGTTCTAACTGGCTTATTGCCCCGGGAAAACGATACCATTCGCAGTTGGACGGCTCGCAATACACTCACAAGCTTCGTTGATCGTACAAATGAGCTGAGAATATTGGACCGAGTTGGCTCGAAACCAGATAGGCTGTCAGAGTTGTCGCCTGATTTTCCGCCCCGAGGTCATTTAATCGTTGCCAACCAAGCAGGTAACCCTTGCAGCTTTAGCTTTTAATGGCCTCCCAAACCGTGTTTCCGGCTGACGAACGCAAACAAGCTTCCACAACGGCCATCCCGTGCACACCCTCTTCCAAGCTGGTGAACAACAATTCCGGATCAGGTTGCAGGCCGCCCTGATGTGACCGGATCGCGTGTGCAGTCGAAGTGTAATTCGTCGCAAAGGCTTCCAAATACCCTTCGGGATGGCACCGAGCACCCGTGTGACCGCATTGGCCGCCGTCTTGGCTCATTCGCCACCTCGGGTTAGCAGCTGCTTGCGTTCTCCGAAAGGTGTGTACCACAATCGATAGGGATCTTCCTGTTTCCATTCCATGCCGCCCTTGTCGCCACAAACCCGCAGAGACAATTCGTTTTCGTTGCCTGGCGCGATTTGGCTAGCCCAAAGCATACTCTTCGCGCCATCGGAATAACGCAATAGAACCGCGACATTATCATCTACCCAGCGCTCAGGCATAAATGCCGTTAAGCCCGCCGCAACTTGGGTCGCCCGTTGTCCTTTGACAAAGCACACCAATTGACATGCGTACGCACCAATGTCCCCCAACTCACCCGCTGCCCCTGACTTCAATGGATCGGTGCGCCATTTGGCCTGCTTGTTGCCATCAGGGGCGGGCTCGGTAAGCCAATCCTGCACATATTCCACGTGTATATGGCGCGCTTGCCGAACCATCGGAGTGCCCCGATAATTGTGGGTCAGTATGAACAACACACCAGTCTGTTCCTGCTCCGCAAAAAAGGCGCGAGCTTCCCACGCGGACGTCGTCAGAGGCTTGTCGCAAAACACATAAATGCCCCGATGGCAGGCCAGTGATTTTCTCTGCTCTCGGCGTCCTAGTACCCGTTTTAGCCAGGGCCGTGCAAGTCATCCACCAGTTGGAACAAAAGCTTACATTTCGCTTCGTTCAGCGCAACGGTCGGTTCATCCATAACGATGACCTTGGCGTTCAGTGACAAAGCCTTCGTGATTTCAACCATCTGCCGCTGCGCGGCGTCCAACTCCCCGCCAGCGTGCCGGGTCCGAACCTATGGCGGTCACCAAACAAGGCCAGAATGTCCGAAGTCTCCGACCGCATCCGTTCAGCATCCAAAAACCCCTATCCCCAAACGGGCTCACGTCCCAGAAAGATTTTCTCGGCAACTGTCCGGTCGGGCAATAGGGAAAACTCCTGATAAATCACGCTCACACCTTGGGCGAGCGATTCAAGCGGGTGCTGAAACCGAACCTTCTGACCGTGCAGGTAGATCTCGCCCTCTTCCGCCTGACAGACCCGGGACAGAAACTTCATCAGCTTGGATTTGCCTGCACCGTTCTCGCCGGCGAGCGCGTGAGCCTCCCCGGCCCACGCCCTAAAACTGCCGGAATCCAGCGCGGTTGCACAATACAGGATCCAATCCAAATGATCGAACCTGCGGGCACGAATTTCCGGTTATGCACTGGTCGGGTTCGCATTTGGGTCAGGAACGATGGAAGCGCACGTCCGCTCCAGCCCTATCGCATCTAGCTCCCTGGCTAACCAGGCGCGATGATGTGGCGTTCCATCGAGAACAGGAATTTCGACGCCATCAAAGCCCTCTTGCGCAGCCAGACCTCAGTGCTCCGAGCGCTCCTTGCCGATCAATCCACCCACGCAAAGCAAGTTTACGCCCAACTTCATGTCCCCGCCCCGGAAGATCGAAGTATTCATGGCCGCGCGCCTTATGAAATCGTTTCATTCTTATTTTAACCCATTACAAATTGACTTTTTCGCTGCCACGAATGTGGCAGTATGACCAAGAACCCTCAAAAAAGACCGACAATCCGGGACGTCACACGAGTTGCGGGCGCGTCCACGACAACGGTAAGCCGCGCCCTGCAATTCCCTGATATTGTTTCAGAAACCACCCGAAATCTGTATTCGACGCCGTCACTGCAACAGGTTACAGCGTCAATACGACCGCTCAGATGTTACGGCGAAACCGGTCCGGCACGGTTTTGGTCATTCTGCCCGACATCGCAGACCCTTTCTTTTCCAAATTCCCGTCCGGGATCGAAGAGGTCGCCACTCGCGCGAAACTGACAATCTTGGTCGGCAATACCAATGGCAACGACAAAAAATATGCCAGCATTCTCGAAAACCTGCGCAACGGACGCGCGGATGGCGCCTTAATTCTGAACGGCACTGCGCCACCGCAAGGGCATACACCTGATGATGTTCCAATCGTATCTATTTCTGAACGCATAGAGAGCAGCACCGTGCCGCACGTTGGAACGGACAATAAAAAGGCGGCCTATGACGCCACCAATTACCTTTTGTCCCTGGGGCACAGCGCCATTGTGCACGTTAGCGGACCCGAAAGTAACACGCTGACCGAAGACAGATTGGCCGGATATACCAAAGCTATGACAGATGCGGGACTGCAGGCCAACATCGCAATGATACCCGGCGGATTTACTTTTCAGGACGGTCAAAAGGCAACCGAAGTTCTTCTGAAGCAGCACACTGCGGCGACGGCTGTTTTTTGTGCGAACGATGAATCAGCTATGGGTTTCGTTCGCAGCCTTCAAGCCTCGGGATTTTCCGTTCCCGAACAAATTTCGGTTATGGGTTTCGACGACATTCCGTTCTCGCGCGTTTTCCACCCTGAACTTACAACTACGCATCAGGCGCGAAACTTGATTGGACAACGCGCGATGGAAACGCTTCTGTCTTTACTGGAGAACCATTCGGCGCCTACCGGCCCGCTATTCCTGCCTCATGACGTGGTTGTTCGAAAAAGTACGGCACCTCCGCGCGGCTACGGCTCTCGCCGATTGTCGCTGAAACTGACGGCTCCTGTAAATTGCGATAAACGCTTGCGCCTTGACGAAATCAAAGGTTTGTTAGCCTACTTCAAGGCCCTAGCCAGAAACCTGCGTGTTGGCTCGTGCGCCGGCGTTTCGAACAGAACCTCAGGCGGGCCTTCTTCTATGATGCGACCGTCTTTCAGAAAACACACTTTATCCGCGGCCTCGCGCGCAAAACCCATTTCGTGCGTGGCCATTACCATAGTCATGCCCTGCCTTTTCAGCATCAGGAGGACATCCAACACTTCTCCAACCAGTTGCGGGTCGAGCGCTGACGTAATTTCGTCAAACAGCATGACTTCTGGCTGCATCGCAAGCGCGCGGACAATAGCAACGCGCTGCTGCTGTCCGCCCGATAGTTGATCGGGGTAGTTGTACATCTTGTCCCCAAGCCCAAACCGGTCGAACAGAGCTTCGACATCCGGCTGAAGCTCCGCCCGCGACAATCCACGTACACGGCGCGGCGCAAGCAGCACGTTCTCAAGCGCATTCATGTGCGGGAACAAATTGAAGCTCTGAAAGACTATTCCAATACGCGCCCGGACAGATTGTGGGTCACGACCGGGGACCGAGATATCCTCGCCATCCAGGAATATTGCCCCATCCTCGATCGGCTCAAGCAGGTTGATGCAGCGCAAGAGGGTAGACTTACCTCCACCTGACGCTCCGATCAGGCAAACCATCTGCCCTTCTTCGACAGAGAGATCAATTCCATCACACACAGTGCGATCTCCAAAGCGCTTGACCACGCCTTGCAGTTCAAGTTTAGCCATCAGCTGCGCTCTCGCATTTGTCGTGCCATCAGATGATCCGCATAGCGTGTTGCCGGGATCGTTACGATCAGAAAGATGATGGCCGCTCCGACATATGGGGTGAAGTTGGCCAGAAGTGATTTGAAAACCCCGGCCTGACGGAAGATCTCCACTGGCCCGATAAAGCTCAGCAGCGAAACGTCTTTTTGCAATGCAATCAGCATGTTCATCTGCGAAGGAACCACGTTGCGTATCGCCTGAGGAAGCACCACGTCGCGCATCACCTGCCGCTCGGACAAGCCCAAGGACAAGGCTGCGGCCCGTTGGCTGTGGTGGACGCTATCGATCCCTGCGCGGAAAATCTCGGCCACATAGGCCGAGTATGTCAGGATCAGAGCCAATGACCCCCAGATATAAGGTGAATTCCACGGGCGCGGCAATCCCAGACCCGGAATCCCGAACCCGATCAGGTAAACAGTCAGGATAACGGGCACACCCCGGAAAATATCCGTGAAGGCAGCACCGAAAATACGCAGAGGGAACAGTGCAGGTGATTTTGCATCACGGGCCAGCGCGATGAGAAGGCCGAGAACGGCAATTGCAGGTGCCGACCACGCAAAGATCATTACGTTGACACGAAAGGCTTCCAGCAGCTTGGGAAAGGTCTTGACCAGCACCGCGCCATTGAAAAAGCTTTGCTGCACCTTTGCCCAGCCAGGTGACAACGGCACCAGGAAATAAAAAGCGGCGATCACGGTGACAGTGCTTGTTGCAGCGATCACCATGGACCGGCGCCTCTGCTGCGCCTCATAGAGTTCGCGGCGGGTCATCCCCGCCGCATTGGGCTTACTCATATTACTTGATCAATGGAACACCCGTGGTGTCCTGCAGCCATTTAGCCTCAATCTCTGCCAGCTTGCCGCTTGCGGTCAAACTCGCAAGCGCGTCATCGATGCAGGATTTCAATGGATTTCCTTCCTCCAACAACATACCGAACTGATCGGGGTTGTCGCTCTGATCCGGCGCGAATTGGCCAATGACTTTAGAGCCTTCGATCATCACCGCGCTCAGGAACAAGGCAGTCGGCAAGTCGAAAAGCGCGGCGTCGATCTGGTTTGCAATCATCGCCGCATTCACATCCGCGTTGTCGCCGTAAAGAAGGGGGTCAACGTCCGGCTGTATGATGGCCGCCAGTTTCGGCACGGCCGTCGTCGATCCAACAGCGCCCCATTGCAGACCTTTCAACGCATCCAGCGTCGGAGCGGTGTCGGTTGCATTCGGGCTGACCAGAACGGCCATCGGAGCCGTATAGTAGGGTGCCGAGAAATCGACCACTTGATCTCGTTCAGGCGTAATCGAGTATTGCTGCATATTGACGTCAAATTCCTTTGCGCCAGGCTGAATCGCCTCATCAAAGGACGATCTTATCCATACGACGTCGGCAGCGGCAAAACCCATCTCCTCGGCCACGGCAATGGCTACGGCGGCCTCAAACCCCTCACCTTTTTCTGGCGCGTCATCCAGTACCCAAGGATAGTAAGCAGGGTTCCCGGTTGCCACGGTGAATTTCCCGTCTGTAAGAGTTTTACCAGCGGCGCAATTCCCTTCGGCAAAAGCTGCGGTTGAGAACGCTAATGACGCTGCAGTGATCGCAAGTATCTTGGACATCAAGTGAAACCTCCTGTTAGGCAGTTTTGCAGCAGGGTAGTTCCGCCTCTAGACACTGTCCAGCAGGTTACATCGACTGACACTGGAGCATCATCGTCCCTCAAGTTTTGGAACACCGCGCCATTTTGTGAGCGTAGTCGGCATCCGGTTTGCGCTGCATGAAGGAAAAATGCACATGGGTGCGAGTCGCGAAGGCAGGTTACCAAATCGGAAAAGGAGCCATATCTAAGCGTTCATGCGGAGCGCAGTTCTGAGTTTCGTTAAACAGCGATCTATCCCTACGACTGGCGTGATGTTGCTGATCGCGGTTGCTGGCCTGGGACACGCTGACTTCACTTAGCTCCAAACGGTCGGAACAGTTTCAAATGGCGGAGATTTTCTGCGTTATCGCCGTCCTGTTGCGTATTTAGAAGTGAGACGACGAAACATCTTTTTCTCATGTACACTCGGCGTGTTTTTGCTGGAAATCCACGTTCAGGACTATACAACTGGCTCATCTATTAAGGCGAGATTACAAACCCCCGTTGTTCGTGTTGAGCGCGCCGATATACAGTGTTGAGATGTCGAGCAACAATTGGGTCGTCACCACCGGTCGGGCTCAGCTGGGGATAATAAGGACCAACAGTCGTGATTTTTAGAAATCGTATGCCCGCACCGCGGCGACAGGAATTGCTGAATGTGGGCAATCAGGGGATCGTGTTCTTATCCCTCGCATTTCTGTTCAGCATCTTCGTGAACCTGTTGATGCTGACAGGACCGCTGTTCATGTTGCAGATTTACGACCGGGTTCTTGGATCACGTTCGGTTGAAACACTGACCGCGCTGTTTTTGCTGGTTGCGCTGCTGTACGCATTGATGGCGATGCTGGATTACGCCCGCGGCCGGATCATGGCGCGATTTGGGGCTCGGTTCCAATCCATGCTTGACGAAAGGGTGTTCGAAGCGACCATGCGCCGGTCGCTCTTCCCGCAAGTCAGGTCGGCACCAGCAACCGCTTTGCGCGATCTGGAAACGATCCGCTCATTACTCGCATCTCCTGTTTTCCTTGCGGTGATGGACATTCCATGGACGCCAATTTTCTTAGCAGCGATCTTTTTGTTTCACCCGCTGCTAGGATGGCTTGCCGTCGCTGGCGGCGCGCTTCTGATCGCTATTGCCGCGCTGAACCAAGCCATGACTCACCGCAAGGTGGCCGAGGCGCAGGGCGCGTCAGCACAGGCAAATTCCTTTGCCGAACACGCGCGGCAGGCGGCCGAAGTCGTACGTTCACAGGGGATGCAAAAGGATGTGACGACACGTTGGCTGAAACAGCGCACCGCGGCACTCTCGCAAACCATCGCCGCAAATGACTGGACTGGCAGCTTCACTTCTCTGACCAAATCGCTGAGGCTTTTCCTGCAATCTGCGATGCTGGCGTTGGGGGCATTGCTTGTACTACGCAACGAGATGACACCAGGCGCAATGATTGCCGGTTCGATCCTGCTAGGACGGGCGCTGGCGCCTGTGGAAATGGCAGTAGGCCAATGGGCGCTGGTTGAGCGCGCCCGCACGGGCTGGCTCTCTCTGAACAAATTCCTCGACTCGACTCCGCCCGAGCAACCGCGAACTAAACTGCCGGTTCCGACCGGCCGACTTGTAGCCAAGGGCCTGACCGTCATCCCGCCCGGAATAAAAACGCCGACATTGCGCAACGCGTCATTGAATCTTGAACCGGGTCGGGCGCTTGGCGTGATCGGGAAAAGTGGTTCCGGGAAAACCACCTTGGCCAAAGCTTTGCTGGGTCTGTGGATCCCCGCAGCGGGTGAAATTCGTTTGGGCGGCGCAACACTGGATCAATACGATTCCGACGATCTGGGAAATCACATCGGATACCTGCCGCAGCAAGTAACCCTGTTCAACGGAACCGTTGCTGAAAACATCGCCCGGATGTCAGAGACACCGGATGCCGAAGCCGTTGTTGCCGCAGCAAAGAAGGCCAACGCGCACGAGATGATCCTGAGTCTGGAAAAAGGGTATGACACGTTCCTTGAGGGCAATGACAGCCAGTTGTCGGGCGGGCAGAAACAGCGGATCGCGCTGGCGCGTGCGCTATATGGCGACCCGGTTCTTTTGATCCTCGACGAACCGAACTCTGCCCTTGACGCCGAAGGGACTGAAGCATTGAACGCGGCTGTTCGCGGTTTCAAGACTGCCGGAAAGGCAGCGATTATCATGACACACAGGCCGCAGGCTATTTCGGAATGTGATGATCTGGTTGTTGTCGAAAAAGGTCAAATCGTCAAATCCGGCGCTCGGGACGAGGTTCTCAATTCAATGGTGCAAAACGCAAATGTCATCAAACGGCACCTGAACAAGGTGGGTGAGAAATGATGGGATCCACTGAACGCCCAGCCTGGAACATCACGGTTCCGGCTATCATTGGTTTCTCGGCTTTGGCCATTCTTGTCATCGGATTAGGTGTGTGGAGCATTCGAACCAAATTGGCAGGGGCAGTCATCTCGCAAGGTATCGTCGAGGTGCAAAGCAACCGGCAGGTGATTGAACACCCCGACGGTGGCGTTGTCGGCGAAATCTTCGTACGCGACGGAGATTCTGTGGTGCGCGGCGAATTGCTTTTGCGGCTGGACGATACTTTTTTGGCTTCGGAGAATACGATAGTCGAATCCCAACTCTTCGAACTCCTGTCCCGCAAGGCCCGGCTAGAGGCCGAACGCGATGACGAAGATGATCAGGGTCTGGCCACTAGGCTGCAGGAATTGCAAAGCCAGGAGGAGATTGCTCCTGAGCTGTTGGAAGGACAATTACGCTTGTTCTCTGCGCGCCTGGACACCTTGAACCAGAAAACCGAGCAGCTGGGAAAACAGCGTATCCAAATCGAAAGCGAGATCGAGGGAACGCAGGCGCAGCTGGTATCCCAACGGACTCAGCTGGAGTTGATCGCGAATGAGTTGACCGATCAGGAGGGGCTGCTGAAACGCGGCCTGACCCAGGCCAGCCGGGTTTCTGCTTTGCAACGCGAGCAGGCGAGCCTAACGGGTGAAATCGGCCGTCTCGAAGCCTCAGTCGCGCGCTTGAAAGGGCAAATCGCAACGACCGAAATCCAGATCGTTGAATTGCAAGCGACACGCAGAGAAGAGGCCATCACCGAGCTGCGCGATGTCGAGGCACGGGTGGTTGAACTGTCGGAACAGCGATTGTCACTAACCGAGCGGATGTCGCGGCTGGACATTCGCGCCCCAGTGGCCGGTACGGTTTACGACAGCCAGGTCTTTGCAGTGCAGTCCGTGATCCGGCCTGCCGAACCAATGATGTATGTGGTGCCGCAGGACACCCCTCTGGTCGTGGCGGCAAAGGTGGATGCGCTGCATGTCGACCAGTTGCATCGGGGTCAGGAAGTTGCGCTGCGGTTTCCTGCCTTCAACCAACGCGAAACACCCGAACTCTATGGCCACGTTATTAACGTTTCGGCAGATACATTCACTGACGAAAGCACCGGATTCACGTTCTACCGGGCCGAAGTCGTGCCCGATGACGGTCAGCTTGAACGGCTCAACGATCAGGAGTTGCTGCCGGGTATGCCAGTTGAGGCAATGATCAAGACCGATGAGCGCACACCGCTTTCTTATCTGGTAAAACCGATGTCGGACTATTTCTACCGGGCGTTTCGCGAAAAATGAGGCGAACCTGCAGGACCGTCAGACGGCCTCGACATTGCCCAGCAGGATCGAGGTCATGTCTGCGGTTACCGCCCCATCAACGACGGTGACGGAAACACCAGTATCATATGCGACTTTGGATTTGGTGATCCCTGACAAATCGGCTGCAGCATCTAGAAACACCCATTCAGCATCATGGGCAGTAGGTTGGCGGACGGCAACCTGCAGGATTGCCAAGGCGTCAAGCGCATTGACCGTTCCATCGCGGGTAATGTCTGCCGCTATCAGGTTTTCCGCCGTGGCAGGACCGAAAGTCGGGTCTAGCCCCACCGCAATCCGCAGAACCTGCAACGCATCCAGTGCAGTGATCTCTCCACTGGCCGTGGAATAGGATTTTACGATATCCAAGTCGCCGGGGTATGTGCCCGGCGGTATGCCCAAGTGGAATTCTCCCTGATCATTGGCCTGTGCGGTTATGGTCGACCCGCCGTCCGGTGTGAATTGAACTTCAGCCCCTTGCAGAGCCGGGTTTGCCGTATCGGAATCCAAGGCCACGGCACCCAGAACGCCGGGCAACGCATTGTTGTCCGGAACATTACTGAAGTTAACGGGAATATGGTCCGGGCCATCGAATCCTGCGCCAAAGATATCGGAACTGCTCAAAGACCCGCCAGAGGCCGAGACAACATCGATCGTCTCGTCACGATATTGAATGCGCGCACCTTGGGCAGTGCTGGTGAAATTCAGTTGCGCCGGAGACCGCAGAAACGGCAAGTCAGACAGGTCCAATCGATCTGTCCCCGCCAGGAAATCGGTGATCGTTGTCGGGCCGCTGCCTTCGCGCACTACAAAAGTATCCGCCCCTGCGCCCCCGGTCATGGTTGTAGCACTGGTGCCGGTGATCAGGATGTCGTCGCCTGCACCGCCTTTCAATACTGTGTCCAGAACCCCTCCACTCAGCATATCGTCCTGCGCCGTACCGGTAACGGTGCCATATCCCTGCCGGACGTCACCCAGATCCGAGACGTCGATGCTCAGCTGTGTCAAACCGGCATCCTGTTGTGATGCGGCAAAAACTTGCAGCTGATCACCGACCTGAGCAACGCTCAGCGATTCCACATTCTGAAGTCCGCTGGACAGCGTGTCAGCGAAGCTGTCCATATGGACCAACTGGCCATCCGGCGTCAGTGTGAACAGGGTAACCCCGTCGTCCCCACCGCCCGCAACTACGAACACGCGCCCCGCGACCTCGACCAGTGACATATCCTGAACGGATCCAAATCGGGTGTGCAATGTATCCAGGACGTGGTCCGTCGCAGTCAATCGACCATCGCTGCCCAACTTCATGACGCTTAGCGAATTGCTGCCGGCCGCCGCTACGACCACCCACGATTCACCATAGGCCTGGGCGACCTCTACAGCTGTGGGAGCGTTGATTCCCAGGGTTTGAATGGCGCTGTTACCAGTGATTTCTGTGAGGTCGCCGGTACTCGGTTCGACGGAAAAGGTTGTGATGGCGTTACTCGTCGTGTCAGCGGCAATAACGAACTGGCCGGCACCTGATTGCAGTGTTTGCAGCATACCCGCCTGCATCATCACCGAATCGGTAGCCGTTAGGGAACCATCATTGTTGATGTGATAGGTTCTGATTTGCCCTGTATCCGAATGGGCCAGAGCCAGCAGATCAACCGCACCGAACGAGACCTGCACTGCTGCCGAAACATCCCCGCCGCCGATCAGGCCTCCGGTTTCGCGCAATGCACCGATGTTGCCGTCAGAATTAAGATCGTAACTGACAAGTCCGGTTGCTCTATCTACATCCAGAAGCAATTGGTCGCTGCCCGCCAGCGTCACAGGGACACCACTGCGGCCAACTTGCTGGCTGATGGTAACGTCGTAGTACTGCTGATCCTGAATGACCGGCGCGGCTCCGTCTACCAAATGCCATGAGACTACGCCTCCGCCGATCCCGGTCATACTGAAGAGATACGTTTCATCGTTAAACGTTTTTAAAGCCGTATCGCCGATACCTGAATCGAGCGCCGCGGTCCCCGTTGCCACCACACTTTCGAATTGAAGCATCATCACACTCACCCCTAGCCACCCTTGGTCGTGACAACAGGTTGAGCGGATGCCCAGGCCGAAACCAGAGCAGGAATGTGGTGAAAACGAGGAGTTCGGTTTCAGTTTAACTCAAGTTTTTCCGGTTCGACTGCATGGGTCACCCGGCCGCAAGACTGACTGACAAATCCCTGCGATTTCCGGGGCATATCCCGGCAGATTGCAACCGATAAATGTGAGGGCATCATGACCAAAAAACCCGTTTCGACGACCAACGAGACTTCGGAAAACCTTCCTGAAAGAGGGCGCAATCGTCATGTCCGCAAGTGGATCAATGGCAAGCTTCAAAAATGGGCCGGGCGAGGATTGGCCGGTGGGCTGGGTTCGACGCTGATGGCCCTACCCGCGCTGGCACAAGCCACGGATGCCGAGCTGGCCACCTATCAGTTTGCAGAATCGATCCCGGGCGTTCGCTCGGTCAAGCTGCTGTCCAACGGAGATCTGCAGCTGAAAATGGCGGATGGTCGAACACTGATCGTAGCCGCCGAGAACGTTCAGGTCCTTGAAAACGGAGCAATCATGATTGCCGACGCCGCCGTTGGCGAGATTGTGGAATTCAGCGCAGTCGCCGAGGCGGGCGGTGCCGCCGCAACCGGTGGCGTAAGTGGCATCGGCGCTGTTCTGGGCGGCGTTGGTTTGGCAGGTGCCGCAGCAGCGGGAGGGGGTGGCGGCAGCGATGATTCCGACAATGGGGGCGACACGAACAATGGGGGCGACACTGGGGTCATTCCTCCTGCTCCAAAACTGCCAAGCCTAAGTCTCGCCGGATTGCAAGCGAACGCGCTGAACAACAACAGCGCCAATCTTACCGTCCCAGAGGGCACGGCTTCGGTCGAAATCACTATCGGGTCTCTGACAAAGGTTGTTACGCCAGACGCTGATGGAAACTGGAGCCTGTCTTTGACTGAGGTCGAGGCAGCGGGTCTTTCGCAAGGGGTTTCGACCGTTACAATTCGGAATCTGGACGACAGTGGCGGCGAAATATCTGTTGAAACAGTAGAGTACGTCGTTGACACAATTCCCCCGACGCTCAGCATTTCTGAATTCTCAGCAGGGGCAATTCTGAATGCCGTGGAGCAAGGCTCAGACCTGAATATCTCAGGGACGACGGATGCTGAAAACGGACAGAATGTCTCGGTGACGATCAACGGGCAGACCTACACAGGTACAGTCACCAACGGTGAGTGGACCGTCGCCGTGCCAACAGCGGACCTGACCTCTTTGCCCGATGCTTCTACGATCTCCGTGACCGCTGATGTCTCTGACTTCGCCGGCAATCCGCCGATCAGGCAAGTAGCAGTTTTGAAACGGATTTCAGTGCGCCCGCTGTAACGTTGGATACCGTGGCCGGCGGCTTGATCGACCTTTTGGATGTGGGCAGCGATCTGGTTCTAACAGGAACAACAACTGCCGAAGATGGTCAGACCGTCACCGTGACATTTGATGGCCAAGATTACACTGGTACCGCTTCGGGTGGCGGTTGGAGTGTAACGGTCCCAAGCGCCGATTTAGCAAGCCTGTCGACAGGCACCCCGGCTACGATCAGTGTGATGGTCAGCGATACGTCAGGCAACCCAGCCATTCCGGCCTCCGTTTCCGTACCGGTTGATCTGACCGGACCTACGATCGCGATCACACCTCTGTCTGTGGGTGTAGCCATCAACGCAGTTGAAGTTGGCGCTGACTTGGTCATCAGCGGGATGACCGGCAATGTAACTGATGGTCAACAGGTCACTGTAACTTTCGATGGGCAGACATACACTGGCACTGTTTCCGGCAACAGCTGGTCGGTAACCGTTCCCAGTGCCGATCTGGGTGCCTTGACTGACGGCGGAAATTTCACCGTGACTGCGGATGTCTCGGACACCGATGGGCTCTCTGCCCCACAAGCCAACGTTGCGGTTTCCAAAGACGTAACAGCCCCGGCTCTGAGTATCGACAATTTCTCGGACGGCGCCGTGATGAACGCAGTAGAGCAGGGTACAGAGCTGATCATTTCCGGTTCAACCACAGCAGAGGACGGTCAGATTGTAACGGTTGCCCTGAATGGTCAAACCTATTCCGGCACAGCAACCGGCGGTGGGTGGACTGTAACTGTCCCTTCTACTGACCTGAGCGCATTGTCGGATGCAGCTACACTTACTGCAACGGCGGATGTATCGGACGCTGCAGGAAACCCAGCAGCGCAAGCGTCAGGCAGTTTCGACACCGATTTTACTGCCCCCACTCTGAGCATTTCCTCATTGTCTGACGGTGCAATCATGAATGCAGCGGAGCAGTCGACGGATCTGGTTGTGACGGGCGCTTCGGACGCCCCTGACGGCACGGTTGTTTCAATCGAAATTGTCCGCCCCGATGGTACGGTAGATGTAAACGGTACCGCAACAGTAACCGGTGGTGCTTGGGTATACACCGCCCCTGCCGCTTCGCTGAGCAGTTTGCAAGACGGCGAAACCTACGATGTTAGTGCCATTGTTTCGGATGCGGCGGGTAACAGTGCCAGCGCATCGGCAAGGTTTGGGACAGACTTCAATTCGCCTTCAATAACGGTCGACCCATTACCGATAGGCCCCGTGTTGGACATCGGAGAACAAGGGGCGGATCTGACCGTAACCGGCACGACCACGGCAGAAGACGGACAGATTGTGACTGTTAACCTGGGAGGGCAAAACTACACGGCTACGGTTTCTGGCGGTTCCTGGGTCGCGACGGTTCCATCGGCGGATCTGGCAACTTTGGCAGATAGCAGCAACTATACAGTCACGGCATCCGTGCAGGACATTGCCGGAAACGCTGCTCCGGACGCGACAGGATCTCTGACCACCGATTTCAGGCCGACCCTGAGCATTGACCCAGTTGGAACAAACGAAACTGTCGCGCTGAGCGATGCCCAGCTCGGCGGTTTGACGGTAACCGGCTCTTCGGCTGGTCTAGCGGCAGGCCAATCAGTGGATGTGACGCTCAATTCTGTTTCCGTAGGAAGCGCAACCATTGCTGCGGACGGCAGTTGGAGCTTGAGCTTGCCGGCTTCGGATTTCGCAGGGCTTGTTGCCGGGGACGCGATGAATTTCGAAGCTCAGGCAGCGGTCTCTGGTGGACCTGACCCCGACCCTGCATCAGATCATGTGACCGCACATTCACCTGCGGCCTACATCATTACCCAAGCGGATCAAACCGGTGCGACGATAACATTCGAAGTGTACGCCGACGCGGATCGGGACATCTCCAGTGGCCTGGCCGTAACCGCTGATCTTGGCTTTGACCCGTCGGTTGTTTCGTATGACAATGGATCAGACACAGAAAACGGCGATTTCGACCTGTTTCTCGCAAGTCCTGCTGGTCCGTCTACCATCAGCTTTGCGGGTGCTGCGACAAGTTATGGCGACCTGTCTCAACCCATTGTCACCTTTACCATGACGGTTCAGGATTCGACGAAGCCAATCGAACTGACAATCACAACCCCTGATGGTGGCCCATCACAATTTCTTTTGGGCACCAGCGGCGATGACAGTCTGACTGGGTCAGATATCGACGACGTTGTCCGCGGAGGGGATGGGGACGACACCATCGACATATCCGGTGCAGGCCGGGATGTTGTAGTGTTTGAGGCTGCACCAGCGGACAATGGCGTGGATACCATCAGCGGATTCACGTTGGGTTCTGCAGAGGACGTCTCCGATGCACTGATATTCCACGGGCTGGACGTTGCATCGTTGCGAGGGAACGGTACTGGCGTAGAAACCTTGATCGTCGGGGATACCCTGGGAACCAATACCGGGTTTGTCGGGCTTCAGACTACGCTCGCAGATTTGACCGTCGACACGATTGCGACCGCTGTAGAAGGGCTAGCAGGTGCAAAATCCGGCGACGAGATTTACGTCATGGCAACCAACGGAACCGACGGTGTACTGGTCAAGGTCGATTTCACGACACCAAGCACTGCTTCTGTTGAAACACTTGCCCAGTTCGACGGGCTCTCTGATCTTAGCGGGCTGAGCTCCGACAACATCCTACATACTGACCCCACAGGCGCATCAGCCTGAACCACGAGTGCGAACACTGGCGATGCGGCCTGATCGCATCGCCCCAACGAACACGAAGGGTTAGCATGGCACAGAATGGCCTTTTCCCGGTAAGCATCGATCGCCATCGTGATCGCTACTGGCGTCGTTACACCTCATATGAATTTGCGCAGGGCTTAAATGAATGCCTCCTAGTCAAAGCTGAGCTTTTATTGGCGGCAGCAGCGTTTCCCGTCGTATTTCGAAAAGAGGCGGAAAGAGTCTACCCAGTCGCTTTGTTAGCAATGGACAGCAGCGCCGGAACTCCTTTTGTATCGCCAAGCGGAAGCTGGCTGGCAAGTTACGTCCCCTCCGCGCTGCGGTGTTACCCTTTCCTGGCTGACCCAGTGGATAAGACAACACCGTGCGGTGTCAGCCAGTCCCGTTTGTACGTCAACGAGGCGTCTGGCCTGGTAACAACGGATAACCGTGATCAGGCATTCTTTGCCAATGACGGCAGACTGACTTCCGAACTGCGCGACATTCTCAGGTTTTTTCAGAACCGCCAATTCACGTTGTCTGAAGCGCGCAAACTTTGTTTGATCCTTGAAGAGATGAACCTGTTCACGCCGCTGCAGGAGTATGACGGCAACCCCCTTCCCAATGGCCTGCTCGGAATTGACGGGTCGCGGCTGGAGCGCCTGCCACAGTCTCATATATCGGTCCTCTTCAACAGCGGGGCCATGCAGATGATCCACGCACACCAGGTCTCTCTTTCACACTGCAACTGGCTGGCACGGGCTCATCAACGCGCTTCCCTGACGCCTCAAACCACTGAACCCACTGCAGAGCTGAGCGGGTTCATCACAGCACTGGCCATGGACTCCGCCGTAGAGCATTCAGATTGGGAGATCGCCCATGCAGTTTAGGTGCCTCATCAGAGTTATGACTGCCCTGGGATTGGTGTTGCAACTCACTGCCTGCACGCGTGCACCGGATTTGTCGGCGGTCGAGATGTCGTTTTCGGAAGGCAGCACCGGATCCGGAGCTGTTCAAGCATCAAGCCGAATTACTGATAGTTCGTTTGGGAAACGAGTGCGATTAGCGGTGCAGGACAGCCCTAACCTTACTCAAAGCGACACGCGATTGGATATTGCACAAGCTGAAAGGGATGCTGCACAAGGGGCGTTTCTCCCGAAGGTTTCGTTGGGTGTGAATGCGAGATCTGAACGCATAGACTCTGATGTCGCGGATGTTTCTCCATATCTTCGTGTTTCCCAGTTGGTCTACGACGGAGGCGCGGCACAAGGTGATCTGGTCGCTGCCCAAGCGCGTCTTCTGGAAAGTCGCGGAGACCAGATACAGACTGCGGCGGCGACAGCGCTGGCCGCCATTGAAACATATGTTCTGGTTCTGGATCGTCGGGAAATCCTGGAGATCACAAGAGAGAACGTCGAAGTACATGAAGAGATCGAACAGCAGATCGCTGACCGCGTTTCGGGTGGCTTGGGGTCCAATGCGGACGTACTGACGGCTAGGTCCCGTGTCGCAGACGCCAGAACCAGATTCGCAGATGCTCGAGCCCGGACAGATCGGGCCGAAGCGCGGTTTCGTGAAGTTTTTGGTGCAGCGCCAGGCGGTTTATCTCCACCTGTTGCGGCACCGGATCTGAACCGCAGCAACACACAGATCGTCATGGACAGCCCACAAGTCCGGCGGGCAGACGCCAGCCTGATGGCTGCCAAGGCGGAATGGGCAGCTGCGCAAGCACGACGCCAACCTGACATACGTGTTGCGGCTTTTGCCAACCAAGACGACAGCAGGGACACAAATTTTGGCGTCGATTTGTCCTTAAATTACGAGTTGGACAGTACAGGCCAACGTCGCGCTGCCATTGCAGCGGCCGAGGCCCGTGTAAAGGAAGCCGAAGCCAACCGCGAAGCATTGGTTCGAGAAATCAGGCGCGAATTGGATTTCATTCGCTCGGACCAAAAGGCCGGTGCTGAACGGTTGCGCGATGCACGAGTCGCAATGCGCGCTAATGCAGACAGTGTGGCCGCGGCCCGCGCACAGTTTTCGATTGGCCGCCGCAGCCTGATCGAAATTCTGGATGCGCAACGGGATTTCGTGAACGCGCAAGAGCGTCTCATTCTGGCGGAACAAAGTTTCTTTCTGACGAACTATGCAGCACTGAGCCTGACAGGCGACATTCTGGATCTGTTCGGCATCACGCTCAACCAATGGATCGATCTACGATGACCGACATGCGATTGACTGATCTGGAAGCCTGCGTGCTCCATGTGGCCACCACACTCGAACGTCCCATGACGGTTGCTGCTCTGCACGCGGTCCAATCAGGAAAGGGTAGCGACATTTCCGTCCGCGATGCGATTGCCGCGGCGAACCGAGTCGGGCTTCAGGCGGGTTTCGGAGCGCGACAACTTCGATTATTCGATGCCGCCCTGGTCCCGGCGATTTTGCTGTTGGAAAATAACAGAGCCGTTGTCTATCACGGCCGCTCGCAAACAGGAGATTTGCTGATTTATGATCCGGCAATCGGAGACGGTATCGGCGAACTGAAAGAAGACCAACTGAGCGAAAGATACACCGGCTATGCGCTGCTGTTTCGGCGCGAACACCGTGAAACTTCTGCGCCCGGATCAACGGAACAAAGCGGTCACTGGTTTTGGTCAGCTCTGGCAGCGAACCGCTGGTCCTACACCCAGGTCGCGTTGGCGGCTGCATTGGCAAATGTACTGGGATTGTCCACCTCGGTTTTCATAATGATCGTGTATGACAAAGTTCTTCCCAATGAGGCGACCGAGTCTTTGATTGCCTTAACAACCGGCGTCTGCCTGGCCTTGGTTTTTGACTTTATTCTCAAGATATTACGCGCTGACTTCATTGATCGCGCCGGCCAGAGCGCAGATCTGTTCATGGGTCGGCGTGTCTTCGACCAATTGTTGAACATCCGCATGACCTCCCGCACCGGATCAACCGGTGCGATGGCCAGCACTGTGCGTGAATTCGAAACGTTACGTGAGTTTTTCACATCGGCCACGCTGGTTGCAGTTGTTGATCTGCCTTTCATCGGTCTGTTTATCTTTGTGATCCATATGGTTGGCGGTTCTTTGGCGATGATACCGGCCTTGGCCGTACCCGTGGTATTGCTGACTGGACTGGCAATTCAACCGTTGTTGTCACGGTTGGCTGAAAAAAGCTTTGCGGACGGCCAATCAAAACAGTCCGTACTTGTCGAAGCAGTCACTGGTCTTGAAACCATCAAGACCACAGCTGCTGGTCAACAAATGCGAAGCCGCTGGGAAGAGGCAATCGAGCGTCAATCGGACCACGGAATGCGAAGCAGGGCCGTGACCCAGCTTGCGTTGAACCTGACCGGATTTACGCAACAAGCAGCTCAGGTCTTGATTGTGTTCTACGGTGTATTTCTGATCGCAGATGGCAAGGCAAGCATGGGAGCGCTTGTTGCCTCCGTCATGTTGACCGGGCGGGCACTAGCACCTCTGGGACAGTTAGCACAGACTTTAACCCGCATAAATCAGGCGCGCAGCGCCTATCGAAACCTGGACGCCATGATGCGTGCCGAAAGTGAGCGCCCTGAAGGGCGCAACTGGATCAGCCGCTCCAGTTTCGATGGTGGAATCACCTTCAACAATGTCCACTTCGCCTATCCCGACCAGGTGGAGGACGCCCTGAAAGGCGTATCGTTCACCGTTGCGCCCGGGGAAAAGGTGGCAATCCTCGGTCGCATAGGTTCGGGCAAAAGTACGGTCGCCCGACTGTTGCTGGGACTTTACCAGCCACGCGTGGGATCGGTGATGTTGGACGGCCTGGATATCAGGCAAATAGATCCGGGCGACCTTCGGCGCAACATAGGGTCGGTGTTACAGGACGTCTGGCTATTTTCCGGATCGGTGCGAGACAATATCAGCGCTGGCACCGTTCGCCCCAGCGACGAAGCCCTGATCCGGGCGGGTCGGATTGCCGGTGTCGAAGAGTTCGTCGCCCGGCACCCCAGCGGATATGACCTGCGGCTGGAGGAACGAGGGGAAGGTCTTTCCGGCGGCCAGAGACAGGCCATCACTCTGGCACGGGCACTGATCGGCTGCCCTCCGGTCTTGCTGCTGGACGAACCTACCAGTGCGATGGACGTAAAGAATGAGGCCGAAGTCATCGCACGGCTAAAAGAAGCAACAAGAAACACGACAATGGTGATTGTGACGCATCGCACCAGCCTATTGGAACTGGTCGACAGGGTCATTGTTATCGAGAACGGCAAGGTTGGCGCGGATGGGCCCAAAAGCCTGTTGACCAGAAATGCAGACAAATCCAGGAGGCATCTGAATGTCGCGGCATCCTGATCTGGACACTCTGGCGCGCGAGATGCGGGGGCGTGCCCCGTTGCGTGGATCGCTGCTGTTGTTGGTGATCCTGGGATGCCTGTTGACGGCGGGTCTTTGGGCCAACTTCACGGAACTGGATGATGTTGTGCGGGCGGACGGGCGCATCGTGCCTTCGGGCGACATTCAAATGATCGAGGCGACCGAACCTGGCGTTCTGCAGACCTTGCACGTGCGCGAAGGGCAAATCGTCGACGCCGGCACTTTGTTGATGGAGTTCGATGCAACCCAGATTGACAGCGAGTTGAGCCAGGAACAACAGCGCGCATTTGGGCTGATGGCTCGGGCTCAGCGACTACAGGCGGAAATAGACAAAACGCATCTTGCTTTTGAACCGCGGCTAATCCGGGGGGCTCCTGATGTTGTTCGATCGGAAACAGCGTTGTATCAGGGACGGCAAGCTGAGCTGATGGCCGAAATAGCCATCCTGGAACGCCAACGGCAGCAACGGCAACAGGAACTCGAAGAAGGCTTGGTTGATCAGGTCATGGAGCATGAGACATTATTAGTTCTGGCCGAAGAACGAGCAATCATGGCGCCGCTTGTCGAGCAGCGTATGGAACCAACTACAACTCTGCTTGATCTGCGCCGCAACGAGGCGGAATGGAAAGGCCGCAAAGTCAGGGCTGAGGCGGTGATCACGCGACTAAAATCAGGCTTGGACGAGGTCGACGATCGGATTAAGTCCGTCCGCAGTCGATTTCGCAGCGCCGCGCTCACCGATTTGGCGGTGGTCACGGCAGAGCTGGCAGCGCTTCAACCTGCCCTGCCCGCGCTGCGTAGTCGCGCCGATCGGGCACAAGTTCGCACACCGGTCCGTGGAGTGGTTAACAGGATTCACCGCTCAACCATCGGCGGGCTGGCCCGCAGCGGTGAAGAATTGATTGAAGTCGTCCCGCTGGATGATTCATTGCTGGTCGAGGCTTATGTCCGGCCAGATGATATTGGGTTTCTGCATTCTGGTCAGCGTGTAAAGGTCAAGATCACGGCATATGATTTTGCAAGATATGGCGGCCTGCAAGGTGAGATTATTCGCATCGGGGCCAACACCGTCACACGATCGGAACGTAACGAAGAAGAGGTCTTCATTGTTGAAATCCGCACTGAGAACACAATGCTGGATGCAGGTGGAATCGCCGTCGAGATCATCCCAGGCATGATTGCTGAGGTCGATATCCTGTCGGGGCGTAAAACAGTTCTTGAATACCTGATTCAACCAGTTCTCAAGATAAAGGACCAAGCTTTACGCGAATAAAGTCAGCTGCAAAACAGAACTTGTTCCACATTTTATGGTATCAGGTTCCGGCGGCGCATCCTTTAAAAAACGGCCCGGGCATTAGATCAATGTCGCCACTCCACATCCCCGAGGAAAATATAACCGGCACCGTATATCGTTTTGATCAATCTTGGGTTTTTAGGGTCTTCTCCGAGCTTTGTGCGCAGCCGCGATATGCGAACATCCATCGCGCGGTCGAAACTGTCACCGGCGCCGCCGCCCAGCATCTCCTGCATACGGGCACGGCTTATCAAGCGCTTTGGACTTTCGAGGAACAATCGCAGAACCTCTCCTTCCGCGTGGCTAAACGGGGTTTCTGAACCCTCAGAGTCAATCAATACGTAGCGATCAAACTGCGCGGTCCATCCGTTGAATTTTGCCACATCTGAAGCCTGCACTCCGCTCCGGGGCGCGCGCAGGCGGGCACGGATCCTTGCCACCACCTCAGCCGGATCAAACGGCTTGGTGATGTAATCGTCGGCCCCGAGTTCAAGCCCAGTTACCCGATCCTGCACTTGTGCCCGACCCGAAATGATGATGACTGCGGCCCCCTGCTCCAGTGCCAGACGATGTACTAGCGCCAGCCCATCTGTGTCGGGCAACGACAGGTCAACCAGGCAGACATCCGGTGTGACCCGTTTCAGTGAGGCTTCAAACTCGCGCGCACGGGAAAAGCTCTGAGTGCGAAATCCTGCCTCCTCCAGAGTATCGGTCAGGATTTGTCGGATTTCCGGTTCATCATCAAGGATTGTAACCAACGGTTGGGTCATCAGGAGGCCTCGGTTCTGATCAGCGCGGACAATTGCGCTTTGGTAAACGGCTTGTGCAGCACTGGCGCCACAGCAAGCGCCTGGACGTGCAATGGATCGGAATAGGGCAGCGACGTCATTAAGATGCAAGGCACTGCACCGTTCAGGCGTTCAATCAGGTCGAGTCCGGTATCCTCAGCCTGAAGGCGAATATCCGAAAGTACCATCGCAATGTCCTCGATATCGGCGGTCAGCGCCATCGCTTCATCAACCGAAGCAGCCTCAATGACAGTACACCCCAGATCGACCAGCATATCGCGGAACTGGCTACGCAGATCGTCCTGGTCCTCGACCAACAGCACAAGGCCAGATTGGGCAGGAGGTGCTGGCCGGTAGGGTAAACGCAAAACCACAGACGCGCCCGACGGCGTGTTGCGCAACTGCAGGTCCCCACCCGCCAGTTTGACCGTGTCATAAACCATTGGAAGGCCCAGCCCGGATCCGTCGCTGCCCTTGGTTGTGAAGAACGGGTTAAGTGCTTTTTCCTGCGCTTCAGCAGAGAAACCCGGACCGGTGTCCGAGACGGTAATTTCCGCCCAAATCTGGCCTATGGCGTGGGCACTGATGGTTATCTGGCCGGAGGCTCCACATGCGTCACGCGCGTTCAATACAAGGTTCAACAGTGCATCTTGCACCATGCCGGGATCCAGCATTAACGCCTTTTCGGGCAAAGTATTGATCACCGAAAGCCCCATCCCACGTGGTAATGAAGGAGAGGCAAGCGTGCGCAGATCCTCAAGCAAGGCCCGCATATCGGTGGCCTGCGGCTGCGGTGTTCGGTGTCCGGTCATGTCCGCAATTCGGTTCAGCAGCTGTCCGCCACGGCGCGCAGTCTGTTGGGTCGCAGCAACCAACGTGCCGGCCTCATCCGGCAGACCCATCTTGGCCAGTTTAGACTGCATCCCCAGAATGATCGTCAGCAGATTCGAGAAATCATGCGCCAATCCGCTGGTCATTTGAGCCGCCATTTCACGACGGCGGGTTTGCTGCAGGGCGACACGCGTCTGCGTCTCTTCGGTGATATCCACTGACATCACATAGACGCCACCTGACCCATCTGGCGTGAACGAAACCCGAATGCGGCGTTGATCCTGATCCTCGGTGAACTCAAATACCGAAGTTTGGCCGTCATAGGCCTTGTCCAGATGCGGTTTGACTCGCTCAAAAGCCGCCGCACCAAGAGCCTGCGAGATGTGCAGTCCCAGAATATCCGATGGGCGGCCGGGCATGACCGCACTGAGGCGACGATTGGAATAATCATACCGCGCATCCGCATCGAGATGGGCGATATGCGCCGGCATCATCTCGGTTGTCATGCGCGTTCGGGCTTCGATTTCAGTGAGCTGCCGCTTGGCCTCTTCCAATGCAGTAATGGTTGCGGCCAGTTTCCGGTTGGAGGCCGAAAGTTCTTCCGCCCTGTCCAACAGTTGGCCGGACAGCTCCTCGGATCGGGCACGCAACAAGTCCTCGGCCTGTTTCGTTCGGGTAATGTCCGTGTAAACAGCCACCCAGCCGCCCGTAGGCAAAGGCGCGCCTTCAACGGAAATTACCTGACCATTGGGGCGAGTGCGCTCCATGTAGTGTGGTTCGAATGCCAGTGCTTGATCAACGCGCTGCGATACCATCTCGTCGACGTCAGCCAATTCACCATACTCACCACGACTGGCCAGAAAATGAATTGTGTCGTGGAACCGAGCGCCTGGCTGTGCCAGATCGTCGGGCAGGTCAAACATTTCCTGAAACCGCAAGTTGCAAAGAACCAGCCGCAACTGGCTGTCGTAAATCGACAAGGCCTGACCGATCAAGTTCAGGCCGGCCGTGGTCATTGCCTTGATGCGCTGTTCGCTAACGTTCAAATCATTCTCTCCTGCGCCCATGGGTAGCACCAGTTCAGGCGCAGGTGTAGGGGTCTGGTTCAGCCGTGAAGTGGTTGATTGTTCGCCGCGCGATAGGCCTGAACATAACCCCTTGCAACCGAACGTACCGCAGTGCCGATCTGGGTGTATGCTTCGTCAGGAAGGTTGGCAAACGACACCCGGGCCGACCAGTCAGGCGCATCAAAGCCGCTGCCGTTGAGCAGCACAATTCCGTAGTCCTCGGCCAGTTTGAAGGCGATATCCAGCGGGTGCACGTTCTTCTTGATCCACTCCACCACCTCTTCGCCCACATATTTGCGCAACCAGTACTCAAAATCGATGATACCGTAATAGGCATCATAGTGCTCACCCGATTTGACCTCGATACCCATAGCGTCGGTTAGCAATTGGAAACGGCGATGGACCAACTCCATACAAGCGGTTTGATACGCCTTTTTCGTGTCCACCAGTTCGCACAGAGAAAACAGTGTCATCATCACCTGCTGAGGCAGCGACAGTCCCGCAGTGTGATTCAGTGCCACGTCGCGGCTGTCGGCCACCAGTCTGTCTATGAAGCGGATGTCTCGTGGCGTCAGGCTGAGTGTGCCATAGCGTTTGTCGAGCGTCTGTTTGATTTCCTCCGGGTGGTCGGCAAGTTTGAGGTCAAAGATATTGTCCTGCGCCACTGCGATCACGCCAAGTCGCCAGCCTGTGCAGCCGAAGTATTTGGAATAGGAATACACCCCGATCGTGTTGCGCGGCAGATGCCCCATGACTGAAGTAAAGTCATGAACGAAAGTGCCATAAACATCATCGGTCAGAACGATTAGATCGGGGCGATGATTTTCCACCAGATCGGCCAGTTTCCGCAATGACGCCGTGCTCAGCGCGACCGAAGAGGGGTTACCTGGATTGACCAGAAAGAACGCCTTGACCTTTGGGTCCTTCAGTTTCTCCACCGCCGCATCCGTCAGTTGGAATCCGTCCTCTTCGTCGGTCTCCACGTGGACAGACTCCAAGCTGTAATCCTCGAGCTCGGGCATTTCCAGATACGGGGTGAAGATAGGGGTACACAGGGCTATTGTGTCGCCCGGGTTCAGCAGTCGGTTGGCTTTAAGTGTCTTGAAAATATAGCACATCGCGGCGGTACCGCCTTCGACGGCGAACAGATCAAATACCGTATCCGGGCGGTGACCCCGGCACATAGCCCACATCAGGTATTCATGCGCAATGACGGCGTTGTGTTTCAGGATCCGATCAGGAACCGGGTAATTGTCGCCAATGACGGAATCTGTCAGCTCGTGTACGAACTCATCTGCATCAAACTCGAAGGCCGCGATGGCATGTCCAATGACATCGACCAAGGTGTCGACGCCGGGCATTTTGGCATTCTCTGCCGCCCAATCCTGTAAGCGGGCATGGCATCCTTTCATTGCAGGCATCCCGCCCAGCCCGGCAGGATGGCTCATCACCCGTTTGGATTCCGTAATCGCAAACTGACCCAGAGCAAAAAAAGCCTCGCGTGGGCGCGTGGCTATCCAATTGGGATTGCCTCGCCCGGCGTTCAGAAAAGCACTGTTGGCCTTTCGTGATTCAGCCGAGGCTAGCTGGATCAGCTCATCCTTGATTTGAAATGGGCTGAGCGCTTCGTAGTCGTGTAACTTCACTCTATCCATTGATAAAACCTTTCCAAATCAACTGAGGATCAGAACAACGACCATGCCAAAGATGGTCAACAGCGTGTTGCCGATGGCATAGGGCATGCCATAGCCAAGGGCGGGAATGCGACTTTGTGCGGCTTCCTGGATCATTCCAAGAGCAGCCGTGGTCGTGCGCGCCCCGGCGCAGGCGCCGAAAAGGATGGCAGGGTGGAATTTAAACACGTAATGACCGACATAGACTGAAAAGATCATCGGCAGCGTTGTCGCGACGATACCCCACAGCAGAAGCGCCACACCCGCCTGCTGTAACCCAGCGACAAAACTCGGCCCTGCGGTGATTCCAATCACCGCAATAAAAACGTTCAGACCCAGCGTGTTCATCAACCAGAGCGACGGCCCGGGAATGCGCCCAAAGGTCGGATGCACGGTCCGCAACCAACCCAAGACCAGCCCTGACAACAGGGCGCCCCCGGTCGTCGACAGGCTTATGGGAAAGCCGCCCATCATGATGGCCAGCGTTCCAACAATGCCGCCAATAAAAATACCCCAGCCGACAAAGGCCAGATCGGTCGTGTCCACGGGCCGATCCGCATAACCGATTTCGGCGATTGCGGCCTCGACGTGGCGCTTACTGCCTTGCAATGTCAGAATATCCCCGCGATGGACAACCGTACCGGGCAACAATGGCAACTCGACCATGTTTCGCATCAGTTTCGACAGGTATACCCCCCGTGCAATCGACATCTTGCTGAGGTCTTTCAGAGTCTTGCCATGCACTTGCTTACTGGTGACAAGAACATCCAATTTTTCCGACGGGATACTGAGCAGATCCGGTGCATCCGCCTCTTTTAGATTGGTCTCAAGTAGCCCAACCAAATCGGCGCGTCGGCCCGAGAACATCACGACATCGCCGGCCGCCAGCAAAGTATCGCCGTCCACTTCGATGATCTGGTCGCCACGACGGAGCCGTTCCGCATAGATGCGAACACCCGGCAACAAATCCTTGACCGGCTGCCCCAACAGATCGCTGCCTTCCGGAATTTCAAAGGCCCGGGCTTCAATCGCGCGATAGGCCGAAACGATACCTTCGCCGGTATCGACAGCAGTTCCGCCACCCAGCTTGGCTTCGTATTCCTTGCAAGCGGCAACTAGATCAACACCGATCAGACGAGGGCCGATCTTGGCCAGAATGATAGCGGAACCGATAGTGCCATAGATATAAGTAACCGCGTAAGCGACAGGAATCTGGTTGGCGTAGGTCTTGGTCTGCTCGGCCGACAAGCCCAGCTGGTCTATCTGGTCAGTGGCCACGCCTATCGCGGCCGATATCGTCTGTGAACCAGCATAAAGGCCTGCGGCATAACCCAGCTCGAGCCCGGCCACCTTGGCTGCCACCAATGGAATGATCAGGCAAAGAGCCAGAACGCTGAGCGCGAAAAAAACTTCCCGTGCCCCATCGACCTTGAGGCCGCGTATGAATTGCGGGCCGACGCCATAACCAACGGCGAAAATGAACATTATGAAAAAGGTAGATTTGACCGCGGAATCGATGTCGATATGCGCTTGTCCGATTACAACGGCCGCCAGCAGGGTTGCAGTGACGGTTCCGAGACTGAAGCCCATCAACCTCCAGGGGCCAACCAGGAACCCGATGCCGATGGAAAGAAAAACCGCAAGTTCCGGGTAAGTTTGCAGAATATTCACAAACCAATTGATCATGAAATTCCTCCTAAGCGCAGACGTGCAACAGGTCGGATGAAACGTCGACGGGTAGGTCCTTTGATGGCCCCTTCATTTGCCTGACGCCACTCAATCAAAACTAGAAATCTTCGTGGCAACGATACCTTTAGTATCTCGTTTGTCTACATTTTTTGGAATATGTCCCGGCTCGACACGCTCGCCCCACTGTAACCGCAGCGCACCCTGAACCTAAAAATTCCAACAGGTTGGCACAAACACGTTGCAGCAATCTGGTGTTTCACTTCACATATGCTCATGACGCGACCCACAATAACCTCGGACAGCGATGCAACTGGTGTTTGCATACGGATTACCGGCGACTTGCTGACCCAATCGCTCGAGTTTGTCGAGGACGGGTTCAAGGCGGTCAAACCCGCTGGCGGAGCGGTTGTTCTGGACATGTCAGAGGTTCAGGCTCTGGACACAGGCGGCGCCTGGCTGATCGCCAAACTAGAGCAACGTCTGACCTCGGGTGGCGCCGACGTGCAAATCAAAGGCGTCCAGCCTGCGCACTCCACATTGATCGACACGGTTGCACGCAATATCCCCAAAGCAGTCGGTGAACAGGCTCCTCCGGGCGGGATCGTCAACTGGATCGCGCGTCTGGGCGAGCGAACAGCAAGCGGGTGGCAGGACACGCTATCCATACTCGAGTTTCTGGGTCTGACGCTCCACCGGCTGGCACGAACGATGATCATGCCTTGGCGCCTACGCCGTGCAGCGCTGGTGTCGCAGATGGAGCAAGCCGGGTTCAAAGCGCTGCCCATCGTCTCGTTGATGGGGTTTCTGATCGGCGTTGTTTTGGCCTTTCAGGGAGCGACACAGCTAAAGCAGTTCGGAGCCGAAATATTTGTGGTCGAGCTGATCTCGATATCGATCCTGCGTGAACTGGGCGTCTTGCTAACTGCAATCATCGTTGCGGGTCGGTCGGGATCGGCCTTTACCGCCTCGATCGGGTCGATGAAGGTGCAGGAAGAAATCGACGCTATGCGCACATTGGGCCTGGACCCGATCGAGGTGTTAGTCATCCCACGTGTTCTGGCCCTGCTGATCATGCTGCCTATTCTGGGTTTTGTGGCCGATATGGCAGGTCTGATCGGTGGCGCGTTGATGAGCTGGATCGATCTGGGTGTCAGCCCCGGCATGTTCGTCACCCGCCTGAAAGAAAACACCGATGTCTGGCAATTGGCGATTGGTTTGATCAAGGCACCGTTTTTTGCGCTGGTAATCGGTGTGATTGCCTGCTGGCAGGCAATGCAGGTCAAGGGCTCGTCCGAAAGCGTGGGGCAAAGAACCACCGCGTCGGTTGTGCAATCCATCTTTATGGTCATCGCTATAGACGCGCTGTTCTCGATCTTCTTTTCCGAGCTTGGGGTCTGACATGGACGGAACCGCCCTGCAGGACACCGTCAAAACCGATGCACAGCGCGAGGCCGTAATCCGTGTGCGCAACCTGACCAATCGATTTGGCGAACAGGTGGTTCATGACGACCTGAACCTGGATGTCTGGCGAGGCGAAGTGCTGGGCGTCGTCGGCGGTTCAGGCACCGGAAAATCGGTATTATTGCGTACAATTGTCGGCCTGAACAAACCCGCAGCAGGCAGTATCGAAGTACTTGGTGTCGACGTGCTGAACGGGCCCGAAGAAGACCGCCAACGCATCGAAAAAAGCTGGGGTGTTGCGTTTCAGGACGGCGCGCTGTTTTCCTCGCTGACGGTGCTACAGAATGTGATGGCGCCCTTGCGCGAACATACAAGCATAAGTGAAAGCCTGATGGAAGCGCTTGGCGGGCTCAAGATCAGCCTCGTTGGGTTGCCGCAACTTAGTTGCAGCAAGTTCCCTTCTGAACTGTCAGGCGGTATGCGCAAACGGGCTGCTTTGGCGCGTGCCCTGTCGCTGGACCCCGAGATCGTGTTTCTGGACGAACCCACTGCCGGATTAGACCCGATCGGGGCCGCCGCCTATGATGATCTGATCGGAGAGTTGCAACAGGCGCTGGGATTGACTGTTTTCATGGTAACCCATGATCTGGACAGCCTTTATGCCATATGCGACCGCGTCGCAGTGCTTGCAGAAAAACGCGTGCTGGTTGAAGGTCCGATAGAAGAAATGACCAAGGTCGATCATCCTTGGGTGCAGGAATATTTCACAGGCCCCCGCGCCCGCGCGGCACAACAGAAGGGGCAAAGCAGGTAGAGGCGATGGAAACCCGAGCGAATTATATCTTGATCGGCGCGTTCACCCTTGCAGGTATTCTTGGGGTTTTCGGCTTTTTCCTATGGCTCGCCAAGTTCGAGGTGACCCGGCAATATGCCTATTACGAGGTTCTGTTCGACAATGTTTCAGGCCTGTCAGCCGCGGGTGGCGTGAATTACAACGGATTGCCAGTTGGACAGGTCATATCATTGAATTTGGATGACGACGATCCTTCCAAAGTCCGTGTTCGCATCGAAGTGGACGCCAACATCCCGATCACCAAGGACACCATTGCCCAATTGCAGTCATTGGGCGTGACCGGAGTTGCCTATATCGAATTGTCCGGCGGCTCACCCAAGGCTGAGCGCTTGTCGCAGAACAGCGTCATTCAAAGCAAGCGCAGCACGATCCAGTCATTGCTGGAGGGCGCCCCGCAAGTGCTTGATAAGGCCCTGACTCTGTTAGAAGATTTGAATAAGGTCGTCGATGAAGAGAACCGCAAATCCGTAACCGACATTCTCGACAATCTGGCATCTGCTTCGGGACGGCTGGACAAAACCCTGTCCGACTTTGAAACACTCTCCGGCGATCTGGGCGGTGCTGCGAAGGACATCGGAGCCTTTACCAAACGTCTGGATACGCTGGCCGACACCGCCGAGACGACACTGACCACCGGTACCGACACACTGAAAAGCCTAAAGGACGCCTCGGAATCCGCCAAAACCACGCTGGATACGGCAAACGAGACCCTGCAAACCGCCGAACAGGTTATTGCGCAGGAAATTCGCCCCTTCATCGAACGTGGCTCTAGGCTGGCGGATCACCTGATCGTCCTGTCCGAAGAAGGCAGCCTCACGCTTGGCACTGTCACCGAGACCTTTGCCAACGCGAACACGACTCTCGGGTCAATCAATTCGGCGATAGACACCGCCAAAGCCGCGCTGACGTCAGCGGAACGCGCCTTTGACTCGGCCAACCGGGTGATGGACGAGGACATTGCACCGGTTGCCGAAGATGTGCGCAAGGCAGCAAACCAAGTGACCGAAACCGTATCAAATATCACCGCCAAGATCGACCAGGTTTCGGATGATATCCTGAGCGCATCTCAATCAGCATCAGACCTGCTTGGAACCATCGACGGTATTGTTCAGGACAACCGCAGGCAGGTTTCGGACTTCCTTCGCGTGGGCCTGCCGCAATTCGTCCGGTTCATCGAGGAATCGCAGCGTCTGGTCATCAGTCTGGACCGGCTGGTCGACAAGGTCGAACGCGATCCGGCCCGCTTCCTACTCGGCACTCAAGCATCGGAGTTTCGCCAATGATCCGGCCTCTAATTATGACTCTGGTTCTGGCTTTTTTGGCTGGATGCACTGGGCTTGACACCTTGCGACAGGCGTCCAAACCGAACGACCTGTACCTTCTGACGCCGAAAAGCACGTTTTCACCGTCGCTGCCGCGCATAGGAAAGCAGATCGTCGTTGAAGAACCCACTGCTACGGCAGCAGTCAATACGGATCAAATCGCGGTTCAGCCCACGGCACTGCAAGTGCAATACCTGCCCCGAGCCCGTTGGGTGGACCGCGCACCCCTAATCGTGCAGGCCCTGATGGTCGAAAGTTACGAGAATTCCGGCAAGGTGGCGGCGGTGGGTCGGTCGACCGTCGGGTTGCGGGCCGACTACGTCATCGCGCCCGATTTGCGTGAGTTTCAGGGTATTGTGGTCAGTGAAACCGAAGACGCAAAAACCGTGCGTGTGGAAGTTCGCATCAACATCAAGATCATTGACGAGTACGAGGACAAGATTATCGCCTCCAGCTCGTTTCGGGAAAACGTGTTAGCTGTCAGCGATCAGACCCCCGATCTGGTCGAAGCCTTCGATGTAGCCCTTGGGAAAACCATGCGGGATGCTGTCGAGTGGAGCGTTCGCAGGATCCATACGCATTCGGCTAATAACCCTCGGGACTCGCGTTCTTAGTCGAGCCCCGAGAGCGATTTCGGCGCCCACTGTGACTTGGTTCTGCTAAAGATCAGAAATGAGCTGACGAAGCCCGGTTCCAATCCTCGGCATAGGTCGGCAGAACCTTATCCCCCAACAATGCGCCTTCATCGATAGACTCGTAGAGTTCGGCATAAGATCGTTCACGCTCGTCAGCTGTGCGGCGGCGAATATCCGAAGGACACAGTTCCGAGACTTTCTCTTTGCCCATTGCCCCCAGTAATTCGCGAAAGCTCTCCAGCGTGCTGTCATGGAAACGATGCACCCGCTGCCGTTTTTGCGGCACTTTTATCGCGCTTCCCCTGATTGGGTCTTGTGTGGCAACCCCTGAAGGGCATCGGTTGGTGTTGCAGTGCAACGCCTGAATACATCCGACCGCAAACATCATCGCCCGTGCGGCGTTGCACATATCCGCGCCCAAAGCGAATTTCTCGACCATATCGAATCCGGTTGCAACTTTGCCCGAGCAGATAATGCGGATCTTGTCCCGAACTCCTATACCGCGCAGGCAATTGTTCACGAAGATCAGTGCCTCATTCACTGGCATTCCAAGACGGTTGGTGAACTCGACCGGGGCTGCGCCGGTTCCGCCTTCCGCGCCATCCACAGTGATAAAATCGGGCAGGATACCCGTCTCAAGCATCGCCTTGCAAATCGCCATGAACTCGGAAGGGTTACCAATGCACAGTTTGAATCCAACGGGTTTTCCGCCCGACATTTCGCGCAGGTGCTGCACAAATTCCATCAACCCAGTCGGGCCCTCAAACGCCGAGTGGATCGGCGGCGAGATCACGTCCTGATGCTCGGGTACACCTCGGATCTCGGCAATCTCTTTGTCGACCTTTGCCGCTGGCAGCACGCCACCATGGGAAGGCTTTGCGCCCTGAGACAGCTTGATTTCGATGGCCTTGACAACATCCTTTTGCGCCTTTTCGGCAAACTTGTCCTTGTCGAACCCACCCTCGGGTGTTCGGCAGCCAAAATAGCCGGTGCCGATTTGCCAGATGATGTCTCCACCCTCGGCCAGATGGTGCGGCGACAGACCGCCCTCCCCAGTGTTGTGGGCGAAACCGCCGTCTTTGGCCCCGCCGTTCAATGCACGAATGGCATTGGCGCTGAGGGCGCCGAAACTCATGGCAGACACGTTCAACCGCGAAGCACTATAGGGTTTCGTACATTGTGGGCCGCCCAGCACCACGCGTTCTTCGCTAACGTCCACATCTTTTGGTGCCAGCGAGTGATTGGCGCGATGGTAGCCAACGGTCGTGATATCATATTGGGTGCCGAAAGCCTGCGTATCAACCTGCCCTTTCGCGCGCGAATAGACCAACCCGCGGATGATCCTGTTGAATGGTCGCCCGCTTTCATTTGTTTCCACAAAATACTGACGGATTTCGGGACTGACGAACTCCAGCATGTACCGGAAATGGCCTAGAACCGGATAATTGTTCAGAACATTGTGCTTGTTTGTTTTCAGGTCGTAGTAACCGATCAGCACATAAGGAACGACCAGCACCAGCAGCCAAAAAGCGTGCCCCCAGAACAACCCTAGCAAAACTGTCAGGGGCAGAATGAAAAAGGTGACTGCAAAATAGATCCTGCGAACAATCATCAATGATCTCCTTTTGGACGCGCCGAGCGCAGTTGCAGGCCCAGCCGGCCCGACCCTGGTTCAATCGTGAAACAGATAGGCCTTAGATTGCAAGTATTTGAAGCCCTTGTCGCGGAATCCTCCGGTTTGGCGACCGGTGGTTGATGACACCATCCAGACCGTTGATCCGCGCATGTGCAAACTGTATGGCAATAAGAACGCAGGCCAGAGCAGGATCAATCGCCGTGGCAAATTCAGCACGCAACGTCAGCGATCGCGCCCTGATGTACTGCGCCGTCTTTGTTGGCGGGGCAGCGGGATCGCTTCTGCGCGAAGCGTTTGCGCTGGAAGTCCCCGGCGCGCCTATGCTGACGGCCACTTTTGGCATTAACGTGGCAGCCTGTTTCATTCTGGGCTGGCTCTACGCAGTGCGTCACCGGATTCATGCCCATGTTTTGCATCTAGGCGCGGTTGGATTCTGTGGCGGCTTATCGACGTTTTCATCCTTCGTGGCCGAGTTGGAGCGGATTGCGGAAACCGACGGCTGGTCCGTCATTGCTGCAATCACTGCCGAGATCATCTTTGGTCTTGGCGCTGCCATTCTTGGCGAGGCGCTGGGTCGCCGATCCCGGATCGGGAGGGCCCGGGAATGACCGATCTCTATCTACACGCCATGTTCGGGCTGGGCGGAGGCCTGGGGGCTGTAATGCGTCACTGGCTTACGCGGCGGGTGACCCACGATCTGCCCTATTCAACACTGATCGTGAATATTGCGGGCAGCCTGTTGCTGGGCCTCTGGATAGGCTACCTTGGTGGCCCTGTCGAGATGGCAGAGGAAGAAAAACGATTGGTCTTTGGTTTCTGCGGAGGCTTCACAACCTTTTCCAGTTTTGCCTATCAATCGTTGGAACTGCACCGCAATCGCACAATTGTATTCGCAGCCGGAAACATCCTGCTCAGTCTTATGCTGTGCTGGCTGGCCTTGTGGGTGGGATTGGTTCTTACGGGCGGTATTACATAACGTGCATATGCATGCGGATTGCCAGATTCCCCAGGATCCAAACTGTTCCACCAATGATGATCAACAATACAAGCGTTGAAAAAAGGATCAGATCCAGATCTTCGCGGCTGCTTCGGCGTCGATCAATGTGCAGGAAATACACCAGCTGTACGACCAACTGCGCCAGGCCCAGCAAACCAATGGACAGGTAGACACCCTTTGTTTCTATCCCGACCCAGTAGGCGATTAGAAAAACTGCCAATGTCAGCAACAACGACCCGCCATAGCCGATCACATACCGCCGACGCTCGCGATGGTGCATCTCGGTTCGTCTATCCATAGGCCAACCCTCCGAAATACACGATGGTGATGATGCCGATCCAGATCAGGTCGAGGAAATGCCAGAACAGAGCCAATCGCACGACGCGCGACATCAGCAGATCAGTCAGGCCCATCACCCGCAACTGGATGCCCAGCACGATCAGCCAGAGGCATCCTGCCGCCACGTGCAGACCGTGCAATGGCACCAACCCATAGAATGCCGACAAGAACCCGCTACGCTGAGGGATACCTCCCTTTTCGGCCATGGCCATGAAGTCGCGGATTTCAAGAACCAGAAAGCTGAGGCCTAACAAAAGCGTCACTGCGAACCAAAGAACAATGCGCGCCCGCGGCAAGTTGTATTTCAGTGCCAACATGGCCAGACCGACCGTCAAGCTGCTGGTCAGCAGGATCATGGTTTGGGCAAAGATGCTTTTGAGGTCAAACAGCTCGTGCGGTCCGGGCCCGCCAGCTTGCGCATCAATCATCGTGATGTAGATGGCGAACATCAGACCGAAATAGACCAGGTCGCTCATCAGAAACACCCAGAACCCAAATGTGACAACCTCAGAGAACTTGTCGGCGCTGGCGTGGTCTTCACCAAGGTTCAGGCCCGGATAACTTTGCGATGGTGCGCGTCTCATGTCGCGGCCTCCATGTCAGGACGAGCAAGGCCGCAGTTTTCCGTTGCTGTTTCATGATCGCGGTCAACTGCGCTTGAACTGTGAACCAGTGCCAGCCAGGCCTCGTGTTCCTTTCGGACTTCTTCCGCCGGGATGACCAGTTCAGTACTGGTATCAAAGGTCCAGACAATGATGGACAGGATGATTAGAACGGTGATCAACGCCGCCAGCCACCAGATCCACCAGACCAGTGCAAACATCCAGATGCCGCTGAGAACACAAAGGACAAAGCCAATACCGGTGTTGCGCGGCATTTCAATATCTTCATACGCGTCGGGCGTCGGATAGGCCTCGCCCCGTTCTTTGGTAGCTGCAAAGTCATCCCTATCAGTGACTTCAGGGATAATAGCAAAGTTGTAGGGCGGTGGCGGCGATGGGATTGACCACTCTAACGTGCGCCCGTCCCAAGGGTCGCCCACAGGCACGCGTGTCTTATCCCGGTCTCGGATGCTGACCCACAGCTGGATCAGGATCGAGAACAGCCCGCAGGTGATAACCAATGCGCCGATGACGGCGACGATCATATAAGGTTGAAATGATGGGTCAGCGTAACTGAAAGACCGCCGGGGCATCCCCATAAGCCCGACAAAGTATAGCGGCATAAATGTCAGCAGGAACCCAACGGTCCAGCAGAAAACTGAGACGCGGCCCCAGAATTCGTTCAGACGGAACCCGAAAGCCTTGGGGAACCAGTAGTTGTAGGCCGCCAACAGGCCGAACAGCACACCCGGCAGCAGCGCGTTGTGGAAATGCGCCACCAGAAACAGGGTGTTGTGAACCTGATAGTCCACAGTCGGGTTGGCCAGTACAACACCACTGAGCCCGCCGATCACAAACAACATCAGAAACGCCAGGCTATAGAGCATCGGCACCGAAAACCGAATGCGCCCACGCCACAGCGTCGCCATCCAGTCATAGACTTTTACGCCGGTCGGGATGGCAATCAACATGGTCGCGATGCCAAATACCGCATTGATCAAAGCGCTTTGCCCCATCGTGAAGAAATGGTGCAGCCAGACCGTGAAGGACAACACCGCAATCGACATGGTGGCGATGACCAGTGAGTTGTAGCCGTACAGCCGTTTGGCTGAGAATGTGGCGAAAACCTCGGAATAGATTCCATAGGCAGGCAGGACGAGCAGATAGACCTCTGGGTGGCCGAACAGCCAGAACAAATTGGCATAGTTCATCATGTTGCCGCCGAGGTCGTTCGTGAAGAAATGGAAGTCCAGATATCGGTCGGCAGCTAGCAGTAGCGCGGCAACCCCTAAAGGCGGCATTGCAAAGATGATCAGGATCGAGCTGCATATGATCGTCCAACAATACATCGGCAACCGCATGAACTTCATCCCAGGCGCACGAAGCTTATAGATCGTCACGGCAAAGTTTATGCCTGTCAGGGTGGTACCGACACCTGAAACCACGATGGCCCAGATCCAGTAATCCGGCCCAACGCCAGGATTGAACGCGGCCCCGGTATATGGCGGATAGGCAGTCCAGCCGCCAGTCGAAAACTCTCCGACCACCAGCGAGACCATCAGCATCATCCCGGCCGAGACGGTAATCCCAAGCCCGATCTGGTTTAGTCTGGGAAACGCCACGTCCCGCGCGCCGATCATCAGCGGGATCACATAGTTCGCGACGCCAAAGACAAAAGGTACAGCCACAAAGAAGACCATGATCGTGCCATGGGTGCTGAACAACTCCGCGAAATGTTCGGCCTCAAGAAATCCATCGCCTGGCCCCACCGCCTGTTGCGCGCGCATGACCACGCCTTCCAACACCCCCCGCGCCAGCATCACGATGGCAAAGACGATATACATGATGCCGATTTTCTTGTGATCCGCGCTGGTCAGCCAGTCTCGCCACAGCGGCCCCCAAAGTCTAAACCATGTCAGCAAGCCGACCACCGCCAGAACACCAATAATGACAATTGCCGCCGCAGCATTGGCGATAATCTCGTTTGTGCTTGGGTTCTGGATCAGCCCAGCGACAGGAAACGCATCCCAAGTGAGGCGACCAAAGAACCCAGTATCTGTGGTTGTCATTGACTAGCCTCCTGCCCGAAGGTTGACGTTCCGGGTTGTTGGTCCTGTGGCAGCGGCTTGCCATTGTGGTAACGTTGCAGAATGCTGTGGAAAAGATCGCCGTCATCCAACGTAAAATACAACGCGGTTTCAGGCATCTTATCTGTCCCGAGTGCGGCCTGAACCTCGTCCCGGTCCGTGCGCATGGCAAGCGTCTCATACGTTGGCGGATCCAACGTAATGCCGTTCTGACGCACGCCCTCGACCCATGCGTTGAATTCATCCGCTTGCATGGCGACCGTACTGAATTTCTGCTTGGTAAAGCCGCGTCCGTTATACTGCGTGTTTTCGCCTTGCATCGTCTCGGGCGTATCGGCCACTACATGCAGCTGCGTTGTCATCCCCGGCATGGCGTAGATCTGGCCCGCCAGCGCCGGGATCATGAAGGATTGCATAACGGTGTCCGTCGTCAAGGTCATCGCGACCTGCTGTTTCACTGGGATGCCCAGCTCTCCGACACTGGCAATGCCGAGATCGGGATAGATGAACAGCCACTTCCAATCCAATCCGACAACCTGCACCCGCAGCGCTGGTTCTTCGCCAAAAGGGGCGGAATAAGGATCCAGTCGGTGTGTAGCTTTCCAAAGATAAAACGACAGGATGGCCACGATGACTACAGGCACACCCCACATAAGAAACTCCAGCCCGGGTGAGAAATCCCAATTGGGCCTGTAGGCGGCGGCACTGTTCTTACGCCGGCGATAGCGCAGAGCAATCAACGGAACCAGAACCAGTACCGGAATCACTGCGATCAGGATCAGCCCCGTCGCACGCAGCAGATGCGTTTTTTGCACCGCTGCAATCGGTCCTTGAGGATCCATGAAACTGTCACTGGCCAATGCGCCCTGCGAGGATGCAAGAACCGCAGCAACACCCAAAAGTGCTGGCACGGTTGCACAGAACATCCTGAAAATGGTCACGCCTGCTCGCCCTCAAATTATAAGTCCAATACGGTCAACTATCGGCAGAGTCTGACAATTTCTCAAGGAATATTCCGAACGACACCGTACAGGGACAGATAATGGTGGCCCGTACTAGTACATTATTGACATGCAATAGCCGTCGGGCGAGACCTGAGGGTGATGTTTCGGTTTGCTATCACCTTTCTGTTCTGCCTGCATGCAACAGCAGCACTGGCGCAGGATCGAGCGGCAATCGAGCGGCAGTTTCAGGACTGGATCTGGCAAAATGTATGGCCACAGGCATCGGCCAAAGGCGTGTCCCGCAGCACTGTTGAGCAGGCCTTTTCCGGAGTGACATTGAACTGGGATCTGCCGGATCTAGTGCCCCCCGGTCACAAACCCATTGGTCGCAAAAAGCAGCAACAGGCCGAATTTGGCTCTCCTGGCCGGTATTTCAATGCAAACGCGGTGCAGGGCGCCACGTCCGTTGGCCGGAAGATGGCCAAGCGACACGCACAAATTCTTGCACGGGTCGAGACGGAAACGGGTGTTCCGTCAAGCATCCTGTTGGCGATCTGGGGCCGCGAAAGTGGGTATGGCCAGGTGCCGATCCGCCACGATGCGTTTCAGGTTCTTGGCACCAAGGGGTTTATGAGCACCCGAGCGGATTTTTTCACGGGCGAACTCATCGCCGCTTTGCAGATTGCCGAAGCGGGCCATGTCTCGGGGCGGGGGATGAAAAGCAGCTGGGCCGGAGCATTGGGGCAACCGCAGTTCATGCCGTCCAGCTTTCTGACCTACGCCGCCGATGGCGATGGCGACGGTCGCGCCGATATCTGGGCATCGCCTGCAGATACACTCGCCTCGATCGGTAATTATCTTGACAGGCACGGCTGGGTCGAAGGGCGGGACTGGGGGTTCGAGGTGGTCGTGCCAGGCGATGTGTCCTGCACTTTGGAAGGCCCGGATCAGGGGCGGCTGATTAAAGATTGGGCTGCCATGGGGATCACAAGAGTATCGGGGCGACCGTTTCCGGCACATGAACTGTCGGCAGAGGGCTACCTAATGATGCCTGCGGGGCGCAATGGTCCGGCCTTCATCGTTACTCCGAATTTCTATGTCCTTAAAGATTACAACACCAGTGACCTCTACGCGCTGTTTGTCGGCCATGTAGCGGACCGTATCCACTACGGTGTCGGGGATTTCAGCAATCGGTGGGGCAATGTCGGTGGCCTCTACCGTACGGACATCGCCAGAATGCAGCAGGCGCTGGAACAACAGGGGCATGATGTCGGCGGCGCGGACGGGCTACCGGGTTACAAAACCCGCAGATCCATCGGGCGCTGGCAAGAGGCAACCGGTCGCGCGCCAACCTGCTTTCCTGAGGCCCGCATGAAAGCCCAACTGGCCCCCTGAAAGCCCAAGCGATTCGCGGCGGACAACGGCTGCGCGGGACTCATATAAACAGCTGAATATTTGTGCTTCACGAAAATGTCATGGCTGCCGGGAGTTTCAAAATATTATTTCAGCGGCCGACCCTGTTACGGTTCCATTCGGCCTTCCCCCGCTCATTTCACCACAAAACCTTTTACCTTTGTTAAAAAGGTGCCACCTTCCGCCGCAGTGAAAGAAGGCTTTCGCAATTGGATTTCCGACATATCACTGGAGTCAGTACGACACGAGTTTCGCGTTCCCGCACGATCTGGATCAAAGCGAATCCCAATTGATTACCGGAAATACAACAGATCAGGGTCGCCACGCACCTGAAGTTGCGAGCACCCGACACCAAAAAAATGGGAGTAAGACATATGAAGAAAATCATCCGAACCTCACTGGCAGGACTATTGTCCTCAACCATGATCACCGGCGCTGTTATGGCGGCCGGAACTCATCCTGTTACCGGCGAAGCGCTGGCAGATGATCAAACCTTTACCTATCGCATTCTGGACGAACACAGCTCGGTTGACCCGCAGGTCGTCGAAGACGTTTCTGGCGCGGAAATCGTACGTGACCTGTTCGAAGGTCTAATGAACCAGGACGAGGACGGGAATCTGGTTCCGGGTGTTGCCACAGGCTATACCACCAACGACACCAAAGACGTCTATACCTTTACTCTGCGCGACAATGCGAAGTGGTCGAATGGTGATCCGGTGACCGCAGGCGACTTTGTGTTTGCCTGGAAACGCGCCGTCGATCCCGCCCTGTCGTCGCCCTACGCGTGGTTCATGGAACTGATGTCGATCGAGAACGCCGCCGAGATCATCGCAGGCAACGCATCGATTGACGATCTGGGCGTCAAAGCCATCGACGACAAAACGCTGGAAGTCCGTCTGAGCGCACCTCTGCCCTACTTCCCGCAGATGACAACGCATTCGACCACCTTCCCTGCGCCGCAAAAAGTGATTGAGGAATTTGGTGACGCCTGGACGAAGCCGGAAAACATCGTTTCGAACGGTGCCTATGTTCTGACCGAGCACCTTCCGCAGGAACGTTCCGTGCGCGAGCGTAACGAAATGTACTGGGACAACGACAACACTATCGTTGAAAAAGTTGTGGCGCTGGTCATCAACGACGAAAACGTCGCGCTGACCCGCTATCTGGCCGGTGAGCTGGATCGCACTGAAATCCCAGCCGGTCAGTACCCGCGGCTGAAGCAGGAGCATCCGGACGAGGCCATCAGCTTCCCGCGCCTGTGTAACTACTATTACACCTTCAATGTGTCCGACAGCGGCCCCGAAGCCTTCAAGGATCCGAACGTCCGTCAGGCCCTTTCGCTGGCTGTAGACCGTGCGATCATCACCGAAAAAGTATTGGCTGGTGGTCAGCCCGAGGCCTACACTTTCGCGCCCGAAGCAACTGCGGGTTTCACCGTACCGGCAGTCGAAATGGCGTCGATGTCTCAAGCCGAGCGTGACGAACTGGCGAAGGAACTACTGGCAGAAGCCGGTTATGGCCCGGATAATCCGCTGAGCTTTGAAATGGTTTATAATACCGCAGAGAACCACAAGAAGGTCGCCGTTGCGTTGAGCCAGATGTGGAAACAAAAGCTGGGCGTAAACGCCGAACTGGCCAACATGGAATGGAAGGTCTTCCTGGAAGAACGCGGTAACCAGAACTTTGAACTGGCCCGTGGCGCATGGTGTGGCGACTATAACGAAGCGTCCACCTTCCTGGATCTGCTGCAGTCGGACTCAGGCTACAACGACGGCAAGTACAACAACGCCCGCGTTGACGAATTGCTGACCGAGGCGAAAACCTCGGATGATCCGGCCCCGCTGTACACCGAGGTCGAGCGCATCATCGCCCAGGAAACTCCGGTTATCCCGATCTACCACTATGCTGGTGTCTACATGATGGATAGCGACGTCGGGAACTGGCCGGTGAACAATGTCGAGCAGAACTGGTACTCGAAGAACCTGTACAAGCTCGCAGATTAATCATCCTTTGATCACGCACTGCCCCGGGACACTTTCCGGGGCAGCGCCAATAATGGGGGCATGGAATGCTTGCCTATAGTTTGCGGCGACTGCTGGTTGCCATTCCGACGATCCTATTGCTGATCGTCGCCTGTTTCTTTCTGATGCACTTCGCGCCCGGAGGGCCCTTTACCTCAGAGCGGCCCTTGCCGCCGCAGGTTCTGGCCAACATCGAGGCGCGGTACGGGCTGGACCAACCGCTGTGGAAACAGCTGTGGGATTACCTGTACAACATCGTCGTGCATTTCGATTTCGGCCCGTCCTTCAAGTTCAAGGACCGGGACGTCAATGACATCATCGCGCAAGGTTTCCCGATTTCGCTGACTTATGGCTCGCTGTCGTTTCTTCTTGCGACCGCAGTGGGCGTCAGCCTCGGCATCGCGGCGGCGATCAAGCATAATAGCTGGATCGATTACTTCGCCGTGGGTCTGGGGATTGCGGCGCAGGCGCTGCCGAACTTCATCATGGGACCGATCCTGATCCTGACCTTCACCTTGTGGCTGGGATGGCTGCCGGGCGGTGGCTGGAACGGTGGTCAGTGGCAATACCTGATCATGCCCGTTATCGCACTGGCGACGTCATATATGGGATCTATCGCGCGGATTACGCGATCATCGATGCTTGAGGTTCTGAACTCGAACTTCATTCGCACCGCGCGGGCGAAAGGCCTGCCCACCAGAACCGTGATCTGGCGCCATGCGCTGAAACCCACGCTGCTTCCGGTCGTGTCCTATCTGGGGCCAGTCTTTGTCTACGTGCTGACAGGTTCTGTCTTTGTCGACATCTACTTTTCGACCGGCGGCCTGGGCCAGGCCTACGTGGGCTCTGCTCTGTCCCGCGACTACGCGGTGCTACTGGGGGTAACGATCCTCTATGGCGCGCTGACTGTAATCGTCAACCTGCTGACCGATCTGGCTTATGCCTGGTTCGATCCGAAAATCCGGTACTGAGGGACTGGCAATGCTTGGAAAATCACAAAAAGCCGCCCATCTGGCCGAAGAGATCACCGATTACACGGTCGTTCAGGGGCGTTCACTCTGGCAGGACGCGCGCATGCGTTTTGTCCGAAACAAAGCTGCAATGGCAAGCGTTTTCATTTTGGGTCTGATCGTGCTTTTCACGATCATCGGTCCCTATTTCGCGGTGTGGAGCAACGAGGAAATCGACTGGAACGTCATGGGTGACGTGCGCGGGATGGGTATGCCATCCGTCGAATCCGGACACTATTTCGGTGTCGATGATCTGGGGCGTGATCTATACAGCCGGGTCATTCAGGCGACGACCACGTCGCTGCTGGTTGGCCTGATCGGGGCAGCGACAGCTCTGATCGTCGGAACCTGTTACGGCATTGCTGCCGGGTATATCGGCGGCCGGACGGACAGCGTCATGATGCGGTTCGTGGATATTTTGCTGGCGATCCCTGCAACACTTGTCATCATCCTTCTACTGGTTGTGGCCGGGCGATCATTCTTCATGCTGTTCATCGCGCTCGGTGCGGTCGGTTGGCTGACCATGGCCCGGATTGTCCGAGGCCAAACACTGACCTTGAAGAACCGCGAATTTATCGAGGCCGCGCGTGCCGCCGGTGTCAGTGAATTTACGATCATGTACCGTCACATCCTGCCCAACTTGCTGGGTGTGGTGATCGTGTATGCCTCGCTGCTGGTGCCCGAGATGATCCTGACAGAAAGCTTCATCTCATTCCTGGGACTTGGGATTTCAGAACCCTACACCTCGCTGGGCCGTCTGATCGCCGAAGGGGCTGGAACCATGGGCTATGGCACCCTGTGGCAGCTGATATACCCCCTGACATTCTATGTCGCCATCATCATCACCATGTTCTTCATCGGTGATGGTTTGCGTGACGCTTTAGACCCGAAGGATCGTTGATATGAGCCTGTTCTCTGTTAAGGACCTGAGCGTCCGCTTTGATACACCTGATGGTGTGGTCGAGGCCGTCAAAGGCATCAGCTTTGACATCAATCCCGGCGAATGCCTCGGCATCGTCGGCGAAAGCGGGTCGGGCAAAAGCCAGACTTTCATGGCCGCGATGGGGTTGTTACCGACGGCCGGGCGTGCATCCGGATCAGCCCTGCTGAACGGCAAGGAAATCCTGAACCTACCCGTGAACAAGCTGAACAAAATCCGCGGTGACGATGTCGGCATGATTTTTCAGGATCCGCTGACCGCCCTGACCCCGCACCTGCGGATTGGCCAGCAAATGCGCGAAGTGTTGCAGGTGCATGAAGGCCTGCAAGGTTCAGCTGCGCGGGCGCGCTGCCTGGATTGGCTGGATCGTGTCCGCATTCCAGAGGCAAAGCGCCGCCTGGATCAGTATCCGCACGAATTATCGGGCGGTATGCGCCAACGGGTCATGATTGCCATGTCGATGCTGTGCAACCCAAAGCTGCTGATTGCGGACGAACCGACGACTGCGCTGGACGTCACCGTACAGGCCGACATTCTTGATCTGATGGTACGCCTGCAAAAGGACGAAGGCACCGCGATCGCCCTGATCACCCACGACATGGGCGTCGTCGCGCGGATGTGCGATCGGATTCAGGTCATGCGGATGGGTGCATTCGTCGAAGCCGGAGACACGCGTGAAATCTTCCGCGCACCGCAGCACGAGTACACCCGCACGTTGCTCGAGGCGATGCCGCGGATCGATGCCGGTGACGCACCCAAAGCATTGGGCAAGACGGATGAACCGCTGCTTAAGGTCGACGACGTCAAAGTTCACTTCCCGATCCATGTTCCGGGCGGCCTGTTTGGGCACAAGGTACCGCTAAAGGCCGTTGACGGAGTCAGCTTTGATATCCGCAAGGGCGAAACGTTGGGAGTTGTGGGTGAATCCGGCTGTGGCAAGTCCACGCTTGCGCGTGCGGTACTGCAACTGATCGAACCCAGCGGCGGCAATGTCAGCTGGCTGGGCCATCCAATCGTCGGGCTGAAACGGGCCGAACTGAACAAGTACCGTAAGGATCTGCAAATTGTATTTCAGGATCCGCTGGCCAGTCTTGATCCGCGCATGACGATTTCAGCTTCGATTGCCGAGCCACTGAAGACCTATCGCCCCGACCTGACCGAGCGTGAACGTAAGGAATTGGTCGCCGAAATGATGGAGAGGGTGGGGCTGAAGGCCAATATGATCAACCGCTACCCTCACGAGCTATCTGGAGGGCAGAACCAGCGTGTGGGAATCGCGCGGGCAATGATCAACAAGCCCAAGCTGATTATCTGCGACGAGGCCGTTTCAGCCTTAGACGTGTCCATTCAAGCTCAAATCGTGGAATTGTTGCGCGAATTGCAACAAGAGTTCGGCCTGTCGATGATCTTCATCAGCCACGACCTATCGGTGGTTCGGGCGGTGTCGAACCGGATCATGGTTCTGTATCTGGGACGCATTGTCGAGCTGGGCGATGGTGAAGTGATCTGCTCTGAGCCGATCCATCCCTACACGAAGTCGCTGATCTCGGCCGTGCCGATTCCCGATCCGGATGTGGAGCGCAGCCGCACACGCCTGAAACTGCCCGGTGAGTTACCCTCGCCCATGGACCCCAAGGCGGCACTTCGGTTTTTGCCCAGTCGCTTAGCGGCTGGTGAGGCAAACTACGTTCCGAAGTTGAGCGAAATCGCTCCGGACCATTTCGTAGCCGAACACGACCCGCTCGAAACCATTATGGGCAACGCGTAGACTGTTCCCCAAAGCCGTCAAACCGGCTTTGGGGATGCTTTGTGTGACGTGTCGCAAATGTTTTTCCACTTGCAGGCCAGAGCAATGCAAACTTCGCGACAACCTGCCGCAATTCAACAGTGTTTAGCACGATACCGGCAATTTCCCGCGCTCAAGCTTTTGACTCTGCCTCCCGGAAAATGGCAGATTTTAACTAATACGAGTCAGCTACGTTGCACGACATTGATTAACCTGGCTTCGCAGAATATGAGCTATTCTCAAAATGCTGCGGATTGTCCAAAGTAAATTGAATTTGAGAGGTCACATGACACGTAAGGTCACTAAGGCGATTTTTCCCGTAGCAGGGCTGGGCACCCGGTTCTTGCCAGCGACAAAATCTGTCCCCAAAGAGATCATGACACTTGTTGACCGACCCTTGGTTCAATATGCGATCGACGAGGCCCGGGCAGCCGGTATCAAGGAATTCATCTTTGTGACTTCGCGCGGGAAGTCCGCGCTCGAGGACTATTTCGACCATAATCTGGTGCTCGAACAGGAACTGAAGGCCAAAGGCAAAGACGAATTGCTTGAGACCTTGAACGCAACAAATATGGAAAGCGGTGCTATCGCTTATATCCGACAGCACAAAGCGCTGGGTTTGGGCCATGCTGTCTGGTGCGCACGGCGACTGATCGGGGACGAGCCCTTTGCTGTCATGCTGCCTGATGACGTCATCGCTGGCGACAAGCCTTGCCTTCAGCAGATGATCGAGGCGTATGAGGAAACCGGAGGCAACATGGTTGCCGCGATGGAGGTACCGGCGGAAATGACAAGTTCTTACGGCATCTTGGATGTCAGTGAGAACGTTGGCGCCGTGACCCGTGCGAAAGGGATGATCGAAAAGCCAAAGCCAGAAGAGGCCCCGTCAAACCTTGCGGTAATCGGGCGATATATCCTCGGGCCTTCGGTTCTGTACAATCTGAACCAGATGAAAAAAGGCAGCGGGGGTGAAATCCAGCTGACCGATGCCATCGCAGAGGACATCGGGAACGGTGTGCCAGTCTTTGGCTACAAGTTTGACGGGCAACGGTTTGATTGCGGGTCCAAGTCGGGTTTTCTGCAGGCAACGGTGGCATTTGCGCTGGCCCGAGATGACCTGCGCGATGATTTGAACCGGTACCTGCATGACCTCATTGTTGCGAACAGGGCTGCTCAGTAACTGAATGCCTTGCGCTAATCCGGCAACTCTCAAGAACCTCGGGTTTCAATGCGGTCACACGGCGGGTGCACCATGAAGAAAATTTGCCCTGTCATCCTTTGTGGCGGATCCGGAACGCGCCTGTGGCCACTCTCGCGCAAGAGTTACCCCAAGCAGTTTGTGCCCTTGATTGGCGACAACAGCCTTCTTCAGGAATGTGCCGACAGACTTCGTGGACCGGCAGAGGCGCGTTATGCCAAACCTTTGATTCTGACCAACGAAGCCTTTCGCTTTGTAGTGCCTGAACAACTGGCCGCAGTTGACATCGATCCCGGACCGGTTCTGATCGAGCCCGAGGGGCGCAACACGGCTCCGGCCGTTCTGGCCGCAGCCTTGTATCTGGCAGAGTCCGATCCTGATGCTGTGATGCTGGTGGCACCGTCCGACCATGTCGTTCCAGACAAGCCTGCTTTTCATGCGGCCGTCGCGCGAGGCGCCGAAGCTATAGAAGAACGAGGCGATCTGGTGACCTTCGGCATCACACCTGACAGGCCAGAAACGGGATATGGCTACCTAAAGCTCCGCCACGCACCTGACATCACAGACGCCACGGTTCCGCTGGATCGGTTCGTTGAGAAACCAGATCTGAACAGCGCCCAGGCCATGGTGGACGAAGGCACATACCTTTGGAATTCAGGTATATTCCTTTTTGGCGTCAAAGATATCATTGCTGCCTTTCAACAGCACGCTCCTGATCTGTTGGGCCCGGTTCAGGCCGCTGTCAAAGGGGCCAAAACGGATCTTGGCTTTTTGCGCCTCGACGCTGATGCATGGGCAAAGGTTCAGGATATCTCGATCGACTATGCCGTTATGGAAAAAGCCAGCAATCTCAGCGTAGTACCTTATGCGGCCGGGTGGTCTGACGTCGGCAGCTGGTCTGCCGTGCAAGAGCTGAGCAATCCTGATGCTAGTGGCGTTGCCACAACCGGCGAAGTCACCGCCATTGACTGCCACAACGTGTTAGTGCGCTCGGAGTCGCCCACGCAAGAAGTGGTTGCGATGGGTCTTGAGAACGTAATCACAGTTGCCATGCCTGACGCTGTTCTTGTTGCAAGCATGGACAAGGCGCAGGACGTCAAACAGGCAGTTGCAGCACTGAAGGCAAAAGGCGCGAAACAAGCCGAAGAATTACCCGTCGATCATCGCCCGTGGGGCTGGTTTGAAAGCTTGGTCGTCGGAGAGCGGTTTCAGGTCAAACGCATTCACGTCCATCCGGGCGCGGCACTGAGCCTGCAATCGCATCATCACCGATCCGAGCATTGGATCGTGGTCGAAGGCACGGCCAAGGTTACGATCGGCGAAGAAGAACGCCTCGTGTCCGAAAACGAGTCCGTTTACATCCCACTGGGCGCGGTTCATCGAATGGAGAACCCCGGTAAGGTCCCCATGGTGTTGATCGAAGTTCAGACCGGGACCTATTTGGGTGAAGACGACATTGTCCGTTACGAGGATATTTACGCCCGAGATTGAGGGGCGTTACAGGATTCCCCGGTGATCACCGCAATACCTGCCGATAGGTAGAATCCATCACTCTGCCCCACCAACTTGCGAAACAATAGCCGCGCTTCCATAGCTTCTGTTTCGACGATGGAAATTCACTGGTTAACAAAGTTCTTCCGGGGAGTGCGCCCCGGTGAGGCGGGATTCAGACCTGCCACGGCAGTTTGGCGCGCAATCATTGATGGACCGATGGTCTCAGGAGGACGCCCATGTCGCAAAGCTCACCCCGATTGAACCTACCCTATCTGCAACCTGCACAGGCGCAGAAACACGTCACCCATAACGAAGCGCTGCGACAGCTGGATCTGGTCGTGCAGCTGACTGTTGCTTCGCTGCAAGCAACAACCCCGCCCGCCGTTCCCGAGCAAGGTGAAGTCCACGCGCTTGGCGGCAACCCTGTCGCTGAATGGAACGGTCAGGCGGGCAAGCTGGCCGCATGGCTGGATAATGCCTGGCATTTCGTCGTGCCCGAAATTGGGTGGCGGGCGTGGGATCAGGCAGCGAAGCAGCTGAAAGTCTGGGATGGCACAAACTGGATCGATCCGCCAATCGCGGCCCAGAACTTAGGCGGTCTGGGCATCGCAACCGGGTATGACAGCACCAACCGTCTGTCCGTTCGGTCTCCGGCCACGTTGCTAAGCCATGACGGCGGCGGTCATCAACTGAAAATCAACAAGGCAGGTGCCGGTGATACTGCCTCGCTGTTGTTCCAGTCGAACTGGATGGGACACGCGGAAATGGGCCTGTCGGGCGGCAACGGTTTCTCCATCAAGGTCTCAGCGGACGGAAGCTCTTGGACCGAAGCACTGAGTTTCGATCCTGCAACGGGTATTTCCAACGGGGCAGCCGTTCAGGCAAGCGCAGATGACACGACCATGGGCCGTCTCATGCGCGCGGATTACGGGTATGGGCCCGGCAACTTATTGGGGTCAGTATCCGAAAACGGCGGCGCCCCTACCGGCGCAGTGATTGAACGAGGCAGCACAGCCGATGGCGACTATGTCCGATTTGCCGACGGAACGCAGATTTGTTCCGCTGCGTTGACCGCAGTCGGATGCACCGCAACGGACGGTGCTTTGTTTGCAAGTAGCTCAAGTACGTGGAATTTCCCGTCCAGTTTTGCTGCAGGCACCACACCTGTCCTAAGCGGTACCGCTGGCAAGATCGCGCGGTTCCTCAGCTTTGATGCCGCTTCTACCACGGACGTCACCTGGCAGGTGCTGTCAACCTCTTCAGATGCCTCGTTGGCCGTTCCGGCGCTCACGGCAATCGGGCGATGGTACTGAAAACCACCGCCCGGGCGTGAGTCCGGGCGGTTATTTGTTGCGTAGGTCCGTGTCGGCCTGCTTAAGAAACCAAGCATAGGTTTCGCGGATACCGTCATCCAGTTGAATTCGATCCTGCCAGCCCATATCACGCAAGCGGGACACATCCATAAGCTTGCGCATAGGGCCATCCGGTTTGCTGGCATCCTGCGTTATGCGTCCGGTAAAACCTGTCGTTTCAGCGACCAGCACGGCGAGATCGGCAATCGAGATATCATGTCCACTTCCGATATTGATATGGCTGAGCATCGGTTGGGTGTTCGCATCATAGACGTCGCGCGGAAGGTCCAGAACAAACAGCGCCGCATCGGCCATGTCATCCACATGCAGGAATTCGCGTCGCGGGGTGCCGGTGCCCCAGATCACCACCTCGTCAACCCCATCGCGCTGTGCTTCGTGACAGCGACGGATCAGGGCGGGTAGAACATGGCTGTTTTCCGGGTGAAAGTTATCTCCGGGCCCGTACAAGTTGGTCGGCATGACTGAGCGATAGTCGACCCCGAATTGCCGGTTGTAGCTTTCACACAGCTTGATCCCGGCGATCTTGGCCACCGCATAAGGTTCGTTTGTGGGCTCGAGCACACCGGTCAGCAGCGCATCCTCGCGCATCGGCTGGAGAACATCTCGCGGGTAAATACAGGAACTGCCAAGTTGCAGAAGGCTTTGAACACCAGCGGCAAAGGCCTGATGAATCACATTGCATTCGATCATCAGGTTTTCATAGATGAAATCGGCCGGAAAGGAGTTATTGGCATGAATGCCGCCCACCTTTGCGGCCGCCAGGATTACGACATCCGGACGTTCGGCCTGCATGAAGGCGCGCACTGCGGCCTGATCGGTCAGGTCCAGTTCGGCGCGGGTGCGGGTGACCAGCTCCAACGCTTCACCTGCTGATTGACGCTGCTGCAACCTGCGCAGGATCGCACTGCCAACCATACCGCGATGCCCTGCGATATAGATCTTGCGCATATCGTCCCCTTAGCCATTTTCCAATGTGACGGGTATTTCCAGACCGTGCTGTTTCAGCAAGGCATGGCGCTTGGCGGTTATCAGGTCTTCGGCGACCATTTCCGCACACATCTCCTGCACGGAAAGCTCGGGCTCCCAGCCCAGTTTCTGTTTCGCTTTTGATGCATCACCCAACAAGCTGTCCACCTCGGCGGGGCGGAAATACTGGGGGTCAATCCGCATGATCACGTCGCCCGGCTTTAGGGCTGGGGCATTGTCACTTTCAACGGCGGTGACCGTCGCAATCTCATTCACGCCTTCGCCGGAAAACTCCAGACGGACGCCAAGCTCGACCGCGGACCATTCGATGAACTGACGCACCGAATATTGCTTGCCCGTGGCAATTACATAATCTTCGGGCGTTTCCTGTTGTAGCATCAGCCACTGCATCTGCACATAATCTTTGGCATGACCCCAATCGCGCAGGCTGTCGATATTTCCCATGTAGAGACAATCTTCGAGCCCCTGGGCGATATTGGCCAGCCCCCTAGTAATCTTACGGGTGACAAATGTCTCGCCCCGACGCGGGCTTTCGTGATTGAACAGGATGCCGTTGCAGGCATACATCCCATAGGCCTCACGATAGTTCACTGTGATCCAATAGGAATAGAGCTTGGCCACCGCATATGGCGAACGAGGGTGAAATGGAGTTGTCTCGCGTTGCGGCCTTTCCTGCACCAGCCCGTATAATTCGGAAGTCGAAGCCTGATAGAACCGGGTTTTCTTCTCAAGCCCCAGAAACCGGATCGCCTCAAGCAAGCGCAACGTACCCAAGGCATCAACGTCAGCTGTATACTCCGGCGCTTCGAAACTGACGGCAACATGGGATTGGGCGCCCAGGTTATACACTTCATCCGGCTGAACCTGCTGCATGATGCGGGTCAGGTTCGATGTATCGCTTAGATCGCCGTAGTGCAGACGCAGCTTGGGGTCCGGCTCGTGCGGGTCCTGATAGATATGGTCGATCCGCTGAGTGTTGAACGAAGACGCGCGCCGTTTGATGCCATGAACCTCATAGCCTTTACTCAGCAAAAGCTCGGCTAGGTAAGACCCATCCTGACCTGTAATGCCTGTAATCAACGCAGTCTTGGCCATGAATACGCCCCGCCCTGTTCCAAAACACTTTTCTTCTGTTCCAAAGACAGTAAGAAGCCGCGGAAAGCAACCCAAGGTCCCATAAGGGATTGAATCCATCTTCGGTTTCTAGGACTGTGCCTTCTCTAAGGGCGCCTATAACAAAAAAGGAATTTGAACTATGCGCATTGCGATGATTGGCACCGGGTATGTGGGGCTTGTGTCGGGTGTGTGTTTCTCGGATTTCGGGCACGATGTGATCTGCGTCGACAAGGCCGCCAACAAGATCGAGATGCTGCAGGCCGGCGAAATTCCGATCTACGAGCCCGGGCTGGATGTCTTGATGGCCAAGAATGTCGCCGCAGGCCGTCTGAGTTTCACCACCGATCTGGCCGCGGCCGTGAGCGGCGCGGATGCTGTGTTCATTGCAGTTGGCACGCCTACCCGTCGCGGCGATGGTCATGCAGACCTGACTTATGTCACAGCCGCCGCAAAAGAGATCGCGCAGGCTGTCACAGGCTATACTGTGATCGTGACCAAATCGACGGTGCCGGTCGGAACAAACCGGATGGTTCATAATGTGATCTCAGAAACAAATCCGCAGGCCGAGTTTGATGTTGCCTCGAACCCGGAGTTCCTGCGTGAAGGGGCCGCCATTGACGATTTTATGCGCCCCGACAGAGTGGTTGTCGGCGTTGAAACAGATCGCGCCGCTGAAGTCATGAACGAGGTTTATCGACCCCTTTACCTGCGCGACTATCCAATCCTGACCACCGATCTGGAAAGCGCGGAAATGATCAAATACGCCGCCAATGCCTTTTTGGCGACCAAGATCACCTTCATCAATGAAATTGCGGGTCTGTGCGAACGGGTCGGCGCGGACGTCAAGGAAGTGTCGCGTGGCATCGGCCTGGATGGACGGATTGGCAACAAATTCCTGCACGCTGGCCCCGGGTATGGCGGCTCATGCTTTCCGAAAGACACCGCGGCATTGGCTCGGATCGGTCAGGAATATGCCTACCCGATGCAGATCACCGAGACAGTCATTCGTGTAAATGACGGGGTCAAGAAACGGATGATCGAGAAAATCCGCGAGGCCTGCGACGACAATTTCAACGGCAAGACCATCGCGGTTCTGGGCGTCACCTTCAAACCCAATACCGACGACATGCGCGACGCGCCGTCGCTGACCATCGTGCCCGCGCTGATCGGCGGAGGCGCAAAGGTTCGGGTTGTCGACCCGCAGGGCCGGTCCGAGGGCGAAGCTCTGCTGCCCGGCGTTGACTGGGTCGAGGAGCCTTATGCGGCGGCCAAAGATGCGGATGTCGTGGTATTGCTGACCGAGTGGAACGAATTCCGCGCGCTAAATCTGAATGAGATGGCTGAGACCATGCGAACTGCCCGCATGGTTGATCTGCGCAACATCTATTCTGAAAGCCAGGTGCTGAAATCCGGTTTTGATACCTATGTAGGCGTCGGGCGCTGAGAGCACCGGGTAGGGTCGTCAGACTTTATCCAACGCTTCCTGCAGCTTTGCCAGCTCACCGTCGCGCATCGCAATAGACTGTGCCGGATAAGGAAAATTTCTGGCGCGGACTTCGGACTGGAACTCTTTTAGCGCCGCTACCCGTTCCTGATACACTTGCTTGTGCAGACGACCCAGATCGCCAAAGGCATGCGCGTGGCGCGGAGGGTTTTCGGCCTCGCCGCATATGTCGGCCATAAACAGGAAAATCACATCGCCCGCATTGCCCGACCCCAGCGATATGGTAACGATCGAGGTCTTGTCGTTCAGCAAGTTCAGCGTGTCCTCGGCCACGCATTCGATCTCGCACGCTATGGCGCCAGCATCTTCGTAGCGTTTGAAGGTTCGATAGATCTGCATCGCCTCATCTGAGGTCCGACCAAAGGCACGCAACCCGCCCGCCCAATGGCTGAGAGACGGAACCAGACCCATGTGAACCTGCACTGGGATGCTCTCACGCGCCAGCATTTCAACCACCTCGTATGAGCGGTTGGTAAAATACATGTCGGCGCCTTTTTCCATGCACTCGATAGCGTGGCGCATGATTTCGTCATTGGTGGAAAACTGGCCCCAATTCATCGCGGTGCCCGCGAAATGGTTGGGTGCAATCTCTCGCGCCATGTCCAGATGCACGTCCCAAAGTGTCAGCAGGTCAATTCCGGCGTCAACGCATGCCTGGATTTCGGCCTCGTTCACCGGATTGCACATGGTCAACCGCTGGTCAGTTTTCTTAAGGTCCAACAGGTCTTTGACGGTGTAGTTCCTCTGCGCCGGGCGGCGGCCAAATGTGTAAATATTCTTCATGAAGATCCCTGTTGTTAGATAGCAATAGCCGGGTCCCGAAAGACCCGGCAGCTGAGAATTGCTGATTGATTATTCGGCAGCCCAGATTTTGCGGCGGCGTTCCTTGACCATTTCATTCCCTTCGTCTGTTCCGTCATGGAAGGTGTTAAACCATTCATCCCAGGGCGTTTCCCAGGTGCCATAATTGCAGTCGAAAAACTTGTGATGCAGTTGGTGGAAGAAATCACCCACCTGGAACTTGGCATTTTTGCCGAGTTTCAAGTGCTCAAATCCGGCGTGAGACACAGGCGCACCGATCCCATGATGGAACAGCAGGAAGATGGCGTGGATCGGGTGCGACGGCAGCAGGAAAAAGATCATCGTATCGAACATCAGAAAGAAGCTCTCGACCGGGTGCATCGCCAGTCCGGACCACGGCCCGGTATTGATATTGCGGTGATGCCAGGCGTGGACTTTGGTATAAAGGGTCCCGACATGTAGCAGGCGGTGCAGCCAATAGAAATGAAAGCCCGCCCAGATCGGAATGAAGACCACCATCGCGACAAACCAGACCGGGTAGCTGTCGAAGGTGATCATTGTGACCCAGCCATTGGCGTAGGAATAGAGGATGAAACACTCCCAAAACGTCCAGAAGGTCAGTGCCGGCCCGAGGGTCCAGAACATGTTGTCCCAGACCTGATTTTTAAAGGTAAAAATCTTGGCACCCTTCATCATCGGGCGCATGTCGTAACGGTATTCGTCCTGCTGCGTGCGGAACTTCCACAATGCCAGGTGAAGACCTCCTGCAACCACCATCAGAATGCAGAAATTGCGAAACCAAATCTCGGCCACCCAATCCCAGCTTAACGTCTCGATCCGTGCCAGCGAAGGGGTCAGGTAAGTCCACGTTATGATGGCGAACACCAACAGAAACGCGCGCAACGCCAGTGGATTCCAGCTTTGCAGCAGGTATTTCAGCACAGCCAGCGGCTTCATCGGCCAGTCCCAATAGGGAGAGGTCTGGATTGGCAGTTGCGGTGTGTAGTTCCAAATCTTGCGTTTGGGGCGTGTGGGTAAGGTCGGTTCGGTCATGGCGTGACTCATCTGTTCTATTCGCTGGTCGAATTCTTACCTGCAATCGCGGATACCTCAGAACGCTATGTCTTGCAGGTCAGGCCAAGTTTTGCTTAGCCTGCACACATGACCACTCGTATCCCCTCTCTCAACTGGTTGCGCGTGTTCGAGGCCGCGGCCCGCACCGAAAGTTTTGCACGGGCGGCGGTACAACTGAACATGTCCGCAGCCGCCGTCAGCCAACAGGTCAAGGCGCTGGAAACCCGATTGGGCACGCCCCTGTTTCACCGACACGCCCATGCAGTGACACTGACCGAGACCGGGCGGGCCTATCTTCCCTCGGTACAGCAATCGCTGTTGATGCTTGAAACAGCCACCACCGGGCTGTTCGGGGAAACGCGGGAACAGAGACTGTTTGTGCAATCCGTCCTGCTGTTTGCCCATGGGGTGCTGGCGCGGGGATTGCCCGAGTTTCAGGCCACGCAACCACAAATCAACCTGTCGCTCTCCACGGGCAACTTGATCTCGGATTTTGCCAATCGTTTTACCGACTTGCAGATCGTTTTCGGAAACCCTGCATTGTTCGGTACCGAAAGCGACGAACTGTTGCGCGAGCAACTATACCCGGTTGCGCCGCCGGATATCGCTGCTCAGATCACCAAACCGCAAGATTTGCTGAGGTTCACTCTGATCGAAGTCTCGACCCACCGCGCAAGTTGGCCGCATCTATTCGAAACGCTCCGGTTGTCGACGGGTCAGGCACACTATTTCTTTGCCGACAATTCACTGATGGCCGCCGAGCTTTCAGCTTGCGGAGGCGGTATCGCGCTGGCCCGCGCGCCTGCCTCGGATCGGATCATGAGCCTGTCCGGACTTGTGCCCTGTCTTCCGGACATCATCTGTCCGGGGCAAGAGGCCTATCATCTGACCTACCCATCCCGCACCGCTTTGCGTCCCGCAGCGCGCGTATTTAGAGAATGGTTGCTGGACTACAGCGCAGCGCTCCAGACGCGATAGCGCCCTTGTCCAGTGACCTCACGGATCAGGCCGCGTTTGGTGAACAGGTCCAAGTTTCGTTGCACCGCAGCTCGCGAGGCTTTTGTCAATTCTTCGGCCAGAGGGGCCGAGACCATTGGCCAAGCCGTCAGGACCTCGATCAGAACTGGCGGCGTGCGCCCGCTCAGGTCCGCGGTGGCCTCTGTCGCGCGCTGTTCCCATGTGCGGACCCGATCAAGATGGAGCAACGCCGCCAGTGCCGCTTGACCAGCACCACGAATCCAAGCGGACAGTTTTTCATTCGGCTCTCCAGCACTACGCAAAGCGCCAGGACCAGATAAGGTAAGCGGCATAAACAGTGCACCGCCCCGACCCATAGTCGCAGCGTGGCGTGCTGCAATTATAGCGGCTTCTGTATCTTGCCCGATGCCCTGTGACAGTGCGCGCCAGGCGTGGAAGGCGATCGCAGATTGAGTTACCGGATGTAGGCCAGCGGCGTTGCCCATCAATTCCGCCAAATCAGCGACGGTTTCTGGTATCTCATCAATGCCTTGCGCAATACGGTCAAGAAATGCGGTCAAACCGATCTCCCACCCTCCGTCTGACGGTTCGGCTCCGGACGTCAGCCGCCGGACCGCCCATCCGGCTCGGAACAGGGCCTGCACGTCGTCGCCGGTCGCCCCGATCCGCAGCCCTGTCCATAAGGCCAGGCGGTCGACACTGATCCGGTCGCCGGTCCACCATCCGAGGTCTGAAACCTCCATCAGCGCCAGACGATGGCCCCACCCTTTGGGCCCTGCGCGTAGACGTTCGTCCAGCGCCCCAAACGTCGCCGCCAGATCGGCCAGCTCAAAAGACAATTCTGCTTGCGCCGCGCGCCAGTCTCTATGATCAAACAGCAGCCGCTGGTCCGCACGTCTGTCGGGGAACAGAAAATCGCTTTCGGAGTCTTCGTCCAAAGGCGGCATGAACCACAGGTCTTCGTCCTCGGGCGGCTCTGTGTCATAGATACTTGCCGGGCCATCCTCGGCCTCTTCCAGTTCGGGTAGGATGCGCTTGGATTTCATGGCCGGTATTCTTCGGGCATTTCGGTTCGTTCTCAAGTGGTTTTACGACAAAGAACCCATCATCCGGCAAAGCTGGATGTAAGAACGTTTAGCTGACCTATCAAATCGGTCTGTGCATCATGGCCTAACACCATATAGCCATACCCGCCCTGTGCCCAGGTTGCGGTTGCCAACCCGCTGAGAACAGCGTGTTTTACCGGCTTATCCTCGGCCGCAGGCCCTTGTCGAATGACGCAGAACGCAAAAGGCTGCCCTTGGTCATCCGAGTATACGACCTGAACCAGAGGCTTTCCGTTGAACGACAATACCTGCGCCCGCTTTAAATCGAGACCCGGTAAGTTTTCCAACACCTCACGGTTTAGGGAACGCCCCAGCTGCGCCTCGGCCAGTGTGAACTGTGCGTCTAGCGTAACTGGAGAGTTGTCCAGCTCTGCAATTGTGTCCGGCACATAGAGCGATTGGTAGATCGCAGCCTGCTCAGCCCAACCGAGATCAGACGGCCGTGTAGCCCAGAAAGTCGCGGAAACAGCAATGATCGCCACAGACGCCGCCACCCCGATCAGACGAAAAGTGCCAGCCGCATGCGACACCGGCGCCGGGGTCGGCAGATCTATTTCAGGGGGTTTCGCCGGGACGTTCTGGAACACCTCCTGAACTACATTCGCAATCGGGTCCAATGCCATCAGGCGGGCCTCGAGCGTGGGATCGGCCTCAATTGCATCCTCAATTACGCGGCTCTGGTCTTCGTCCAGATCGCCTTCCAGATACGACAGCAGCGTCTCATCAGAAAACTTCATTTGCCACCCCGTCGAACGGTGTCAGGTGCATCGTGCTGCATTGCGGTTTTCAATTTCTGCCGGGCATTTGACAGCCGACTCATGATTGTGCCGATGGGAACCTCGAGCAACGCCGCGGCCTCGCGGTAGCTGTAGCCTTCGACAAACACAAGCATCACTGTTTCCCTCTGCGCTTCTGGCAGTTGCATCACTAGGGTAAACACTTCAGCGGCAAAAATATTCGTTTCTGCATCCGGGCCTGTCGCCACCAGTTCTGCCTCGGGCGTGACCGACAGCGCCTGTGCCCTGCGAACGGACCGGGCGCGCAGTTCGTTCAGCCAAATTGAACGGCAGATCGTCATCAGCCAACTGTCCAGCCGCGCATGCGACGTCACCTGATGATGACGCTCCAACGCGCGCAGGCAAGTTGCCTGCAACAGGTCATCGGCAATGTCCGAAGCCCCAGACAACGCAAGACCAAACCGCCAAACGCGTTTGGAGTGCGTCTGGATCGCGCCGCGTACGGCCTGTTCGGAACTCAATTCACCGCTCATCGAATAAATTGCGACCTGTGTGTGTTTGTCTTTCACGAGCCGGGCCCGCGGGTTCAGGACTGACACAGACTCTGGAGGAAAGAAATGAAACTTCTGTTCAAGGCGATCACGATTGCGTCGATAATTATTGCAGCTCCGGCCTTTGCGGCCAATTGGACGCTGAACTCGGATGCTTCACATCTGGCCTATGGTACGGTCAAAATCGACGACATCGGAGAGGTCAATTCCTTCACCAATCTGTCCGGTCACGTAAGTGAGGACGGTTGGGTAAAGATTGATGTCGACCTGTCCTCGGTCGAGACCAATATCGACATTCGCAATGAACGCATGATCGAGCACGTGTTCCGCAAAGCGGCATCGGCCACATTGTCAGCACGGATTGACATGGACGCAGTCTCGAAACTTGACGTGGGCAAAAGCGAGACCCTCGAGGTCGAGGCCAAATTGTCGCTTGTGGGCACCGATGTGGATTTCACGACCGAGATGTTCGTTCTGCGCATATCCGAAAATTCCGTCATGGTCTCAACCAATGACATGGTCTTTATCAGCGCCGAAGACGCCGGCGTAACTGCAGGCGTGGACAAGTTGATGGAACTGGCTCAGTTGCCGGGCATCACGCGGACTGTGCCTGTGACCGCTCGGCTGATGTTCACTCTGGACAGCTGAGACCGCTGAAACTCTGTGCCATGTCGGGCAGCCATCAGTGTCAGCAACCGCTCCTTCGCTTCCCCGATATGCGCCGCCAACTGAGCGCCGGCCACGTCGACCTGACCGGCCTGAGCCAAGCGCAGCAATTCCTGATGATCCTGCCGCTTATTCGCCAACACCACCAGCCCTTCGGCATCCAGCTGCTTTGGCAGCTTGTTTCTCATTTCGTTGCCAACGGACTATCCGCTTTCTTAGGGCGAACCAGCCCCCCAAGTGTCGCTTAGGCGGTATCCACCGGGCCAGGGATCGTCCGGGTCCAGCATGTGCTGATGCACACCGGTAATCCAGCCCCGGCCAGAGACTTCAGGTATGATCGCATTGCGATCGCCGATACGGGCTGCCTGTACAATCCGGCCCGTGAACTGCGATCCGATGATGGAAACCGCCTGAAAACTCTGCCCAATTTGCATTTCGCCCTTTGCCGCCATCAGCGCCATGCGCGCCGAAACCGCCGTTCCGGTCGGGGATCTGTCGACCTTGCCCGGCTGGATCGCGACCGCAGATTTTCCGCGCAGGCCAGTTGCTGTCTTTTCCAATGGGCCGCAAAACGCACAGAACGAGATGTGATCCCAATCGGGGTTTTCAGGATGCGAAAAGCCAAGCTGGTCATTCGCGGCATTGGTGATCGCGACGCCCAGACACGCAATATCGCGGGCCTCGGCCTCGACAATATCAATGCCCAACGCAGCGGCTTCGACCACAACAAAGCTGTCCCCGCCATAGGCCGTGTCCACGCTCAGAGTCCCAACTCCCGGCACTTCAAGCGGAACCGCGATCTTGTCCGCAAAGCTGGGTAGGTTCTGCACAAAGATCCGCTCGGCCTTGCCATTACGGCATTCGGCCCGAACCCGAACCAGGCCGCCAGGGGCTTCAAGGGTCATACGGGTTTCCGGCTCCTGCATAGGGATGATCCCGCCGTCCAACAGAACGGTTGAAACACAGATCGAATTCGAACCGGACATAGGCGGAGTGTCTTCCGGTTCCATAATGATAAAGGCAGCATCAGCCTCAGGGTGTTTGGGCGGCACCAACAGATTCACATGGCGAAAAACGCCCCCTCGGGGCTCGTTCAGCACAAAGTTTCGTAATGTCTGATCACGGGCGATGAACGCGCGCTGATCCCAAACCGTATCACCCGGTGGCGGAGCCACCCCACCGACGATCACGTCGCCGACTTCGCCCTCGGCATGGGCTGAAATGACATGAATGGTTTTGCTGCTGCGCATTTTTGCCCTTTCAAAACCGTGTTGCAGAGAACGCGCCAGGTGAAATCGGCGGCATTTGGCAAGCGACCATTGCCCCTACCATCTCGGCCGTTCCGGCCGATTGCGTCAGACCCAGGTGGCCATGCCCAAACGCATATATAACATTCGGGGATTTCGGCGACGCACTGATAACCGGAATGCTGTCTGGCAGCGATGGACGAAATCCCATCCATTGCGTACCGCCCTCGGTTTTCAGTCCCGGCAAGAATTTCTGCGCCTTCTTCAACAGCGTTTCGGCGCGTTTGTAATTGGGGGGCAAGTTCAGTCCACCCAATTCAACCGCTCCGCCGACACGCACGCCGCCGTTGATGCGGCTGGCCACAAAACCGTGACTGGAAAATGTCAGATGCATCCTAAGATCGAACGCCCCTTCCGGAAGGGTCGTATTATAGCCTCGCTCTGTCTCGAGCGGAATTTTATCACCGAGCGTCCGGGCCAGATGGTGGGACCACGCGCCCGCCGACAATACCACTTTGGCCACTTCTGTCGTGCCATTTGCGCAGGACACTCGAACACCATTGGAAATCGGCGCTAAACCCAACACTTCCTGTTGCTCGATCTGCCCCCCGCGGTCGCGGAAGACCCGGGCCAGATGCTCGACCCATGTTTTCGGGTCGACGACATTCAGCCAATTGGGCGTGAATCCTGCATGTGTGAATCGCGGGCACAGGCCTGGTTGTTTCTCGGCTATCGCCTCAGGGCTTTCCAGCAGTTCGAATTCGATCCCGTGGCGGCGGCGCAATTCCCAAGTGGGAAGGCTGGCATGGTATTCCGCCTCGCCTTCATAGAGTTGCATCTGGCCGTCGCGTTGCATCAAAGCCTCGCCATCAACCGAGACAATCTGCCGTGTCAGGGCTGCGCTGGACAATTCCATCAGGCTGGCCTGGGCGCCCAACAGGTTTTGATAGCGATCCGGGCGGCTAGCGCGCCAGAACCGATACATCCAAGGTGCAATCTGAACCGCATATGCTGTCGGAATCGACAGTGGACCCAACGGATCCACCAACCATTTTGGAGCCTTACGCATAATGCCCGGCGTCGCCAGCGGCTCGACTTCTGAAAAGGCGAAAGCGCCTGCGTTGCCAGCCGACGTCTCCGCCGCCACGCCCTTGCGATCAAAAACGCGTACTTGGTGACCCAGCCGTTGCAGCTCGAGCGCTGTGCTGATGCCGATGACGCCTGCCCCAATGACGATAACCTGCGGCATCAGGTTTCAATGCCTTCTCTGAACGGGTCTTTGGGGTCAAAGATCAATCGCCCCTCGGACATCACAAAGGCCTGCCCCGTGATCATGGGGATGACGCCCCCGCCCGGCCCCGACCGATAGGACAGATGATAAGAGCTGCCAATGACGCTTTCCTGCACGATTTCTTCTCCGGCGGCCAATTGACCTTCGGCCGCCAGACAGGCCAGCCGCGCGGAGCTACCGGTCCCGCATGGGGATCGGTCATAGGCGTCATCCGGACAAAGGACAAAGCTCCGGCTGTGCACGCCTTCATGCGGAGAAGCGCCCTGAAAGATCACATGATCCACAGGCTCGCCCTTCTCGCCCCCAATCCCCTGCGCGATTGTGGCCTCGCGAATGGCAATTGCGGCGTCGGTCATCTGACGAATGTTGCCGGGCTCAACAGGGATCGGGCTGGGATCGATGATGAAGAACCAATTGCCACCATAGGCGACATCTCCGGTCACTGACCCGAAACCGGGCACGTTCAGCGTTACTGCACGGCGCACCCGACGACTTTCGATATTCGTTACTGTCACGGTGTTTGGATCATGCAACTCAACCGTGACGACCCCAGCCGGGGTTTCAATGCGATGTGTGCCGACATCGATCCGCCCCAAATGCGCCAGCGTCACCGCCAAACCGATAGTCCCGTGGCCGCACATGCCCAGTACGGCATCCACATCGAAGTAAATCACGCCAGCCACGCATGTGGGATCTACCGGTTCAACCAACAAAGCCGCGACCATTGCCGGCTGCCCGCGCGGCTCCAGCATGACCGAGCGGTAAAACACTTCGTGCTCGGTCGCCAACTGGTGGGCACGTATGGCCAATGGACCGGATCCCAGGTCAGGCGCTCCGTCTAGGATCACCCGTGTGGGTTCACCTCCGGTGTGGCTGTCGATCACATGCATTCAGCAATCACTCCGCCTTGCTTCGACCAGTCGGCAAACCAGTTGCGGAACAGGGCATATTGTTGTTCGCAATAGTTGCGCTGTGCATCGGTCAGTTCGTCGGTTTCATTGAAGTGTAGACGGTATTCGGGTTCTCCGTTCAAGACCAGCAGGTGCTTGTAATAGAGAACCAGATCCGGCCCTTCATCGAAGCTGGACAGAACATGGAAGGCATCGGTCAATTCTTGTGCGCGCTGGCGTGCTTCGGCATGACCCTGAGCTGCTTTTTGCGACAGAGCGGCCAGCAACAGCGCCGCATGCGGCAGAGCAGTGCCGATTCCGGTGATTGAGCCGGTTGCGCCGCAGTTGACAAAGCCATGATAGACCTCGGTATCGACACCGACCATCAACGTGACCTGATCATCCTGGCTGGTGATGTTTTCAGCCGCATATCGCAGGTCGTCCTTACCACCGAACTCCTTGAACCCTAGCAGGTTAGAGTGTTCGGCTCGCAGCGCAAAGAACAGGTCTGCCCGTGTCGCAAAGCCATAATACGGGCTGTTGTAAATGATTGCGGGCACATCCGGTGCGGCGGACAGGATTGCTTGGAAGTGGTTTTTCTGCGCAGCAGGAGAACTTCCCCGCGACAGAACTCGTGGGATCACCATCAGACCTGCCGCGCCCACTTTCTGCGCGTGTGCAGCATGAGCTACCGCAGATTTCGTGTTGATAGCCCCAGTGCCGACCACAACCGGAAGACCAGCGCCAATCAGTCGCTCGACCCCTTCCATCCGCTGCGCGTCCGTCAGCAGTGGCCAGTCGCCCATCGAACCGCAGTAGACAACGGCCGACATCCCGGCCTCAATCATCTGTTGACCCTTGCGTACCAACGCGTCGAAATCAGGCGCGCGGTTTAGTGTACAGGGTGTCATGAGGGCAGGCATGGTACCGGAGAAAACGTCTGATTGCATGAATTCTTTCCTTTGACGGGCAATTGCGTGTGCGCTGGTTTCGCGTTCAAATACGGCGTATCGGTTATTGGATACGCGAACCATTGGATTCGTTCGAAGAAAAAAACGCGGTAACCCGTGTGGGGCACCGCGCTCATTTCTGCTTCAGGGTTTTACGATTACCGCAGCCTCAGCCCGGTGTCCGGATCAAACAGCATCGCACGTTCCGGACGGACAGATATACCGATCATGTCACCCTGCTTGCTACGCTGATCATCGCGCTCTTCCACAATCAGCTTGTCGCCGTTTGGTGTCAGCAGATAGGAATACGACACGCCGCCCAAGGCCTCTGTAAGATCGACGGTGCATACACCGCCAGAGCGATCAACTTGAATGTGTTCCGGTCGGATACCCAATGTCACCTTGGCTGCATCCGCTGGCACCGAATTGGTGACCGGAATCGAGTCGGTTAACGCGGGGTGACGGACAAATCCATCTACTACATCGCACTCGAGGAAATTCATCGCGGGCGACCCGATGAAGCCCGCTACAAAGCGGTTATCGGGATCGCGATACAGGTCCATCGGGGCACCGACCTGTTCGATGCGCCCATCGCGCAGCACCACTATCTTGTCGGCCATGGTCATCGCCTCGACCTGATCGTGAGTCACATAGATCATCGTCGCGCCAATTTCGTTGTGCAGACGTGCGATTTCCACACGCATCTCAACGCGCAATTCGGCATCAAGATTGGACAGAGGTTCGTCGAACAGAAACACTTCGGGGCCACGCACGATGGCCCGTCCAATAGCGACACGCTGACGCTGACCGCCCGACAGGGCCTTTGGTTTGCGTTTGAGATATTGATCCAGTTTCAGAATGCCCGATGCCTCCTGAACCTTTTTGTTTATCTCGGCCTTTGGCACCCCGTTCATACGCAGACCAAAACCCATATTCTCCGCCACACTCATGTGGGGGTAGAGAGCATAGGTCTGGAACACCATCGCTACGCCGCGCTTGGCCGGGTCCATGTGGGTGACGTCGCGCGCACCGATGTGGATTTCCCCCTCGGACGTTTCCTCAAGCCCCGCGATCATGCGCAACAGCGTGGATTTTCCACAACCCGAGGGACCAACAAAAACGCAGAATTCGCCGTCTTCGATTTGTAGATCGACGCCGTGGATCACTTGCGTCTGGCCATACCGTTTGATCGCACGGTTCAGAGTTACACCTGTCATGTCGCTTACATCCTGTCGTTATTGGCCATCCGGCGGGTTTCAGGGAACCGCCATGCCTGTGCCTCGGTCCCGATCTGTTCAGCCACGTGCCGCACGCGGGGAACCCAGGCTTCCAATTGATCGAAATCCATACGTCCGGTCGAACCTGTCACTGAAATCGCACCCAGCATCCGCCCACCCGAAGTCAGGATAGGGCAAGCGATACAGATAATGCCGGGTTCATGTTCTTCGTCGTCGACGGCGTATCCACGGCTGCGGATCAAGTCGAGATCAGCCCGCAGTTCTTTCTCAGAGGTCAGCGTCTTGTCGGTAAAGCGGTGAAAGCTCTGCTGAGACATCGCCTTGTTCAGTGCATTTTCATCAAGAAATGCCATCATCGCCTTGCCGACCCCAGTGCAATAAGCCGGGCCAACCTTGCCAGCCTGCGAATACATCTCGACCGGCTGCGCCGCGTTCCGCTTGTCTACATACAGGACCTGGCTGGAATCGAGCTGCGCCAGATGAACCGTTTCTCCGGTCTCGCGGCTAAGCGCATCCAAAAACGGCCGCGCAATAGGAGCCAGCGAACTCTGCGTCCAGGCCGCATGGGCCAGCCGCACCAATCTTAGGCCCGGGGCATAGGTCTGCCTGTCTGGGTCATATGACAACATTCCCTGATTGGTCAGGGATTGCAGAAAACGATACAGCGACGCTTTAGGAAAATCGCTGTTGTCCAGCAATTCCGCAAAGCGCACCGGGCGTTGAAACGCCGCTACTTGCTCAAGCACGTCACATGCTTTGCCTATTGTTCCGTCGCCAGCCACGGGTGCTTGATCTCCTCCACATACCCCACAGCGTCAGTGCGGGGGTCTTGACAACGCTAACCGATTCGATGTGTAGTTTTCAATATATAAAACTTGGTTTCATTATTTGGAACCTCAAAAATGGAAGCTAAGGGAGGAAACCATGCATTCCATCTTCAAGCGCACTGCGGCAGCACTGGCTGCCAGTGTGGCAATTGCAGCGCCGGCGTCGGCTGAACTGACCGGCGAGCTGCGGATCTTTCTCGACACATCGAACCCGGCGCCCCGCGCGACGATGGAAGCGATGATCGAGCGGTTCCAGGCACAGCACCCGGACCTGACCATCGAAACCACCGTTATCGACCGTGAGGCTTACAAGACCCAGATCCGCAATTTTCTGACTGCGGACACGCCCGACGTTGCGACATGGTACGCGGCAAACCGGATGAGACCTTACGTCGAGGCGGGATTGTTCGAGGACGTATCGGACCTGTGGGCAGAGCCTGCGATTGGCGACAATCTGGCCTCGACCAAAGGTGCGATGACCATCGATGGCAAACAGTGGGGTGTGCCCTATTCCTACTACCAGTGGGGCGTCTACTACCGCAAAGACATCTTTGACGAACTCGGTCTGAGCGAGCCGACCACCTGGGAAGAAGAGCTGGCCAACTGTCAGAAGATCATCGATTCCGGGCGCGCATGCTACACTATCGGCACCAAGTTCCTGTGGACCGCGGGCGGCTGGTTCGACTACCTGAACATGCGCACCAACGGGTTCGATTTCCATCAGGATCTGGCTGCAGGCAAGGTCAGCTGGGAAGATGACCGGGTCAAACAGACCTTCGCCAACTGGAAACAGCTGATCGACATGGGCGCCTTCATCGACAACCACCAGACCTATAGCTGGCAGGAAGCCCTGCCCTTCATGGTCAAGGGCGATGCGACCGCTTACCTGATGGGCAACTTTGCCGTGGCACCCCTTCGTGAAGCGGGTCTGACCGACGATCAGCTGGACTTCTACCAGTTCGTAGCGATCAATCCCGATGTCGAACTGGCCGAAGACGCGCCGACCGACACGTTCCACATTCCAGCAAACGCTTCGAACAAGGAAGCCGCACGCGAGTTCCTGCGCTTTGTCGTTTCCCCGGACGAACAGACCGAGATCAACAATGGCAAGAACCTTGGGCAGCTGCCTGTGAACGCCAATTCCTCAGTTGATGACGACAAGTTCCTGAATCAGGGATTTGAAATGCTGTCGTCCAACAGCCCCGGAGGCGTCGCCCAGTTCTGGGATCGTGACGCGCCTGCGGAAATGGCCAAGGCCTCGATGGAAGGTTTCCAGGAATTCATGGTCAAACCTGACAACGTGGACAAGATTCTGGCCAAGCTGGAACGGGCCCGCGGTCGTATCTACGACCAGTAATCTCTGGACCAGGGCCGGGCAGCAGCCCGGCCTACCCCCAAAAAACCGGAAAATCTATTCATGACCGTTGCCGTCGACATCCCCGAACAGGAAAGCTGGTTCCATCGCAACCAGCAACGCCTTGCCCCCTGGCTGTTTCTCGCACCGGGTCTGCTGTTCTTCATGGTCTATGTGATCATCCCGGTATTTCAGTCCTTCAACCTGTCGCTTTACGAATGGGACGGGCTGGGCGCCGCCGAATATGTCGGCGTTCGAAATTACGAGGATCTCTATTGGGAATGGGTCGACCGCGATGCGTTCTTCATCTCGCTCAAGAACAACCTGATCTGGCTGATTCTGTATCTCGCAGCGATCCCGGCGGGCCTGTTCATCGCGTTGTTCCTGAACCAGACAGTTGTTGGCATCCGCCTCTATAAATCGCTGTTTTTCTTTCCTTTCGTGATTTCTCAAGTCGTTGTGGGCCTTGTGTTCACATGGTTTTATGATCCGACCTTCGGCCTGCTGAACGAATTCCTCGGGCTGTTCGGAGTGGGCCCGCTGAATGTTCTGGGCGATGAGCGGTTCGTGACCTACGGCATTATCTTCGCCGGTCTCTGGCCGCAAACCGCCTATTGCATGATCCTGTATCTGACCGGTCTGAACGCCGTCGACCCCGAACAGATTGAGGCCGGCCGTCTCGACGGTGCCAAAGGCGCGCGGATGTTGTGGCACATCATCCTGCCGCAGCTGCGCCCCGCCACGTTCATCGCCTTTGTCGTCACAATTATCGGCGCGTTGCGGAGCTTCGACCTGATCTCGATCATGACCCAAGGCGGCCCGTTCGGCTCGTCCCGCGTGTTGGCCTATTACATGTTCGAGGTCGCGCTGTCCGAATACGGTTTCCGCATGGGATACGGAGCGGCCATCGCCGTGATCCTGTTCCTGATTATGCTATGCTTCATCGCCTATTTCCTGTGGTCGATGTACCGCGAAGAGAAGGGGCACTGAGATGTTTCCCAAACCTATCGAAAAACAACCCCGCGCAGCGCAGATCACTTATCAGGCCATGCTTCCCTTGGCATTGTTGTTGTGGCTCGGCCCGCTACTGGCGGTCGCCCTGTTCTCGGTCAAGCCCGAGGCGGACTTCACCAACGCAAATTACTGGGGCATGCCGTCCAGCTTTGAAGGCGCGTTCAACTATGGGCAGGTGTTCTTCAACTCAGACATGCCGCGCTATCTGCTGAACTCGTTCCTGATCACGGTCCCCACGGTGATCGGAGCCGTGGCGCTTAGCTGCATGACCGGCTTTGCGCTGGGGATCTACAAGTTCAAATCGAACCTCTGGATTTTCTTCATGTTTGTGGCGGGCAACTTCGTCCCGTTCCAGATCCTGATGGTCCCGGTGCGCGATCTGACCCTGCAACTTGGCCTGTACAATACAAAAACCGGCTTGGTTTTGTTCCACATCGCGTTCCAGACCGGGTTCTGCACGCTGTTCATGCGCAACTTCATCCGCGCCCTGCCCTTTGAATTAATCGAGGCCGCCCGGGTGGAAGGCATCAGCGAATGGCGCATCTTCTGGTATGTGGTCCTGCCGCTGATGAAGCCTGCAATTGCGGCGCTCAGCGTGCTAATCTTCACCTTCATCTGGAACGACTATTTCTGGGCCGTTGTTTTGACCCAAGGCGCGGAAAGCCAGCCTGTCACCGCAGGCATCACCAGCTTTAACGCCCAATTCAGGGCCGCCTATCAGTTAATGAGTGCAGGCTCCATCGTCGCGGCGCTGCCGCCGGTGGCCATGTTCTTCCTCATGCAGAAACACTTCATCGCGGGTCTGACCCTCGGTGCCGTAAAATAACGCCAAACCAAGGGTTTGCAGAATGACTAAGATCACGTTTATCGGGGCGGGCTCCACGATTTTCATGCAGAATATCGTGGGCGACGCTCTGCTGACCCCGGCGCTTGCCGACAGCCACTTTGCGCTGATGGATATCGACCCGGTTCGTCTGGCTGAAAGCGAAGCCGTCGCAAAAGCCATGATCCGCTCTCTCGGCACCGGCGCGACAGTGTCCACGCACACAGATCGCCGTGCAGCGCTGGAAGGGGCCGATTTCGTGATTACCGCATTCCAAATCGGTGGTTACAAACCCTGCACGGTAACGGATTTCGAAATCCCCAAGCAATATGGCCTGCGCCAGACGATTGCCGATACGTTGGGCATCGGAGGCATTATGCGCGGACTGCGTACGGTTCCGGTGCTTTGGGATGTGGCTCGGGACATGATGCAAGTCTGCCCGAATGCGACTCTGCTGCAATACGTCAATCCGATGGCCATCAACACTTGGGCGCTGTCCGAGCGCTTCCCGTCGCTGAAACATGTAGGGCTTTGCCATTCGGTGCAGAACACGGTCGAAGAACTGGCGCATGATCTGGACATTCCCAAAAACGAGTTCCGCTACAAGGTCGCGGGCGTCAATCACGTCGCCTTCTTCCTGCGATTGGAACATCAGGGGCGCGATCTCTACCCTGCCCTACGTCAGGGATATGCGGATGGTCGCTTCCCGAAACCTCCGCTTCTGATGCCGCGCTGCCCCAACAAAGTGCGGTACGAGGTGATGGAGCACCTGGGTTACTTCTGCACCGAAAGCTCGGAACATCTGGCCGAATACGTGCCGTGGTTCATCAAAGACGGGCGCGAAGATCTGATCGAACAGTTCAGCATCCCACTGGACGAATACCCATCACGCTGCCAGGAGCAGGTTGCAAGCTGGAAGGAACAGGCCAAGACCCTGACCGACGGGCGGGATATCGAGGTCATTCGCAGCCACGAGTTCGCCGCCGACCTGATGAATGCAGTCGTCACCGATACGCCCTACACGGCCTACGGCAACCTACCCAACACTGGACAAATACCCCAGTTGCCGCTGGGGGCTGCGGTCGAGACCCCGTGTCTTGTGGACTCCAACGGTGTCCAGCCATCGGTCGTCACTGACGTTCCACCGCAATTGATCGCGCTGATGCGCACTCAGATCAACGTACAGGAGTTAACTGTTCGGGCGCTGGTTGAGCAGAACCCCGAGTTTATCTATCACGCGGCCATGATGGACCCCCACACCGCAGCAGAACTGGACCTGCGGCAGATCCGAAATCTGGTAAATGATCTTCTGGTAGCGCATGCCGACTGGTTGCCCGATTGGTGCAAACCTGCCAAGGCCGCCTGAGCCCAATTTTAGAAGGCTGAAAACAATGACAAAAAAACGCCGTTCACAGCATTGGTATGGCAAGCTGGACAAAGATGGGTTCATCCACCGATCGTGGATGAAAAACCAGGGTTTTCCGGATCACGCTTTTGATGGTCGCCCCATTATCGGCATCTGCAACACGTGGTCTGAACTGACCCCCTGCAATTCTGGCCTGCGGGATCTGGCCGAAGGCGTCAAACGCGGTGTCTGGGAGGCCGGCGGATTTCCGGTCGAATTCCCGGTGATGTCTTTGGGCGAGACGCAGATGAAGCCCACTGCCATGCTGTTCCGCAATCTATTGGCGATGGATGTCGAGGAATCCATTCGTGCTTATGGCATAGACGGCGTGGTCCTTCTGGGTGGCTGCGACAAGACCACACCGGGACAATTGATGGGCGCGGCTTCTGTCGATTTGCCGTCGGTCGTCGTCAGTTCCGGCCCGATGCTGAACGGCAAGTATCGCGGGCAGGATATCGGCTCGGGCACCGACGTTTGGAAATTCTCCGAGGCCGTTCGCGCTGGTGAGATGACCCTCAAGGATTTCATGAGTGCCGAGTCCGGCATGTCGCGCAGTGCCGGGGTCTGCATGACGATGGGCACGGCCTCGACCATGGCCTCATTGGTCGAAGCGATGGGCATGAGCCTGCCCACCAATGCCGCTCTGCCCGCTGTCGACGCCCGCCGCATGGCGCTGGCGCATCTGACCGGCAAGCGGATCGTTGAGATGGTGGACGAAGACCTGAAACCGTCGGATATCCTGACCAAGGAAGCGTTTGAAAACGCCATCCTGACCAACGCCGCCGTGGGCGGGTCGACCAATGCGGTGGTTCACCTTCTGGCGCTGGCGGGGCGTGTGGGCGTGGATCTGACGCTCAAGGATTTCGAGATCGGCTCGGAAATTCCGTTGTTGGTTAACTGTATGCCTTCGGGCAAATACCTGATGGAAGATTTCTGCTATGCCGGCGGCGTGCCGGTCGTTCTGAACGAACTCAAACCCTTCCTGCGCCCGGCCAAAACCGTTCTGAATAAGGACATCTCGGCCCATTATGACGGCGCCGAGTGTTTCAACACAGATGTCATCCGCCCCTTCAACGAGCCGGTAAAACCTGCTGCGGGCCTGCGTGTCCTGCACGGCAATCTGGCCCCGAACGGCGCCATTGTAAAACCCTCGGCGGCAACAGATGAATTGTTGGAAACCGAGGCCGAGGCTTACGTTTTCGAAAATATCGAAGACCTGAAAGCCAATATCGACCGCGACGACCTGCCGGTCACGCCCGAGACCATTCTTGTGCTCAAGGGGTGCGGCCCCAAGGGCTATCCCGGCATGCCAGAGGTCGGCAATATGCCGATCCCGGCCAAGCTGGTGAAGGAAGGTGTGCGCGACATGATCCGTATCTCGGACGCGCGCATGTCTGGCACCGCCTATGGCACCGTCATCCTGCATGTCAGCCCCGAAGCCCAGGCAGGCGGCACGCTGGCGCTGGTCAAAACCGGTGATCGCATTCGGGTTTCCGCCAGCAAAGGCGAGCTGGAGCTGTTGGTCGACCAAAAGGAACTGGACGCCCGCCGCGCCGAATGGCAACCGGACGCGCCGCATTACACCCGCGGCTACGCGAAACTCTATATCGATCACGTCTTACAGGCCGATCAGGGCGCAGACCTTGATTTCCTCGTCGGCAAAGACACACGCCTTGTGACAAGAGAGAGCCACTGATGGACCAACCAGCCACATTTCACGACCTGAGCGGCGCATCGGTCTTCATCACCGGCGGCGGATCGGGAGTTGGCGCCGCGCTGACGGACGGTTTCATGGAGCAAGGTGCGAAGGTTGCCTTCATCGGCAGATCCGACGCCAGCGGTTTCGTCGAAGAGATGCGCGACAAACACGGCCGCGCGCCTTTGTTCCTGCAAGGCGACATGACCGATACTAAATTGCTGCATGCCACCATGGCCAAGGCCGCCGAGGCGCATGGCTCACTGAACGTACTTGTCAACAACGCCGCCAACGACAAACGCCACTCTCTGGACGAAACTACGCCCGAATTCTGGGACTGGATGATCGAGGTGAACCTGAAGGCCTATTACTTTGCCTGCCAAGAGGCCGCACGCCAGATGCAGGGCAAAGGTGGGGCAATCATCAATTTCAGCTCGATCAGCTATATGATGGGCAACGCGGGATACCCGATCTACACCACATCGAATGCCGGGATCACCGGGATGACAAGATCGCTGGCGCGCGAATTGGGGCCTCAGAAAATCCGTGTCAACGCTCTGGCACCGGGATGGGTGCTGACGCAAAAGCAGTTGGATATGTGGGCCACGCCCGATGATCTGGCCGCACATCTGGGCCGCCAATGCCTCAAAGAGCATCTGACACCCGAGGACATGGTTGCACCGACACTGTTTCTGGCTTCCAACGCCAGCCGGGCCATGACCGGCCAGTGCATGGCCGTCGATGGCGGCGTTGTGGTATCGGGGTGAAGCTATGAATACAGAATGGATTGCCGTCGACTGGGGAACGTCTCACCTTCGGACCTGGGCCATGCGAGGCGGCACAGTACTGGATGCCGCGCAGTCGGATCATGGTATGTCCCGCGTGGCCAAGGGTGACTTCCAGGACGCGCTGCTTACGCTGGTGGGGCACTGGCTCGGCGATGCTCCGGTCGATGTGATTGCATGCGGCATGGTAGGTGCGCGACAGGGCTGGGTCGAGGCACCGTATACGGCAGTGCCCTCTGCACCTTTGCCCGGTGTTCCAATCCGGGTGCCGAATACCGACTCTCGCATCCGCGCCTTTGTGGTGCCCGGTTTGAAGCAGAACACCCCACCGGACGTGATGCGGGGCGAGGAAACTCAGATCGCCGGCTTCCTGTCGACCCGCCCCAACTGGGACGGAGTGATCTGCCTGCCCGGCACCCATACGAAATGGGTACAGGTCAGCGCCGGCGAAGTCGTCAGCTTCCGCACCTTCATGACGGGCGAATTGTTCGACCTGCTGCGCAGCCAATCGGTTTTACGGCACTCGGTTGGGGATGGCTGGGAAGACACCGCCTTCGTCGAAGCCGTCGAGGATGCGCTGTCGAAACCGGAACAGCTGGCTGCGCGTCTGTTCGGGCTGCGTGCTGCGGACTTACTGCATTCTCAGAACCCGAACGTTGCACGGGCACGCCTGTCCGGATTGCTGATCGGCGCGGAACTTGCGGCCTCGCGCCCCTATTGGCTGGGCCAACAGATCGCAGTCGTCGGAGCCGAGGGTCTGTCCGATTTCTATGTCAAAGCTCTGCAAAAACAGGGTGCATTTGTCGAAACGGCGAATGCCACGCAATCCACTCTGGCCGGTTTGACCATGGCCCGCAACCTGACGAGGCAAACTGCATGAGCCGCCCCATCATCGCAATTCTGCGCGGCCTTAGGCCCTCCGAGGCGGCGCCCGTAGCGCACGCCCTGATCGCAGCCGGCATAGATCGGATCGAAGTACCGCTGAACTCACCAGAACCGCTTGAAAGCATTAGAATTATGGCCGACCAATTCGGGGATAGTGCCCTGATCGGGGCTGGCACTGTTCTAAGCACAGATCAGGTCGATGCGGTGGCAAATGCAGGTGGCAAACTTATCGTGTCGCCGAACTGCGACACTGAGGTGATCCGACGCTCGGTTGGGCTGGGGTTGGAGAGTTGGCCCGGTGTTTTCACGCCGACGGAAGCCTTTACCGCCTTGCGGGCCGGGGCCTCCGGTTTGAAACTGTTTCCCGGAACGATGGCCGGGCCCGAAGGACTGTCCGCGCTGCGGGCTGTACTACCCGCGGGCACTCTGGTTTTCGCCGTTGGCGGTGCGGGCTCTGAAAACTTCGGCACGTGGATCAAGGCTAGTGCGGATGGGTTTGGCATCGGTTCGGCGCTTTACAAACCGGGCTTATCGATTGACGACGTCGCTGCGCGCGCGCAGAAGATCGTTTCGGCCTATGATGAGGCTATTGCATGAGCCAGATTCATGATGACCGCGCCTGCGAGCTGGGTGAAGGCCCGCTATGGCACCCGGCCCGGCGGCAACTGTTCTGGTTCGACATTGTCGGCCGCCGGATGATGTCCCAAGAAAATGGGAAGCCAAAAAGCTGGACGTTCGAAGAAAACGTCTCAGCAGCGGGCTGGGTGGACCGCAGCACGCTGCTGATCGCCTCGGAAACCGGTTTGTGGCGGTTCAGCCTGCTAGACAGTCAGAAAGAACTGGTTGCTCCGCTGGAGGCCAACAACTCCGTAACACGTTCGAATGACGGGCGTGCCGATCCCTGGGGCGGCTTCTGGATCGGCACCATGGGTAAGAGCGCCGAACCCGGAGCCGGAGCGATCTACCGGTTTTGGCGCGGCGAACTGCGCCAACTTGTGCCGGACGTGACCATCTCGAACGCTATCTGTTTCGCACCAGACAAATCCTGCGCATATTTTTCGGATACAACGACGAAGCAGGTCATGCGGTGGGCCCTGAGCCCTGACACCGGCTGGCCCGAGGGCGGCCCGTCTGTCTTTCTCGACCTGCGCGCGGACGGGCTGAACCCGGACGGTGCTGTCGTAGACAGCGCGGGCAACATCTGGATTGCACAATGGGGCGCCTCCCGCGTGGCCGCTTACGACACCGAGGGCCGGTTCCAGAAGGCGATCAGGTTCGCGGCGGCTCACACATCTTGCCCCGCCTTTGGCGGGGAGGATCTGACAACGCTTTTTTGCACGACGGCCCGCGAGGGGCTGGATGCGGATACGCTTGAAATTCAACCGACAAACGGCATGACCCTTGCGGCACCCAACGCAGGGCGTGGTCAGCCCGAGCACCGAGTCCTTCTATGAAACCCGAACTTGGCGTTTGCTACTACCCGGAACACTGGCCCGAAGCGATGTGGACGACGGATGCAACCCGCATGGTTGAAACCGGTCTGACATGGGTCCGCATCGGTGAATTTGCGTGGAGTCGGATGGAACCTTCACCAGGTGATCTGCGCTTGGATTGGCTAGACCGGGCAATTGAATCGCTGGGCAGCGCAGGGCTGAAAGTCGTTCTGGGCACACCGACGACAACACCACCACGCTGGATGTTGGACAAACACCCGGACATGCTGGCGGCGGACGAAGGCGGCGCTCCGCGCAAGTTCGGCTCGCGGCGCCATTACTGCTTCAGTCATCAGAGGTACATAGACGAATGCACGCGCATCGCCCGGATCATGGGCGAACGATATGGGCGCAACCCGCATGTGGCAGCTTGGCAGATCGACAATGAATATGGTTGTCATGACACCACGCTCAGCTACAGCCACACTGCCCTGAAGTCCTTTCGGATTTGGCTGGCGGATCAGTACGGCTCGATCGAGGCACTGAACGCAGCTTGGGGCAACGTGTTCTGGTCGATGGAGTATGGTAGCTTCGATCAGATTGACTTGCCCAACCAGACCGTGACCGAGCCTAACCCGGCGCATGTGCTGGCCTTCCGCCGGTTCAGCTCGGACCAGGTGGTGGCGTTTAACAAGGCGCAGGTGGACGTGCTGCGCCCGCTGACAGATGCGCCCCTACTACATAACTACATGGGGCGCATTCTGACGTTTGACCATTTCAAGGTTGGTCAGGACTTGGACATCGCGACATGGGACAGCTATCCCATCGGCTTTCTGTCGGACAGGCTTGAAGCCGATGCCGTGCACAAATCCGCCTTTCTGCAGCAGGGTGACCCGGACATGCAGGCCTTTCACCATGACCTCTACCGTGCGGTTGGGCGCGGGCGCTGGTGGGTGATGGAACAACAACCCGGCCCCGTGAACTGGGCTCCGTACAACCCGGCCCCTCTGCCCGGCATGGTCCGCCTTTGGTCGCTGGAGGCCATAGCGCATGGCGCCGAGGTCGTTAGCTATTTCCGCTGGCGACAGGCACCGTTCGGACAGGAACAAATGCATGCAGGGCTGCAAACACCCTCGGGCCGGGACGCCCCCGGACTGGCCGAGGCCCGCCAGACTGCCGATGATCTGGCCAAACTGGGCGACGTCTCACTCTACAAAGCCCAAGTGGCAATCCTGTTCGACTATGCCTCGGACTGGGCGTGGGCAACGCAACCTCTTGGAGCCGGTTTCGATTACTTCCGTCTTGTTTTCTCGGCCTATCGTGCGTTGCGACGGGCCGGACTTTCGGTTGATTTTGTTTCAACCTCAAATGTCCCGCCTGACCGCTACAAGCTGATCCTCGCCCCCGGTTTGGCTACACTCGACGAAGGATTGGTCCAGAATTTGACCGAAGGCTGCGACCTTGCCGTACTGGGGCCGCGCACGGGCGCAATCACCCGGGACTTCCAGATCCCCGGTCCGGGGCGTCCCGGCCTGCCAGCCATGGATTGCGATGTTGATTTGGTCGAAACAATACCGCCGGGCTCTGAACGTCCAGTACAAGGAGGCGGTACCGTTGCTCATTGGGTGGAGCGCCTATCCGGCACGGCCCCAGACTTGTTGTCCTACCAAGATGGAAATCCGGCGCTGAAGGGGGTTGACGGGATATGGTATCTGGCCGGCTTCCCGGACGATGTATTATGGGATCGAGTGATCGCAATGGCCGCTCAACAGGCCGGGCTGCCCCTCCACCCCATGCCCGGAGGCTTGCGCAGACGTCAGACAGCAAGCCACGACGTGCTGATCAACTACAACGCTGATCCGGTCACCTGGAACGGTATCGAGATCAATGGGTGTGACGTTATCTTTGCAGACCCGGACTGATAGCCTCTGAAATCTGACATCCGAAAGAATTGATACCGCTAACATAACCTGATAGGTGGCTTGACGGCAGATCAGGCCACAAACAGGTTGTGATAATGAACAAAACCCGATCCGATTTTCCCAGGTCCTTTCTCTTTGGTCTGGCGGCCCCTGCAAAACCGGTTCGCGGGTTTGATGCCTATCGCTTTTCGATCTGCTGGGCGCACGTTGTCCCGCATGGGCGCGGTCAGTTTGATCCAGTCGCGCTGGATGATTGCGACAAGTTGGTTGATGACGCATTAGAATATGGGCTACGCCCATGCGGCATACTGGACCACTCTGTCTTGCCTCCGGAATTGGAAGATCTGGGTGGTTGGCGCAATAGCGACGTCGCCAGCTATTTTGGCGATTTCGCCGAGATTGTCATGGCCCGCATTGGCGACCGCGTGTTCAGTGCCGCGTCTCAGATAGAGTGTCCATCAGGATTGGCTGCAGGCAATCAAAAGCAGGATCTTCGTACCGCGGCCCGTAGCATGCATCATCAGCTAATGGCCAATGGTCGCGCGATACAAGCGATGCGTGGCTATGGGATGACCAATCTGGGAGCAGAAATCTGCACGGAAACCCCGGTAGGCTCTGTTCTGTTCAATATGATGTTTAACGGCGAATATCCAGTCGATCTGCTTGAAACACTTGAGCCCCACTTGCCGGAAGGATGGGGAAACGATCTTGAAACAATTTCAGAACCGGTCGACTGGTGCGGCCTGAAAATTCCTGAAGCTAACCAGGTTCAGCTTACAGAGTGTCTTCAAGGCATCCAGCGCGATTATACAAAGAACCTTCCTATATTTGTCACGGCACCTGCCACAACACCGGCTGACCTTTCTGATCAACTCGACAACTTGTCGGCAATTCTGGATAGTTCAGTCCCGGTGCAGGGATTTTTTCTTCAAACGACAGACGAGGCAGCGATTGGCGCCTTGAAATCCGTCGTGACCTCAGACGGGATGCCCTCACCATGGGTGAGTTCACCGGGAAATGTGCATGATCACTGGAACCTGGTGGCCGATATCGGTGGCACCAACACGCGGCTTGGCGTGGTGACAAACGGAGAGCTAACGGACCTGCACAAACACCCCACCGGTACGCTGGCCGATCTGCGCGAAGCACTGCACGACCTACGCGACGCGATCGGAACTGATCCGCGCGCTGTGGTGGCCGCCGGGGCAGGACCGGTGAAGGACGGAAGCATCCGCCTGACAAACGCCAATCTGGACTTGTCCGAGACGGAACTGGCGCGCGCCACCGGAGCGCAGCATACTTTTGTTATCAATGACTTCACCGCCGCTGCGTGGTCAGTGGCCGAGATCACCAGTGAAGACGTCGAGGTTCTTCAAGGTGCCACCACTCCGCCAATGGGTACGCGGTTGGTCGTTGGTCCCGGTACTGGGTTGGGGGTCGGCGCGCTGCTGTATTCCGAGGGGCATTTCCACACCCTCTCGGGTGAAGGCGGCCATATGGGCCTATCCCCCCGCCACCGGGATGAAGTCGATGTGTTTGACGCCGCAAGGAAAATTGCACCGGACTGTTTCTTTGGCGACAGCCTGACGCTGGAAGCCGAGATGTTCCTAAGCGGCACCGGCTTGCCGATCCTGTACCAGGCCGTAGGGATTGCCGGAGGACAATCTGACACTCCCGTCCGGTCCGCAAAAGACATTCTGCAGGACGCCCGGGACGGGAATGACGCATGCGCAGTCAAAACCGCACGGATGTTCACAGAACACTTGGGGGCTATTATGGGCGATCTGGCTGTAGCGCTGGTGCCCGCAGGGGGGATCTTTCTGGTCGGTGGAGTCGCGGAAAAAAACCGCTGGCTCTTTGGGCAGGATTTCCTGCGCGCCTTCAGCGCGGGCGGCCGGTTTGACGCGTTGCGCCAGTCGATGAACCTATATGTTTCAGAACAAGATGAATTCGGCATTGTTGGCGCTAACAATTTCTGCAAAAATGCGCTCGAGCACTAAGTAAACCGTATTAAGGCCTGCCACCTGAAAAGGACGCTGAAATGATCCTGTGCTGCGGAGAAGCCCTGATCGACATGATTGCCGAACCCACGGTTTCTGGAACTGAAGGGTATGTTCCGCATTCCGGCGGTGCCATCTTCAATACGGCCATCGCATTGGGCCGTCTGGGTGCGCCGGCAGGTATGCTGACGGGCCTGTCGACAGATATGTTCGGAAAACAACTGGCAGACGCATTGCAGTCCAGCCACGTGGATACGACCCATTTGATCCGGTCGGACCGTCCAGCAACTCTGGCGTTTGTACAGCTGCAAGACGGTCACGCCACATACAGTTTTGTCGACGAAAACTCAGCCGGTCGTATGCTGCGTCCCGAGGACATGCCAGATCAATTGCCAACCGCAAGTGCGCTCTATTTCGGAGGGATCAGCCTCGCATGTGAGCCCTGCGCAGACGCTTATGCGGCCCTGCTGGAACGTCATGGTGCGGATCGCGCCGTTATGATGGATCCAAACATTCGCCCCGGTTTCATCAAGGACCAAACCCGCTACCGCACCCGGCTAAACCGGATGATCGCTCAGTGTGACATCGTCAAGGTGTCAGATGAGGATCTGGACTGGATCATCCCTGGTCCCGAGAGCCTCGCCGAAAAAGTACCTCTTTTGTTGCAGGCCGGTCCCTCCGTAGTGATCGTTACGCGCGGCAGCGAAGGCGCGACCGGTTATCTGACAGATGGAACCGAAGTCTCGGTACCCGTCAAACCCGTACAGGTTGTCGACACCGTCGGCGCAGGCGACACGTTCAATGCGGGCGTTCTGGCGGAATTGGAACAAGCCGGTCACTTGAACAAACTCGCCCTGCGCGCCCTGCCCCCCGAAAACCTGCGCGCAGCTCTGGCCAAGGGCGCTGAAGTAGCAGCCGTAACCGTGTCCCGCGCCGGAGCAAATCCACCCTGGGCGCATGAACTTTGAAAAAGATGAGACGTCCATGAAACGTTCCGACATCAACCGCATCAAGACTGAGGCGCAGGCCTTCATCCATTCGTTTGGCGCTGTTCTTCCGCCCTTTGCCGACTGGTCACCTGACCAGATGCGCAGCGCTCAAGCCGCAGGTATCCGCGAACGCGGGCTGGGCTGGGATATTACGGATTACGGACAGGGCCGGTTCGATGAGCTGGGTCTGTTCCTGTTCACCCTGCGCAACGGCGACGTGAACGACCTGAGCCAAGGGCGCGGCATGCTATATGCGGAAAAGCTTCTGATCTCGCAGGAGAAGCAGCTGTCGCCGATGCATCGCCACATCCTCAAGGCCGAAGACATCATCAACCGGGGTGGCGGCGACCTGGTGATGGAAATCTATGCCTCGAACCCTGAAGGTGGCATTGACCGCGACACGCCGGTCGTGGTTCCCAGTGACGGTTGCCCCGTCACGATCCAACCCGGCGAGCATTTGCGATTGAAGCCGGGTCAAAGCGTTACCCTGATGCCCGGCATCTGGCATGCATTCTGGGCAGAACAAGGGGACTGCCTGATTGGCGAGGTCTCGACCGTCAATGACGACCGCACCGACAACGTGTTCGAAGACCCCATTCCGCGCTTTGCCACCATCGAGGAAGACACCGACCCCGATTTTCTGCTGGTCGCGGACTATTAGGATCAATTCGCTTCGACCGCTTTTGTGTTTCCTGAGCATCAGCGTCCAGAGCACTCAATCGCTGGCAAATTTGGCGAATTTACACTTTCAGCCCGCAAGAAATGCCACTTGGGTCATGCACCAATTCTGAAAGCGGTGGGAGTTTGTCCGAACTCAGCCCGAAACGCCCGCGTCATTGCGCTGGGGTTTTCATAGCCACAGCGACTGGAAATTTCGGCTACCGATTGCTCGGTCTCTGCAACAAGCTTGCGGGCGAGATTCAATCGTAGCCGCCGATATAGCGCACGTGGAGTTGTTCCTAGGTCAGTTTGAATGCAGGATTCTATTTTCTTTTGTGAACACCCCAACTGCCTAGCAATCTCCGGTATTTGCATCGGTGTTTCGAGCGTGTTCTGCATGATGGCCAGCACGCGGTTTACAAGCGAATGCTCGGACTTCATCGGAAGCGAGTAGGCTTGCGGCGTGCCCCGATTCATAAGCAGGTGCGCGACTTCCATGGACAACAGCGGCCCATGATCAGCACGGATCAAAGCATCGGCCAGCTCATAGGCGGCCATCGCACCCGGGCATGTCATCCGGTTTCCGTCGATCACATATCTTTCCTGAACCACGTCGACATTGGGAAAAGTCTCTTCAAATCGCGAAAGTTCGTCCCAATGAATGGTCGCACGGTGATTATCAAGCAGACCAGCGCGGGCCAATAGCCAACTGCCGGTATCCAGACCCGCCAGTTTTGCATGTCGTTTGGCAGCAGGCCTGAGCGCGCGCGTCAGTTGGGCGGTGTCCAGCCGAAGATACCCATAAGAGGGCATGACGACCAGCGCTTCGCCGCTTTCTTGCCCCAACGCGTCATGCGGCGAAACCTGTAAGCCGCTAGAGCTTTGAACGGGCTCTCCGTCAGGGGAATAGAATCGCCAGGCATAGAGCGGCTTACGGGATAGGGTGTTCGCCGCGCGTAAGGGCTCAACCATGTTGGCAAGGCAGAGGTTCGAGAACCCGTCAAACAGAAGAAAGTTGAATCTCTGCATCAAATTTATTCCAATTCTGCACGAACAGGCACCAATTTGGCATGCCGTTGCATAATGCACTGCGGTTTCATTCGTCAATCACCTATCAAAGGAACCCGCGCTATGAACTTTGGTTTGTCCGACGAACAGGAAATGATCGTTTCCACCGTCCGCAGCTTTGTGGAAAACGAAATCTACCCGCATGAAGCAGCCGTCGAACACTCGGGTCAGGTACCGCATGAGCTTGGCAATGAGATCAAGCAGAAGTGCATCGATCTGGGATTCTATGCCTGCAACTTCCCCGAAGAAGTCGGCGGTGCCGGACTGTCCCATCTCGATTTCACCCTTGTCGAGCGGGAACTGGGCCGCGGATCCATGGCGCTGACCCATTTCTTTGGTCGACCGCAAAATATCCTGATGGCCTGCAATGACGAGCAGCGCGAACGCTACCTGTTGCCAGCCGTGCGTGGGGAAAAGATGGATGCGCTGGCGATGACCGAACCGGATGCGGGCTCGGACGTGCGTGGCATGAAATGTCAGGCCGTACGCGACGGCGGTGATTGGGTCGTCAATGGCTCGAAACACTTCATCTCGGGCGCCGAGCACGCAGATTTCTTTATCGTCTTCATTGCCACCGGTGTCGATGAAACCCCGAAAGGCCCGAAGAAGCGGATAACCACCTTTCTGGTGGATCGGGGCACACCGGGCTTTGAAGTACGAGAAGGCTATAACTCTGTCAGCCACAAGGGATACAAGAACTATATCCTGTATTTCGACAACTGCCGCTTGCCGGACGCGCAGGTGCTGGGTGAGGTCGATGGCGGTTTCGCGGTGATGAACGAATGGCTCTACGCCACGCGTCTGACAGTAGCGGCCTTCTCGGTCGGCCGTGCGCGCCGGTGTTTTGACTACGCGCTGAACTACGCCGCCGAGCGTAAGCAATTCGGCCAACCCATCGGCAAGTTCCAGGGCGTAAGCTTCCAGATCGCGGACATGATCACTGAAATCGACGCAGCCGACTGGCTGACCCTGTCCGCTGCCTGGCGTCTGGATCAGAACCTGCCATCGAACCGCGAAATCGCGTCAGCCAAGCTATATGCGTCCGAGGCGCTGGCACGGGTCACGGATACAACGCTGCAAATCTTTGGTGGCATGGGACTTATGGATGACTTCCCGATCGAACGCTTCTGGCGCGACGCTCGTGTTGAACGGATTTGGGATGGCACCAGCGAAATCCAGCGCCACATCATCAGCCGCGATCTTTTGCGTCCCTTGGGTGCATAAGACCAATTCCCGGTGGTGAAGAACATTCAACGGGTCGCGCTCTCAGCCTGTTGAAACGATTCACCGCCGGGGCCTATCCAACGATACGATCAGGACTGTCGATGCACAAAGATCTTACCAGGCTGTTGCGCCCGAAAACCATTGCCGTCGTTGGTGGCGGCGCCTGGTGCCAACAGGTTATCCTGCAATCGGGACGCATGGGTTATGCGGGGCAAATCTGGCCGGTGCATCCCAAAGCCAAAGAAATCGCGGGCCACTCAGTCTACGGGCACCTCGAAGACCTGCCCGAGGCGCCGGACGCCGTTTTTGTCGGCATCAACCGTCACGCTACAATCGAAACCGTTGAGGTACTGTCGCGTATGGGCGCAGGCGGCGCGGTCTGTTTCGCCTCGGGCTTTTCGGAAGCGGTAGCTGAGGACGACACCGGTGGAGATCTACAGGATCGGTTGATCGCCGCCGCTGGTGACATGCCCATTCTGGGGCCCAACTGTTATGGGTTCATCAATGCACTGGACGGAGCGTTGCTATGGCCGGACCAACATGGCGCCACACCGGTCGACAAGGGCGTCGCGATCCTGACGCAGAGCTCGAACATCTCGATTAACCTGACCATGCAGAAACGCGCGTTGCCGATTGCCTATATGGTGACCTGCGGGAACATGGCGCAAACCAGCCAGGCGCAGATCGCGACTTCCCTGATTGACGATCCGCGTGTAACAGCGGTGGGCCTGCATATAGAGGGGTTCAAGGATATCCGCGAATGGGAGGCGCTGGCCGCAAAGGCGCACAAAAAGGATATCCCGCTGATCGCGCTCAAGGTTGGCGCATCCGAGCAGGCGCAGGCAGCAACCGTGTCTCACACAGCCTCGCTGGCCGGCAGCGATGCCGGGGCTCAGGCCCTGCTGAACCGTCTCGGCATTCCGCGCCTGTCTTCCCTGCCCGACTTCCTTGAGACGCTGAAATTGCTGCACTGCTACGGCCCGCTGCCGGGCGGCAACATCGCCTCGATTAGCTGTTCGGGGGGCGAGGCCAGCCTGATCGCAGATATGAGCGTTGGTACAGGTTTGACCTTCCCTCGTCTGTCTGAAGACAAACAAGCGAGATTGCGCGATGCACTTGGGCCGATGGTAGCGTTGAACAACCCATTGGATTACCACACTTATATCTGGCGCGACAAAGAAGCGATGGCACAGGCATGGTCAGGGATGACCGGAGATGACATTGATCTGACCTTCTCGATTGTCGACTACCCGACCACCGATGCGGCGGATTGGACATGCGCTTCACGTGCGGCACTAAAAGTTCGGGCCGAAACCGGTGCGCGCTTTGCCATTGCCGCAACGCTGCCGGAACTTCTGCCCGAAGATGTCGCGCAGGTTCTGATGGAGGGCGGCGTTGTCCCACTGATGGGCCTGCGGGAAGCACTGTCTGCCACACGCGCAGCGGGTCAAGTCGCTGAACCCGCGGCCGATCCCGTCTGCCTGCCGGGCAGCGCCGAAGCGACGCGGACCTTGAGCGAGGGAGAGGCCAAACAAACGCTGGCCGAATTCGGGTTGCGCATCCCGGGCAACCGAACGGTGCGCCGCGCAGCTGAGGCTCGTGCCGCTGCACAGGAACTTGAAGCACCATTTGCGGTGAAAGGCGTCGGGCTGGCGCATAAGTCCGAACATGCCGCTGTCCGCTTGGGCGTACAGGCCGCAGATGTGGCGGACGTGGCCGCAGATATCGGCACCGAAGAGATTTTGATCGAAGAGATGATCACCGGATCCGTGGTCGAGCTGTTGGTTGGCGTCGTGCGCGATCCTGCGCACGGGTTCGTCCTGACGCTGGGTGCGGGCGGCGTCCTGACCGAAGTACTGCGCGATACGGCATCTCTTTTGGTCCCCGGTACGCCGAATGACATCCGGGCAGCCCTGGGAAGCCTGAAAATCGCACCGTTGTTGGCAGGCTACCGTGGTCAGCCAGCGGCTGATATGGATGCAATTATCCGCGCAATTCAGGCCGTTCAGGCCTATGTCATGCAAAATGCCGACACGCTTGGCGAGGTCGAAATCAATCCGCTCCTTTGCACGCCGGACAAGGCCGTTGCAGTGGATGCCCTCATAAGAAAGGCCTGAGATATGGACCCGATCAAAACCCGCCGCGAAGGAGCGATCCTTGAGGTTACACTCGACCGGCCCAAAGCAAATGCTATTGACCTGGCCACCAGCCGGATCATGGGAGAGGTTTTTGCCGAATTTCGGGATGATCCGGAACTGCGTGTCGCTATCCTGACCGGCGCAGGTGAAAAATTCTTTTGCCCTGGCTGGGACTTGAAAGCAGCAGCCGACGGCGATGCTGTCGACGGAGATTATGGCGTTGGCGGCTTTGGCGGCCTGCAGGAACTTCGTGATATGAACAAGCCGGTTATCGCGGCAGTGAACGGCATCGCCTGCGGCGGCGGGCTGGAACTGGCCATCTCAGCTGACATGATCCTGGCTGCTGAACATGCGACCTTCGCCCTGCCTGAAATCCGCTCAGGCACTGTTGCCGATGCGGCCAGTGTCAAGCTTCCCAAGCGCATTCCCTACCACATCGCGATGGAACTGCTGCTGACCGGGCGCTGGTTTGACGCCGAAGAGGCCAACCGGTGGGGCCTGGTAAACGAGATTGTTGCTGCCGATCAACTAATGGACCGAGCGTGGGAGCTGGCCCGCCTGCTGGCTTCGGGCCCACCGCTGGTTTACGCGGCGATCAAGGAAGTCGTACGGGACGCGGAAGACAGTAAGTTCCAGGATGCATTGAACCGCATCACCAATCGCCAGTTGCGCACAGTCGACGTTCTATACGCCAGCGAGGACCAGTTGGAAGGTGCGCGTGCCTTTGCCGAAAAACGCGATCCGGTCTGGAAGGGAAAGTGATCTTCGGCGGAGGGAAAAAGGCTCAATGGCGGATCGTTAACCCCACTTTTCGAGAATGCGCCGTGCTTTCTCGACAATAGGCTTGTCAATCATGCGGCCATCCAATTGGAAGGCTGCGCCCTTTGCATCGGTTTCTGCATTCAAAACCCGTTTCGCCCAATCCAGCATGTCATCAGAAGGTGTAAATGCGGCTTGAATAGTCGAAATCTGCCTGGGATGTATGGCCATTTTTCCACCAAACCCAAGTCGGGACGCGTAGGCGCAGTCGCCTTCAAGAACGATTGTATCTGATAATTCAGTGCACACTCCGTCAATGGGCGCCGGCAATCCGGCAACCCGAGACCGTAAGACAATCTCTACCCTCGCCTGATACAATGCTTCCCTGCAAGGGCTGCAATTCAGATCAAGCGAGTAGTCCACCGAACCAAATGCGATCTGTGCGACGTTCGGAGCAGAGGAAATTTCTGGTAGCTTGACCAGGCCAACGGCTGTCTCGACCAGTGCAAGAACCGGGACGTCGTTTCCCAGCCTCCGCGCTACATGATGCAAGTCATCAGAGCTTTCAGTCTTGGGCAGCATGATACCGGCAATCGGAATGCTCTGCGCGGCGTTAAGATCCAGCTCCCACCATTCCGTGCCAATAGCGTTGACCCTCAAGTAGACCGGGACCTGAACACTCGATAGCGCTGCGCCCAGATTTTCCCGGGCGCTGCCCTTTTCCTGAGGTGGAACCGCGTCTTCAAGATCGACAATGATTGCATCGGCGCCGCTTGCAGCCGCCTTTGAAAAGCGTTCGGGTTTGTTGGCGGGTACAAAAAGCGGCGCGATCAGGGGAAAACTCTTCACCATGTGGCTTCTCCGGACATAGTTTCCACGCCGTTTTGTGCGACGACGGACAAAGCAAATGTGTCGGCGTCCGAACGCCGTAGCCCCAATTTCAGTGCCTGTGTGCCCGTTGCCGGGGCGACTCCGCGGTAGGAGAACGTCTTGGGCATTGCTCCGCGTGCGCTGGAGGCAAAATTCAACAGGAAAGTCGCCTGTAACGGGCCATGAATGACAAGATCAGGATAGAATTCAACGTCTCTGGCGTAGGGCAGATCATAGTGGATCCGGTGGGCGTTGAAGGTCAGCGCCGAGTAGCGGAACAGTCGCACCGTATCGACCGCGACGTCGACCTCCCGTTCAAAAACCTTGGTGCAGATTTCCGGGGTTGTGGGTCGCACAGGTCCGAAGGGCGCATCGCGATATACGATGTTCTGGTCTTCACGGATCGCCACGCCGCGTTCGGTCGCGTAGTCGTGGCGAACCGTGACAAAACACAAGCTGCCCGACTTGCCGTTTTTCCATTCAATCGACTTGATCCGTGATTTTTTGCAGACCTCATCACCCGATTGGAGTGGGTGGCGAAACTCAACACGACCACCGGCCCACATGCGCCGGGGCAACGGAACCGGTGGCAGGAACCCCCCTTTTGCGGGATGACCATCGGGGCCAAGTTCATCAGGACTTGCCGAGGATGGCGCAAGACACCAATGCACGCCCGCCGGCGCACCTTCAACTTTCGCCGTGGTTTCACCTAACGTGGCTTCAAAGCCAGCAATCAACCTTGGAGTGATGGCTTCTGGTTCCGCGGATTTTGTGCGCCCAAGCCATGGGGTGAAGTCCGTATTGCTCTCCATCGTCGGACCTCACCTAAACTCGTTTCGGATGGCGTTGGTCTGGTCCCCTAGCCCCGGCACAGGGCCCGCTTGAAAACCGTCGCCCCGCCCTGCTGGGCGCGGCATGGTCACAACCTGACCATCGGGCAAGGACACCGATGTACGACGCAATGCGGGATGATCGCCCAGATCGTTGAGTTCCGTGTATCGCCCATAGGCGACCCCGGCTTTTTCCAGTCGCTCGACAGCGTGATCTACCGAAAGCCGCGCAAATTCCGGTTCGAGCTCGTCGTCCAGCAAGACGCGATTTGCAACACGCTCGGCATTGCTTTGAAATTCCGGTCGGTCCAGCAGGTCCGGGCGCTGAACGACCCCCTCGCAGAGGCGCGACCATTCGGCGTTGTTCTGAATCGCCACGATCAGTGTTCCGTCAGCGCAGCGGAAAGGCCGATAAGGGTAGATCGAGGCATGCGACAGACCATATCGCCCGGTCACTTTACCAGTGTGCTCAAAGTGAAGCAGCGGAACGGACATCCAGTCGGCAATTCCGTCGAACATGGATATCTCGATATGTTCGCCGTGCCCAGTGTTGCTCCGCTTCAAGAGGGCCTCCAATACGGCGGCATGAGCATTCATACCGGTGGCAATATCGGCAGCTGATACACCGATCTTGGACGGAGTGTCCGGAGTTCCGGTGACAGCGCACAGCCCGCTTTCGGCCTGCACCAGCATGTCATAGGCGCGCATGCCAGCGTAAGGCGTGTCCCGCCCGTAACCCTGGATCGACACGGAAATCAGTTGCGGAAAATCACGCTTCAAGGCGTCTGGAGACAACCCCATCCGGTCCATAGCACCGGGGACCAGGTTCTGCACGAACACATCCGCCTGTAGAAGTATCGCGCGTAACACTTCTAAGTCATTCGTATCCTTTAGGTTTAAGACGGCGCTTTCCTTACCACGATTGAGCCAGGCAAAATAGGCCGACGTCCCCTTGACGGCCTTATCGTAATTTCGCGCTGTCTCCCCCACCTCTCGCTCGATCTTGATCACCCGGGCCCCGGCATCTGCGAGGCGCACGGTGCACATCGGCGCGGCCACCGCCTGTTCGATGGCCACGACCAGAATGCCGTCCAACGCACCCATCAAAACGACCTCGGCATGCCCAGCACGTGCTCGGCAACGTAAGACAGGATCAGGTTGGTCGAGATCGGCGCGACTTGGTACAGCCGCGTTTCTCGGAATTTGCGTTCGATGTCATATTCATTGGCGAAACCGAACCCACCATGGAACTGAATGCAGGCGTTGGCCGCCTCCCACGAGGCTTTGGCCGCGAGGTATTTGGCCATGTTGGCCTCGGCCCCACAGGGCGCGCCAGCATCGTACAAAGAGCACGCCTTGTAACGCATAAGATTGGCCGCTTCGACTTCGATGAAGGCTTCGGCAATCGGGAATTGCACACCTTGGTTCTGCCCGATCGGCCGCCCAAATACAGTGCGCTCGCTCACATAGTCGGTAACTTTGTCAGTAAACCAATAGCCGTCACCGATGCACTCTGCGGCGATCAAAGTCCGCTCGGCATTGAGACCGGTCAGGATGTACTTAAATCCTTTGCCCTCCTCGCCGATCAGGTTTTCCTCGGGTATTTCGAGGTTGTCGAAAAACAACTCGTTGGTTTCGTGATTGACCATGTTGGCAATAGGCTTGACCTGCATGCCGTTTTTCATCGCCTCTTTGATATCGACGAGGAAGATCGACATGCCTTCCGATTTCTTTGTCACCTCGGAAAGCGGCGTGGTGCGGGCCAGAAGGATCATCAAGTCGGAATGCTGGACGCGAGAGATCCAAACTTTCTGCCCGTTGATAACGTAGCGGTCGCCTTTTTTCACGGCGGTGGTCTTGATCTTGGTGGTATCGGTGCCCGTGGTCGGTTCTGTGACGCCCATGGATTGCAGCCGCAACTTGCCTTCGGCGATCAACGGCAGGTATTTCTGCCGCTGTTCTTCAGACCCGTGCCGCACCAGCGTGTTCATATTGTACATCTGGCCGTGACAGGCACCGGAGTTCCCACCTGCGCGATTGATCTCTTCCATGATTACGCTGGCTTCGGTCAGGCCAAGGCCCGAACCGCCGTATTCCTCGGGGATCAGAGCAGCCATCCAGCCTTCACGGGTCAAGGCGTCGACAAATTCTTCCGGATAGGCGCGGTCTTCGTCGATCTTGCGATGATATTCAGCGGGGAACTGGGCACAAAGAGCGCGTACGCCATCGCGTATGTCAGAATAGGTTTCAGTCTGGGCGGACATGGGCAGGCTCCAATAGTATCTGTCTTCCTGCTGTTACCTGCCGTCGTGCGATAAAACAAAGATAAGGTTTTGCTATCAGCTATATGAAAATTCGATAGCTGGTCTATGGCGCCAAAATTCGATCTCAGCGAGGCTGGAACCTAGCTTTCCGTCAGCATTCTGCCTGACCAGATTTCGCGTTCGACAAGATCGCGCGTGGTATCGACCAGCACCTTCCCGGCAAATTTCGCCAGCCGGGTCGTCGGACGGTCGGACGGGAAAGACATCATCAAGCGACGCATCGGAGCGGGTGAAACCAAAGGCGCATGGGCCAATTGTCCACGCGTGATCTCTTCGTGAATCGGTGCAAGTGGCAGAATGGTATAGCCATGACCGGATTTCACGAGATTCTTCAGCGTCGAATAACTGTCCGCTTCAACGCCAACATTCAATGTCACCCCCGCGCCAGACGCACAATCATCGACGATCTTGCGCAGCCCGTGATCGCTACTTGGCAGCAACAGCCTTTTGTCTTCCAGGGCCTTAAATCTTACCGGATCTTCCCGCCACAAACCTGAGTCCGGTGATCCAATCAGGTGCAGTTCTTCTTCAAGAAGCGCATCGGAACGCAAAGATCGTGACGGCCGGGTTTCATACAGGATTGCAACATCAACTTGCCCCCTGTGCAACCAATCAAGAAGATACCCAGAGTAGGCGCTGGCAATGCGCAAAGTAGCCTCTGGATGCCGCTCCTGAAAAGCGGAGACCAGCGGGACGGACAGAATGTCGGCAACAGTGGGAGACATACCGATCGACACATGTCCCCTTAATGGCGCACCCTCGTCAGCGACTGAGGCTCGAATTTCTTCCATCTCGTTCATGATACGCTGAGCGTGGCGCAGCACTTCCTGCCCAGCCACAGTGACGACCATCCCCCGGCCATGGCGGTCGAACAAGCAAACACCAAGCTCCTCTTCCAATAAGCGCACCTGACGGCTGAGCGCTGGTTGGGCAATACGCAACCTGTCGGCGGCCTTCGAGAGGCTTCCAAGTTCGGCAACGTGAATAATTGTTCGAAGCTGAGTTACATCCATTTCCATACAATATCGCTATACATCAGCGGGAAAAAGAGGTCGTGCTATCGCGGATTTGGAACAGAGTGCCAGCTGGGTCCGTCGATAGATGAACCCAGCATTCTGTTTTGCGGCGTCAATCAGGCACTTCTGCCGGACTATCTCATTAGGGATCGGGCAAACAAAGCCCGCATCATCGTACTGATTACCGTGATGCAGGCTGTATTCGCCCCGCCCTGATCGAAGATGATTTCGGGTCAGACCATCAATTTCAAAAGCACTTGCAACTTCGTTTCAGCCCTTTCCATTTCCCCGATAGGTCCAGGTCGGTCCGGCGGTTTCGCCAGACCCGTCCGGCAAGGGTATCCGCATCAACTTTTGCGCCAGAGACTTGATGTCGTACATAGCCGGAACCAAAGCACGCAATGCGGCCTTGTCTTTGTTGAACGCAATTTGCAGGCCATCCAGCAGACCGGACCAAGCATCATTGAAGTCCGCAGATATCGCGGCGATTTCGGGCGCATTCTTGAAATCCCTCTCGGTCGGATCGTCACGCATTGGAGAAACGGCGCTCCAGTCGACGATCAGATCACCACCGGTCGGCGGGCCGTCGACGCTATCGTCAGGGTGATAGTACCGGCTGTGCAGGATTTCGTTGAATTTGAAATAGTGCGCAATATCTTCGTGACCTTCAGGTCCGGGAATGATGTCTCCGTCTCCGGCCCTGTGTCCCAGATCAGCACCCTCCCCTTCCTCCATGATTTCCTTGATCGCTTTCAACGCGGCTTTGCGGCGCTTCGCCGGTGTACCGCTCACCTCGATCACCTCGCCTCCGGCGCCAAAATAGTCGGCATTTGTGATTTGCCGCTGGTCATCACCGACAAAAATCGCGCCGTCGCCAAAGGTATCACACGCCTTTTGCAACTGTTCCCGGATGTATATGTAGAACCCTCCGATCGTGTGATAGTCCCCCCGTTTGGCAGGGCTGGTGTCTTTCGGTGCGGTTTCGATCCGTCGAAAGCTTTTTACCTGCTCCGGGGTGAACCTTCGTAGATGTACAGTCGGACCACGCCCGCCCAGCAGCGCCGCGGGGTAACGTGGCAATAGCTTGGGGTTGTTCAGTTCCGGTTTGCCTCCGATGGCGTTCAAGACATTTGCCACCAGCACCATGTGCAACATTTCCTCGACCATGACTTGACGGATCACTTCGATGGGCTCGGCATTCACAATGGTAGGCTCGGATCGGTCGTATTGACCTTGCTCCAGTATGGAATAACACGCTGTGGCATAAGGCGGGATTGTGGAGAGTTCCAACATCAATGCATCCTGAAGCAAACCACACAACCGTTTCCGCACCGCGGACAGTTTTTCATTCGAAGTCATGTCGCGCTCCTCTTCCGAACGGCAGCCTTGATGGCCCTGGCGGCCCTATATGCCAATGCTGACAATGTTAGAGTCGGGTTCGACGTCGCAATCGTTGGCATGGACCCAGCTCCGACCAGCCAAAGGTTGTCATGGTCCCAGGTTTGCATCACATCGTTGGTCACCGAATTGTGCCTGTCCGTGCCAATCCGGTGGGTGCCAACCAGATGGCCCGCACCGAATACCGTGTATCCACGACCGTCATAGGTGAAATACCCGGCATCAGACGGCTCGTAAGCCGAATTATTGCGGATACCCAACCGTTGAAAAATCTGCCCGCATGTGTCGTATGCCGCCGCTAATCCGGCACGCGAGTAATCGTCTATGTCATAACTGATCACCGGGCGATATTCGCCCATCGGCGTACGATAGGCCGGATCAATCGTCACGCGGTTTGTCGCACGTGGCAGTTGTTCGACCAGGGTCCCGATACGTACTTGCCGCTGAACGTCGTGATACAGTTTGTCTCGCAGAGCTTTGCCATAAAGATTCTCTTGTTCCACCAGACGCGCCACATCCGAGTTCGGCGCCCCCGTGGCAAAATTCCAGCCCCAGTTGCCAATCTCCAGCCTGAATGCGGCCGTCCGGTCGCGGAAAACCCCATCCCGGAAATTTGCGTAGCTGGATGTCGAGCCCGGCCCGCGAAACGGGCCGACGGGTTCGGGTGCCGCGCCCCACGTCATCATATAAGGGTGATCCATCAGGTTGCGTCCCAATTCGCCACTGGTTCGGCAAATCTCGGACGCCAGCGCCAGCGTCACATTCTCGACTGCGCCACCTGCAAGAACATATTGTTTGCCCTTGGCCCTGCGCAAATCGTACTGTGCGACACCTGGAAACGGGTATTTCTTGTAGACAATGCCCGATACGCGTCCGTTTTCACCCAGTTCGACCTTCGACGCTACGGCCTGCGTGATCGTCGTCATAAGATGCTTGCCGGTATGTTTGGCGTCCTCCAGCGTCTTCATCGCATTGTATTTTGCCTGAATCGGGCAGATCGGAATACAGCTTGAATTGCCCTCGCATCGCTGGCCCATATACGCAAATGGCCCCGTTGCGCCACGCGGGCGGAACTGACGCCTCGTCTCCCCTCCGACTGGGATCCCTTTGGCAATTTTAGGCTTGCGCGGGGTCGAATTCCGGCCCTGTGGCGTGCGTGAAACCTTTAGCTTGACGGTATTCCTTGCATCCTCGCCAATCTCGATCGGCATTCCATCCGCGCGGGCAAAAAAGTTGTCCACATAAGATGAAGGGACCGAGTGCATTGGAAAATCATAGCCCTTGGCGAAGTATCCTTTTTCGTCATGTGGGCCAGAGGTTCGAATTCCCAGCGCTTTAGGCGTCTGTTCTTCAGCGTCGGCGGAAACCCCGATCTCCCATTCGGCTTTTTCATAATCGGATCGAATTTCCTGATATCCAAACGGCCAATCGACCCCTTTGCCAAAACGGCTCTGCATTTCGAAATCCGCCGGCATCATTCGCAGACTTGTACCCAGCCAATGCAACGACGTACCGCCATAAGCACGCAGATAATTGCTGCCAAACGGCAGGGGACCTCGTTGGACAAAATACCCGTTAGTGTCGGGTTCGGTGCCCCGGACCGCCGTGATGTCCAGAACAGACGGCGATGGCAAAGTGGGCAAGTCCGGATAGGGTGAATTCGGCGTCTTCACCAAGGACAGGTAATACTGATCCAGATAAGATCGGTAGGTTTCCCAAGATTTGCCGTGATCTGCACCTGCCTCAAGGATCAGAACGGAATGACCTGCTGAAACAAGCTCTTTCGCCAAAATTCCGCCGGCAAATCCTGCGCCGACGATCACGACATCATAGGTGACGTCGTCGTCTGATATCGCATTCATTGATCCACCCCCCGTTTCGCCGGAGGTTCAAGACTCCACGCCCCAAAACCCTGTTGTTTTGCACCCATTGGGTGGGCACCGATGGCGTCCCAGACCAACCCTTCCTTGTATGCGCGCGTCGAGATGATCTTGACCACGTCAAACCGCGAGGCCCCGTAACTCTCGCGCCATTCCTGCGAAAGCGGAACCCACTGCCCAATATACCAAAGCTGAATAAGCGAGCGGGCAACCGGGCCAAGACATCTGTCGGATAGGTATATCTTGCGGATAACCCCATCATCATCATTCTGACCAAGCGCCTGAGCATGGGACAGAAACTGGTTCAGTATTTCTGCGGGCAGCACCTGTCGGAACTGATGCCAGTATTCCCCTGCGCAGCCTGTGCCCTGCAACTCGGCGCTGTCATATCCTGTCAACACAGCGCTGATGGTCAAAAAGGCCTGATAATCGGGCGATTGATCATGCGTGGTCATGGCGATCTCCATCGATGGCGTCCACGTAGAACCCGCGCGGCTCGAAACAGGCTGGCGGGCTTTCGAAGACCTGCACCGCGACGGGTGTCATGTCGGTAAACAACCTGCGCATGTCACGCGTCATCGGAAAATCGTTGTCACCAATCCTCAGTTCAAAGGTCTTGGCAACGCGTTTGCCGTCCTTGTTGGTCAGCATCGCGGTTTCGAACAGGCCCGAGATTGTCCATCTGGTCCAGACGGTCCGGCCAAGGCCTGTAGCAAATTCCGGTATTGGGGTGCAGTTTGTCGTCGTCCACTGATGGCCCATCAATTTGCCTAAATCGGCTTTCAGGTCGTAGACCATTGTCTGGGGATCATCGGGGTTCACCAACTGTATCCACCATTTTTTCGGGGAAATTGGCGGATTGCCTTTCATTTGGGCATTCAGCGAGGGAACTTTGTAATTGAACTGCCCCAGAAATTTGGGTTCGCCAAAAGCCTCGCGACCAGCCTTAACTGCCATGGCATTGTCTGCGGCGACGTGAACCCGCAAATGACCTATCGTTTTGGTCTGATCCCGACCGTGCAGGTACTCGGTCAGGGTCATTTTGGGCACACCGGGCACTCGGTTCGAGGGGTAGGCCAGCAGATTGAATTCTACCTCGTTCACAGTGCCCAGCGAATTGTCGTAATGCGCGGTGTAGCGTTGAAAATTCAACAGTATTACGGCCTTGTTCTCGCCGTTTTCATCGGGAAATTCGGCAACACACAGACCTGTACCCTTAACGAAGGGTTTGGCCGCTTCGACGGATGTGTACCAGTACATCCATTGGCATTGCAGTGAGGCGTAATAGAAAGGGAATGTATCGAACTGCTTAGGCAGTTTTGGCATCACACCGGTGACATCAGTCTGATGGCAACGGTCACCTTTTGATTTTTTCTTTGTCATAATGGTTGTGGCCTCCCCACACGCGTTGAATATGTTGATTAATTCAATTTTCTTCCGATGAACTCTCCGTCACTTCTGGCGTCAGTTTTTTTAAAATGGCGTCTGCCTCGAGCAGATCTGGAATGTCGGTCCCTGCATTGTCGACGACACCCTTTACGGCCTCTGCAACCATTCTCAGGCATTCGGGCGTCGAACTGAGTTCGGCCAGTTCCTTGATCGTGCTCAGCAACGGGCCAAAATGCCCAAGATCCAGCGCCAGAGATGCTGCGTTTTTAATATGGCGAATTCCGTCTTCTTCTTTGCCATGGGCAAGTGCCAGCTTACCCCTTAGACGCGTCAGTCCGACGATCCAGAACTGTTCCCCACTGCCCTGTGCGAACTGTTCTGCTTCACTCAGCACCTCTTCCGCCAACTCGAGCTGTCCATGCAAAATGGCGGCATCCGCGTAGAGGCATAGAAAGAAACTCAGACCCAGCCGGCACCCGGTATCCCGCCATTCGCGCAGACCCAGTTCGATTTCATCCAGCGACTTCTCACCCAATTCGTTCCGGCGGGCCCACCCATTCATGATCCGCGCCCATCCACGCCAAAACTGAAACGAATACTCCTCGGACAAAGCAATCAAGGTTGCAGAGCTTTCCTGCACCGTCGCTTCATCGCCGCGGAATTGGGAAATCCAGCCCAGGAAAGCGTTGGCAAAGGATTGGCTAAAGGGATGCGCGGTTTCTTCCGCGTGGATCAGGGCAGCCCTAATCGCATCCAGCGCGCTTGCCGTGTCGCCCGACAACCAGCTGGACAATGCCCGGTACCCCTGTAGCGCGACTGACAGGTCAACAACGTCGTAATCCAGGCCCACGAACCGATGCTCAAGCGATAAGTTGACCTCGATCCCGGCTTCGAGATGTTTCAAGGCATCCAGCGGGTGGCCCAAATAGGTTTGCAGCGCCCCGTGCGACCTTTCAGCGGAAACCAAAGCAAGCGGGCTTTTCAGATCCTGGCACAGCGATACCAGGCGATCCGCATTCTGTTTGGAAATGGCGTATTCCCCGCCCAGCATTGTTGACCGGAACTGCCCGTAGACGACCTTGAACAGACGTTCCGATTCACCGTATTCGCGACACAGCGTCTGCGCCCGGGCATAGGCGGACAGAACAGAAGCGTGCGCATAGCCCTGCACAAAAGCCAAAGGCACAGCGATCGTGATTTGTAGGTCGATCTCGCGCCGATCCCGTTCCTGAGAGGGCGGTAATTCCTGCAAGCATTCCAGCGCGTGTTGCAAATGCGTTATCGCTTCGACATTAGCCGAATGATCCAGAGCCTGGCGGGCGGCGGTCATCAGGCAGCGTTCGGCCGCAACATAATCGCCTGCACGCCGATAGTGATGACCCAGGATTTCCGGCTCGCGCTTGACCGTTTCCTTGTATTTTTCTTCGAGGATTCGAGCGATCTGCCCGTGCCATCTGGAAGCTGTTGAACGCAGCATGGATTGATAGGCCGCATCCTGTACCAGCGCATGACGGAACCGATAAGTGTCTTCATCACCTCGCAGCCCCGCCGGCACGATCAACTCGGTTTCCAGCAGCTGCTCCAACGCACTGGCAATGTCCTCCTCATTCCATTTAAGGACATGGCTCAGCAGATTTCTTTCAAAATTACGTCCGATTGCCGCGGCGACTTGCACGATTTCGCGGCTGGCAGACAACCGATCCAGTCGGGCCATCAATGAATCTTGCAGGGATTCTGGGATTGCCAGGGACAGCTCGGCTTGACTTTGATCCCGGCTGGCCAGCAACCCGGCTTCCATGGCCATTTTTGTCAGCTCTTCGACAAAAAGTGGTACGCCGTCTGTTCGGTCCGCCAGTTGACTCAGGATCTCCTCCGAGGGACGGACACCCGAAATACTCTCAACCAGCTTGAAGATGTCGCGGCGCACCAGGCGGTTCAGCTCAAGAGTTGTGACGTGAGACTGGTTCCGCCAAGGTGATTGAAACTCGCTGCGGGCAGTCATCAGGATCAGGCAGCGCCGGCTTGACAATTGCTCGACCCAGCCGTTGACAAATTCCAACGTCGAGGCATCGAACCAATGCACATCGTCTAACAGCAGCAGCAACGGCCAATTCTGTTCCAGGCCGGCACACAGGCGCAGCAAGGCCTCGATCAGTGCACCTTTTTCCCGCTCCGGAGCCATCGGTTCGACCGGTGCCGAGTTGCCTTTCAAGTCCATCAAACGCAGGATTGGCACAGTGCAGACTTCGTCGTCCAAACCCAGGTTCGCAAGAAAATCGATAACTTTTGCTTTGCTGCTCTCAGGCGTCTCGTTTGGGGACATGCCGGTTAGCGCCGTCAATGCATTTTTTACTGGATAAAAGGCGCTGCTTTGATGAAGCGGGGACCCGAACAAAACGAACTGAGATGAGTTTTCGTCAGTCAAATCATCCCTGAGGCCAAAGGCAATTTTGGATTTGCCGACACCGGCGTCACCGGTCAGCAGCAACACCTGCCCTTCACCTTCCAACGCGCCCTCCCATCTTGACCGAACCAGCGCGATTTCTGCGGCTCGTCCGATGGTCGGCGTCGTATCATGCGAAAAGTCCTTGCGGGCAGATTCAAACCCCGCAACCTTCCGTCGGACCTGAAACAGCTCCAGCGGTGTGCTGACACCCGCCAGTGGCGGGCTGCCAAGCGGGATGAAATCGAGACGCTCGCCGATCAACCGGCGTGTTACCTCAGACACCACCACCTGCCCTACATCGGCAACGGACTGAATTCGCGCAGCCACGTTCGGCGTATCACCAAACAACCACATCTTTTCATCTAGCGAAGAGCTATTGGCAGTGCCGACTACAACGGGTCCGGTGTGGATCCCGATGCGCACATTTGTTGAAACAGACTGGCTTGAGAATCCCGCGTCGATGTCTCGTGCCGTGCAGGCGATATCAAGCGCGCACAGCGCTGCGTTGTAATGACTGCCCTCTTGTGCAATCGGGTAGCCAAAGACAGCGATTACACCATCACCTGCATAGTTCGCTATCTCGCCGCCAAATTTGGCGACCGTGCTTCCGACCAGATCACGATACCGGGTAATGAGATCCCGGTAATCTTCGGGGTCGAATTTTTCGGACAAGGCGGTTGAGCCAACCAGATCGCAGAACAAAACGGTCAACTGGCGCCGTTCAGCAACACTGTCTGAGGCTTGCGTCGGCGGCGCGGCTTTGCTCACTTCCAGTTGGTCGTTGCCCGCTGATCCCACTTTTGACCCAGACAAAGACGACCCGCAGGCCGTACAGAACTTTGCGCCTGGCACGGTCAGTTCTCCGCACGCCCCACACGTCAAGGTCTGGGCGCGTCCACAACTGTTGCAAAATTTTGATCCGGCAGGATTGGCCGAACCACATTCTGGGCAATTGACCTCAGGACTTACCAATCTGGCCGCCTCTATCTTTTTAGACAAAACACGTCTTATCTTGAAACAACAATATGAATATGAAACCTTTGGTAGCATACTATGGACAATACGTCGCCCATCAATTCCAGTTGGTTGTGTCGAACAGTCTTTTATGACCGATACAGGCTGACTATCGGTATGCCCCTTGTCTGGGCATTGGGCGGATCATAGTTTCGAAGTACCGCCGATTATCCCTTCCTCCATTCACCGTGCGATGAGACTAGCGAACGGGCCACACAAATGGTTGTTGCCGCCTGCGCGATCACGCTGGTTCCGGGAGAAGGTAGAATGAACCGCCCAGGTGCAGTCCGAAACCCAACCAACGCCTTCCCGAACGGCAACTCTGGATCGACCGAAGGACGACCAGAAACACGGAGATAAATGTCAGATCTACGAACAATTGACGCTACGCCCCAAATGCTGTGTTGGATATCGTATTTGAGCGAGAACTCAAGAAGCAGCGCCAGTCGCGCTTGGGATGTCCGTCGGCCTAACCACAATTTCACCAGCGGCTTGGGGTTGTGTGCGATCAGCCTTTCTCAGAACCGGCTTGGGGTCGCAGGAAGCCTTGAATGCGGTCAACATTCTGAACCTGGACGAAGGGGCTATCGCCGCCCGGCCCGACTTGGAAAAGATTGCCATGATCTGTCATAAACTTCGAAAAGACCGGGCCTTTCACGTGGTGAAGGAAGGCTTCTTTGTTCTTGTAGATTTCCACAAAAACAATGGTGCCGTCGCTGTTTGGCGGTGAAGAATCCCCGCCGCCGGAATGCACGAGATAACCCCATGTGTCCGGTTCGTTCTCTTCGACATCCTTGGCGAGCCGACGGAGCGCAGCAACGCCTTCAGATTGGCACTCTGGTTTCAAGTACCATGTTGCAATCGTGCTAAACAATTCATCTCTCCTTTCAAGGGTCAGGTCATAAATTCATATTTGTGTCCAACGATTGTGTTGCCTCAGCCTGATGGCAGCTTACCAACGAAGCAGCTTTGTGCTTCAGGTCGTGCAATGTCCGGCCGCAGGCGATTTGGAACAAGCTGGCATGGCTCTGAACAAAAGATAGGGTTCGTCTGATGTTAAGCCTGCATCGCATTCTGAAAATACATTAAGCGACGCTATATTAATCCGGCTTTCAATCTCCTTTGGCCGATGATGGCTGTTGTCTGAAAGTTGGCGGAGTCTCTCTGAGGACGTTTCCGGAGAAGTGACAATTGTCTCTTCAGGATGTCAGGCAACCTAAACCCAGATCAGTCACAGACTGTATTGCGAGGAATTCTAGTGTTGTACGAATTGCCGTAATCGTTACAGAAGCTACCGATCACCTCAAGGGGGCATGGTTGAACAGAACCACCGTCTCAAAAAAACCGGGTGCACCTTTTCGTTTGGGTCAATTGGCGCCCAGGCTCTGTGCGATTCAAAAGTCCACAAAGTTGGCGGCAAATCCAATTCATTCGCAACTTGGGTAAGAACTCATTCATTTCAGCCGCAAGGCTTGTCTTACTTGTCGATAGTCTTGCTCAAAGCTGCGCAACCCTTGCTTCGGATCTGCCTGGGAAGCAGCCACGACGAGGGCACGATCCGGCGAGACATTTATCCTCTGCATACTCAGACCCGATCTGAAAAATCACTGTTCAGAAAAATAGCGTCCCAGTTAGAGGCATAGGGCATACCGCCGCGGGGCAGAGCGTTTACGTGGCCAAGATTCCAGAAAAATTGACGTTCAAGCACGAAACTGGCACATTTATGAAGTCTATTTGACTACCAGCTGCGGGGTTTCTGCGATGCTGTGTGTAAGACCGATTGTTTGCATTCTGATTTGTTTTTTTGCCGGGCAGGCTGCGTCCCAAGACCTGCTGGAACTGCTGGATATCGGGCGAAAGGTCATCGACCTTAATGATCAGCCCCCGCAGCAAAAAGCGAATTCAAAAGCACAAGTTCAGCAACAGTCACCTGCGGCGTCACGCTCTGAAATCAGTGACTTACAGCTGCAGCTCGCAGAGCTCGGCTATGACCCCGGCCCCGCCGATGGCCTCATGGGTCAGCGGACTCGGGGGGCAATATCGGCGTTTGAGCGCGACCATGGGCTTCGGCTCACAGGCCAACCTGGCCAGCAGGTTCAGTCCGAAGTCGCGCAGGCCTGGGCTGCACATGTCGGGACGTATCGGCGTCTGCACGGCGAAACCCTGAGTGAGGAGCCAGTGACCGTGCCCCCACCCACGACGGGCCGAGCGAGTTTTGACTGTGAAAAGGCCTCCAGTCCCACGGAGAATACGATTTGTCAGAATGACACTCTCGCACATTTGGATAGCAGCGTCGCCGGCACCTACACGTCAGCCCTTGAGAGATTGACGCCGATCGAGAAAGACATACTTCGCGAGGAACAAAGGCGTTGGATCAAAGATCAGCGAGATCAGTGTTTTGCGTCCGAAGATTGCCTTGAAGCAACTTTGATTGACCGTCGTTTTTACCTGGCACGTATCGCGGCAGGCGCCCCTCCGGACTTTGGTAAAACGCCTGTCGCAGAGAGTCATTCCGAAGATATTTCCAAGCAGGACGCAGTGGCTGCTACCGAAACCACGTCACCTTCTGCTGAATTGGGCCGCTCTTCCCATAGCGGCTTAATCGACACGAGCTGCGCCGCCATCGCGAAAGACTTGCCTTTCGCGGCTCCGTCAGAAGCGACATCCACCATCGTCGACATTCCCGACCACCTCGAGGTGCCGCAAACGTTAGCACCTATAGAGGAAGGGAAATATCTTGAAGCGATTTGGACAAGTAAAGACGACCGCATTCTGATCGCGCCGGACGAATACGGCATAATGGGAATGGCCGGAGACGGCGATGATCTGATCTTGCTGGTCAATGGCGGGCGCCGCACCGTTGTATCAGGCGGAAATGGAACGGATATTTTGCATATCTGCTCGTTCGAAAGCAACTACGCCAGCCTGACTCTCGGATCTCCGCAGGGTATTGTAGCGGACAGTATACCCGACACACTCGTTATTCATCAGGATGCACTCGAAGACGCTGAGCGTCTCGGTGGGGTGCAACTAATGTTGTCCGATTTTCGCCCGGAAGTTGATCGGATAACAGTACGAAGCCACATTAAACCCGCCATCACCGACCGACCGATGATGGGCAGCAGCAGTGTCGAGATTGGACACATAACGGTCACGAATTTCTCGGCTGATTTGGCAAATGTTCAAGTTCTTTCAAAGGGAATAACCTGGTCGGAAGCTCCCAAAGGGGAAAGCTCGCGTGATTTCAACTTTGAGGCGGCCATGGCGGGTCTGGTTCCGCCAGAAGGTCTTGCCGCTGTTCACTCCGGAACGGGCGAAAGGATTGGGCTTGGCGGCCATGAAGACCACGACGGCAAACATGGAAGTGACAATCTCGGCCACGGTGGCCACGGTACACCGATCGAGATTATAGGGCGGGAAATTGTACCCGGAGTTGATAGTCCCGGAAGCCTGGATCTGATCACGCAGGGAACCGCTGTGCCCGGTTGCGGTGGCTTGGTCGCGCCACTTCGTCCGTGGGCGAGCGGACCAAGTGTTGAGATGATTGATGCCTGGAACTCGGCGTACTGGGGTGCCGGCGACGACATGCTCTTTCATCAGGGTGACGGCGAACAACACGTGATGGCCCTTGGCCAAGGTGACGATATTGTCTTTCTGGCGAATGTGAGTGGTGCCTCCGGAATATATGGTGAAGCGGGAAGTGACCTTTTTGTGCTTTGCTCGCTTGAGGATCTCGAGGCCACGATCATACTCGATCAGCATGCATCACCGGATCTTGCACCGGATACTGTCGTCGTTGCCGATGCCGTTTTCCAGGGCGTGCCAGATGGTCAGGTTCGCCGGATCAACATACTCGGGTTCATCCCCGAGATTGATCGCCTAATCCTGCCACCGGGGACAGATGTTCAGAGTATCGGGGGGTACAATTTCCAGACTACAGTCCGCTTGGATGGCGTCGACATTGTTCTCAACCACCCCTTGGATATTCGCGATCAATCTGATCGGGTTGCCCGCGTCCAGTCTGCAATAGCAGTGCTCGCTCCCAGCATGGATATAGGTCGGCTTGTGACACCGACTAGGCGCACGCCCGAAGTGGGCGCTACGTTAGATGTCACAAGCTTGTGGGAGGCTCGAAGCATGACCGGCAACCCGCCGGACTTTGCGTTGCCGCCACTTTCCTGCGATCCGGCAGAGATGGCGGCGGCGGACGTGCCCGTCGAGCAACCCGGAAAGGTAGTCAACGAACAAGGCTCCGCCGTATACGGTCCGACCGATGATCGTATCGTTCAAGCTGTTCTAGAAGATCGGCCAGAAACCTGGGTCGGATCAGAGGCACGGTTGCTTGCCGGTGCCGGAAATGATCGGATCACTCTTCTTGACAATCAGGCCAGCGTCGAACCTGGTGACGGAGCCGACATCGTCCTGCTCTGTGGTGAGGACGACGCACTTAGCGCAGAAATTTATTCTCCCAACGACGGCGAACCCGATTTGGTAGTCGTGGCGCGCAGCTTTTTTGCCCCTCCCAGCCGCGTCTCTCACATGCGAACTATCTACATCCAGGGCCTTGGAGATGCACAAGATCGTTTGATTTTGGACCTTCCCTTTGACGCAACGGTTCGCGGGGACGACATTTTTGATCTGCTGGTCGGAACCGGAACTTCGATAACGGCAATTAGTTTGAGCCCAGCGGTAACCGTCGGTCCCGAAGAGATCGGGCACGAACAGATTTACCTCTGGAGGCGGCCATGATCAGAATGTTCAGCCTCGTTCTCTTTTTGTTGGCACCTTTCGCGGTACTTGCTGCAGAGGATTGGACCTACGAGGCGCACGCCCCGGCGGGAAAAGCGGTGGTGGTAAGCCCAGGCGGAACGGAACTTGCCGTGGATTGCGGCAACAGTGGCGAAGTCGGCATTGTAATCTCCCCGGATCTTCGCCCGATCGTCGCTCAGAGCGATCCGCAGGCGAATTACGTTATTGTTATTGATGGGCATTCGCGCTTCGACGTTTCCATGTCTTGCCGTGACAACCGTTGCAGCACCGGAGGCCAGCCTGGATTTCTACCCGTAGTCAATGCGTTGCGTGCGGGCAATTGGGTTGAAGTCTGGGACATTCATCGTGGACTGGACGCGTTTACTCTTTCTGGCTCCAGCAGGGCCATAGACGCAATCAGACGAGCCGGTTGCCCCGGTTTCTGATCCGGCCTGCCCAGCTCAGCGAGTGTTCTTCACGTCATGACACACCCTATTGCTCTGGAGGGTACGGCAAGGGAAGCGGGAGTTTCACCTCACAGACTTACAAAGCCGACAATTGATGCAGCGCGAGGTAGTGAATGTCGCAAACCTGTTATTTTGCCCGCCACCGTTCTGATCGCGGTGATCTCTATTTTTGCTGCCCACGCTGCAAGTGCTCTGGAACGCAGAGCAGTCTGGCTGGCTCACGGGTTGCAAATCGAATACCTACTTTTCGCTCATGCTCTCTGCCCCGGAAGGCGAAGTCACTAGGCAACTCGTCGGCGACATCGACGAACAGCAGGTCTCCGGCCGGTTTGTGGACGGTCGAATGGAACTTGGCCCGGGGGGGGTTTGGCTCGCGAAAAGACCACTCCCAAGGGTATTCTGAAGGGCATTACCGGCACGCACCTGAAAGATCGGGAACTGCTTGTCGGGGAATTTACGGGCGGCTTGGAATGCCCGTCCTTTGTTGCGAAACGCATCGAAGTACCAAAATCCGGATCAGATCAAGACTGGCCTTTGTTCCGCCTCGCACCGCGTGGGCGACCAAAAGATGTTCTCAGCGAGGCGGATTGCCAAGCTAATGTCGAATGTCGAATGTCGGGTCAGCGGTGAGCGGGGAAAGGGCATGCGTGGCAGGAACTTCGATACGGCGGCGGAGACTATTCCAGGATGAAAAAGGTGTTCGGGCGAGTGATATTCCTAATGCGTCCATAGCAAGAAACTCGCGGCCTATAACCCGCAGGGGACGCAGCACCCGGATATCATTGTCGTACTAGATATCTCCTATCGATCATGACGTTGCCCGTTACCTGAACGGCCATACCGCACTCGGCCCATTGTTGATACAACCTTTGATGGCCTTCTGTTGGATTGTCGTTCGCATCTGCGAGCGCTTCGATCATGGCGCTTTTGGAAAAACGGTTTTTCAGGCTCGCGCCACAGGGAAGAACCAGCGGCTCGCTCAGTCTGGTTTTCATCACGCGTGTACGCTTTGCAATCAGACAACTGCATCCAATTTCTCAAACTGGACGCGCAAGAATAGCTTGTCACAACATTCTGAACTAAAGCAACGCCTGCAGCGAGCGCAGTCCGGGCATTACACAACATGACATCGATGGTCGCCTTGTGTGCTCCCCCAACCCATCTGCCTCAAAGAAGATTCAGCCTTCCACTAGTCCAGTTATCGACGTTCTGGTAGCGCCTTTCTTAAAAGCGGATTGAAGTAAAAAAGGAAGTTATCCACAGCGCGGCGATCAGGATTGCATACGTGCCGAATATCCAAGCAATCACCCTCCCAACCGATAGGCTTTTCATTTCCATACCGTGATCTGACATTTGACCTTCGCCATTGGCGCCCATCGCGTCAGGCTCGGAAGAGGCATGTCCAAGCGCTGGGGCCGGACCATCCGCTCCGGGTAGCGTCATGCAACCATGTTTCAGGTGATTGGCCACCAACCATCGGTTTATCGGAAAAGCGACTATTGCGCCGACGACAGTTGCAAGGCTCATGCGAAACCAAAACTGTGGGGTCAGCGGATTTTCGGAGCCCGGCCACTCTGCCGCAAGCAGGACCATCGAGGGGATCATCCCCGTCATCACCATATTCATCGAGACCGTTTCAGCAAAAAACGTTTTCCGGACCGCGAGCCTATAGTTTCCAAACATTGGCTTCATCATCAGCGCCTGAAAAATGAACAGCCCGGACACAAAACCGAATGCGTATTCGATCACAATATCCCACCCATTAGAAAGAGCTAGGAAGTGGACGAGAATTGCAGCGAAAATAATCCCGGTGGCATCACCGGCGACGCAATGCATTTCACTGTTGATGCCTTGTTTCCAAATGGGTTGAGTATAGCGGTCATGACCTCCCGGAAATGGGCGACGGCATGCAAGAAGATAAAAAAACAAACCAATCGGGCCGGTATAGAGAGTAACGAGAATCCAGGCCGCCCGCTGCACCCAGCTTGTCACACCATTGCTGATTGAATCCCAAATGACAAAGCCCACACTGGCACCGGTCAAAAGAAACCAGACAAGCATCGCACCGTTGAGCATTTCAACCTCCTCTGAGAAAGGAGCCAAGATTAAGATAAGGGTAGACGGCTTCAGAGGGCGTGTCTAAGGAAAGAAAAAACGTGCTTTGACCCTTAGGTCACCCGTTGTTCCGACCTAGAGACCCATTTAGTATTTTTGCCACTTTAGCGCCGATTTGCGGTGCCTCAGTCTCTCTCGGACCAGCTATGTTCAGCACCGCGATAGATTTCGACGTTACCCAGGATCGTACTTGCCCTGCGCAGGTATCTGTTCCATCTCTGACGTCTACGATCAGGTACGGTTTTCCTATTTCTCTGGCAAAGTCGATTGCAAGCTGTGTTCCTCGGCTTGACGAACCATCAACAAATACAAGCAGCGCATCGCTGTCACGAACGTTTAGCTTCGTTCTTTCACTGACATCGTGAGACTGCGTTTCGATCAAACCTCTATAAATTGAAGGGATTTTGCCAAACTCATTTGTCCGACCTTTCGGGACCCATCCCCCGTAGGAAAAACCGCTCTCATGCGCGAATTTCAGCGCCGCCAAGTCGACACCGGATTGACCGCCCGTTACGATTTTCACCGAGAAATACCTAGCGACACCGGTTTGGTCGACTATTGTTTCGTGCGACCTGATTGCCCCATCTCAGCAAGTTCACGTTGCAGTCGTCGCGATCAATTAGCACCTCAATCAAGCACAAGCCGTCGTGGCCTTGTGCCTTTTCAATTGCCGCGTCCAACTCTCCTTCTGTGGTTGCTTTGCAGCCCGATGCCTTGCCTTCGCCGGCGCCAAATACGTCGATCAGACCAGCGTAATCCCAATTCTTGATAGTGTTGTACGGTCCGTCATGGATCTCTACTTCGATTGTGTAACCGCCGTTGTTAATCAGGAATATGATCGGGTTCGTATCGTACCGGATCATTGTCGAGATTTCCTGCGCGGTTAATTGAAAGGAACCATCACCTATGCAAGAAACCAGCCTGCGTTCACCGTTGCCAAGCGCGTAACCCAACGTTGCACCGACGGACCATCCTATTGAACCATATTGCATCTGGATTTCGAACCGCGCGCCATCAGGCAAATCAACACCCATTCCATTGAACCATGAATCCCCTGTTTCAACGAGCAGAGCACTATCGCCGTCCAGAATCCTTTGAATTCTGGCGAATAGCTGGCGAACAGTGATTGGTGTTTCAGCCTCAGCGGGTTCAGGCAAGCTACTGGTAGTCCTCACGCGTTCAAAAGCCCTAATCGCACCATCGTTGGGCTTCAGCTTGCCGTTCAGCGCATCCAGGAATTCGCTCATGTTCACATTGCTGAAATGAGTCTGTCCCAGCTGGACCGAGTTTGGATGAACCATTACCGCTTTACTGGTGTCAAATCCCAGCTGATGACCAGTTGTAGTGTAATCAGTAAAAACTGGCCCGACGAACAGCAGCCCATCCGCCGCATCGACAATCTCACCGCAACCAGGAGTGCTTACCGGGCCCCAATAAATCCCCATGAAGTTCTCGTGTGCTTCGGACAAAAAGCTTTTGGCGTTGGGCATGGACGCTTGAGCGTAGCCGCAACTCTCAGCAAGAGCACGCAAGGAAGCCTCTGCCTGACCCGCACGTACTTTGCTTCCCGCGACCAGTACGGGCCGCTCTGCGGCATTCAGAAACTCAGAGGCTTGGTCTACTGCCTTTGCCAGCGTGTTTGGATCGCTGCTCGCTCGTCTGGCGAAACTGCGGGGGACGGGCGCAGAGGTGGGCGATCCCGCTATGTTCGAAGCTATTTCGATATACACAGGCTTTCGGCGCAGCATTGCCGTATCGATAGCCCTGTCAATTGCCACGGGCGCGAGTGACGGATGATGTATCATTACAGCTTCCGCCGTGACACGGGCAAACATTTCCCGTTGGTAGCCGTAATCGACCTCGCCCAGCGTATGATGCAAGTATTCCCACTCGGCTTCAGAATTTGTGTTGGGGCCACCGGAAATGGCAATCAGTGGAAGGTCTTCGGCATATGCGCCGGCGACCGCGTTGAGCAGGCTCAAACCGCCTACAGAAAAGGTCACGACTGCTGCCGACGGCCCTCCGGTTGCACGAGCGTATCCGTCCGCTGCATAGCCCGCATTGAGTTCGTTGCAGCAACTGATCATTCGCAGATCCGGGTTGCCCAGCAACTCATCCAGCAGCACCAAGTTGTAATCACCTGGCACCACAAAGTAGTCCTCAATTCCAGCCTCTTGCAAACGCTTCGCCAAATATGACCCGACAGTCCATCGCTCTGTTGCCATGCCAGTTTCCTCGCTATCAATTACTAAAATCAACTATCGCGCATCTTATGCGCGGAGACTGGATTCTCAAAACTACGGGGGTGCGGGCGCTTGTTCGAACAGATCACTGTAGATGTGGAGGAACCTACTAAATCGCTAAAAGGTCGCCCCTTCACTTAGGTTCAGAACGCATGCGAAATACTCCAGAAAATTTACCCGATTACGGCTTTCGACGCTAAGCGCGTCACTCCGCTTCAAAGGCATTCCCGACCAAGGCTGCGACCTGCAAATTACATCCGCGGCATCACGATTGCACTGGAAACAAAAGCTTGGGTGCCCAGCTGATCCCAAGGTTCGCACGACCACGCGATTGATTGTTCACCGGATTGGTTGGCTCAATACATTACGTTGAGCATCAACAAGGAAACAACCAGGAACAGGATGGTCATGACCCCACCTGAACGCACAAAGTCCATGACCTTATAGCCTGCGGGACCCATAATCAGCGCGTTTACCTGATGCGTGGGAATGATAAAGCTGTTTGAAGTCGAAATGGCGACCGTAAGCGCAAAGATCGCAGGGTTGCCACCAGCCGCTACTGCAATCGAAACGGCAAGTGGGACAAGCAACACGGTGGCCCCGACATTTGACATCACGAGCGAAAAAGCAGTGGCCAAAATTGCAACCCCGGCCTGAAGCGCCCAGATCGGCCATCCATTCAGTATGATCATGATTTGCTGCGCAATCCACGCTGCAGTTCCAGTGTTTTGCACGGCTTGCCCCAACGGTATGAGACACGCGAGCAGGAAAACGGTGTTCCACCCGACCGCACGATATGCCTCGTCCACGCTAAGCACCCGGGTGAGCATCATTCCGGCGGCTCCAGTCAACAGACACAGCGATAACCGCACGTCGGTGAACAAAATCAGCGACAGCGAAATCGCGAAAAAGGCCAGGGCCCAGCCGACCTTCTGCGGCCGCAGTTCATCCTGCGGAAAATCCGTTGTTACGACGACAAAATCCGGATCCCGCTTGATCCGCATCAGGTTGTCCCATCTTGTATGCGCAACAAGCATGTCGCCCGCGTGGAAATTCTCGAGCCCGATTTGGGTGGACTCGTGCGTTTCTGTCTCCACATGGCTGAGCGTTTCTTCTCCTCGATGAATTGCAAGTAACGACATGCCATATGTCTTGCGGAACAAAAGCTCGCGCGGGCACTTTCCGATCAGCTTACTGTCAGGTGTTACAACGACTTCGGCTATTCCGGCGTTAGTGGGTGCAAACTCTTCTACAAAAATATCGAGTTCCGGAAGGACAGTCAGACCGAATTTCTGAGCGAATTCTTCCACGGCCCACCGGTTCCCTATGATCGCAAGCCTGCAGGGCGCAGCAATCTCGGCCGTTAAGACCTGTACCATCGAGGTTTTGCCTCGGTAAAAGGTCGAAATGATGTAGAGATGGTTTTCGTGGTTGATATCGGCCAAAATATGCCCCACCAGCGGGCTGTCCGCCGGTACAATCACTTCGAAAACATCCGCCTTAAGACCGTAAACCCGTTGCAGGTACTCTTGTGTGCCCTGTCCGGTGCCTGTGCTATCAGAACCTGCGTCGCCCGGCAGTACCCAGCGTCCAAGTAACAGAAAGTATGCGATCCCGGTTAGAATTAAGGCGGCACCGATTGGAGTCACCGAAAAAAGACCGAACGGCTCGATTTTCTGACCGGCGGGCAACCCTTGATTTGCTGTTAGGATCAGATCATTCAGTAAGATAAGCGGTGACGACCCGACCATCGTCATTGTGCCACCCAAAATGGCACAGAAACCCATTGGCATCAGCAGACGCGACAGCGGAATCCCGGACCTTGACGAAATTCGGCTGACAACCGGCAGGAACAGCGCGGCCGCCCCCACATTCTGCATAAAGGATGAAATAACTCCGACGGTACCTGAAACGATTGGCAGCACTCGGTTCTCGGCTGTGCCACCGTACTTCAGAATGACTGCGGCGACCTTGTTCATGATGCCAGTTTTGTCCAGGCCCGCGCCCACGATCATGACCGCGATGATGGAAATCACGGCATTTGAGGCAAACCCATCAAACAGGTGCGGAACATCTGCGAGGTTTTCAAGCCCGGGCGCGTAGCTCAGAAGACCGACGATAACCAAGACCAGAATGGCAGAAAGATCAATTCTGACAACCTCGGACACGAACAGAAAGACGGTGAAGGCCAACAAAGCACAAACCACCCCCATCTCGAACGTAAAGCCTATATGTTCCACAGAGTTCACCGAAAAATTGTCTTCAATTGATCTAAGGTGAACAACTAAAGTATAGCACCCGCCTTGTCATGAAGTTTCGATTTCCTTCAGTAAAACGAAATAAAGTTTCGCTGAAATGGCCGCCTACCCTCATCGGGACATCTTGTTCGACGAACATTTCTCGGCGCAACACCAAAAACTCGTAACTCCCACGCACTGCTGACGATCCCTACCGAAGGCTCGAACTCCGAAAACCAGGATCGCAAAAATACCTCTGGTCGTACGAGGAACGGCAATTCGAGTATTGGAAGCCAACAGGCGCTAATGTGGAGTTCCGATACGCGCTTCGAACAGATAGCACCCTGAATACAATACGGATACTTCGAAAACATTTGAACGCCCAGCGTTTGCATTTCGCCTGAAAAAACTTATCCCGCCAATTGTCGTAAGCCTGATGTTGTCGCTTCAAGGAACTGCCCCATACGGATCATTTTGGCGACGTCGATATCACCCAACGTGGCCGACACAAATGCGAACCTTCAGCTCGATTACTCAGACCTTTGTTCTGGCGATGTTCGATTCCGGGGGCAATCTCGACTTTGGCTGCGGCATAGGATCGGAGTTTGCATGTCACCTGCACCTAAGGCCTATCCCAACGCCGAAACAACATTCGAAAGAAACGCTTGGCAGCACTCTTGTCCCAGCGCGACTGAACCAGAGCATCGAGCACATCCGCTACCCGGCAGGCGAACACACTGCATTCGCTGAGAGGGGCCATATGAAGCAGCTGCTCGCCAGAGTGCATGTTTCTTACCCTCGATCAGGATTACCACCTCGTCCAGATACCATTTATCCGAAGGCACGGGCCGGCCCCCGGCTACTTTCGCAGCGATCTGACCATCGAAACGCGTAACCCGGATCCTGCGTGACGCAAGAATGTCCTCGACGTCCCTGAGGCTGAGGGAAAATCGGCGATACGCCCATACGGTATAACCGGTCACGGAAGGAGGAAACCGGAGGCCCTTGATGCAGGATGGGTCGGGTAAACCCAGCATGATCCTTCGCTACCCCGCCGTCACCCGGCCTACAACCTGAGAAAGTCTTATCGGCACCAGATCGCTTAATGCCAGCTCCCACACACCAATCGAAGGGATTGATTTCCTAACATGTTTGCTTCACCGAAATGCACCTGAAGATTGGGGCACTTTGTGCATTCACAATAGAACGAACCTCTTCTGACATCATGTCCGACCTGCGCATGAACTCCAGAAAGTTCATGTTCACGTTGTTAAACAAAAGCTGCCCGACCGCGTCTATGTCGATATCGCTTACGACCTGCCCTTGGTCCTGCCGGGTCTTGAGAAATCGACAGAGTTGAGATGCCAGTTGTCGATCAATTTCAAAGTAACGCCGACTGAACTCTGCGTTTGGGTCCAGCAACGTGCGCGCTACGGCCGTGCTCCACGTTTCACGTGAGGTATACTGAAACGAAATGTCGAAATAGCATTTCGCGATTTCGTCAAAGGTGGCTTCAAGGCTCTGATTCCTTTTTTCAATGCAAGCATCGACCGCTGCGATGACAATCTCAGTCTCGGCAACAACCGTCGCCAGCAGAATATCCGCTTTTGAATTGAAGTAGTTGTAGAAAGTCGCCACCGATAGGGAGGCTTCTGCTGCAATGTCCTCAATGCGCGCGGCCTCATAACCGTTCTCACGGAACATCTTGGATGCGCAATCCATGATCTTTCGGCTCGTTTCTTCCTTTTTTTTCTGCCTTAAACCAACCATGCAGCCTCCAAAGTTGTAGTGACTATAAAATCATATTGACTTCAAAATTATGAGTATGCAAGCCTTATAGCATCCACCAAAACAACTATTCCAACTGGGAGGGCGACTATGAAACAAAGTATCCTAACTGTGCTTACCGCCACATCTGCAATGCTGCTTTCCACTACAGCCGTGCTTGCCGAAGGAGAGCTGAATGCTCTTGTCTGGTGTGACCACGCTGATCCTGCCTTGCTCGAACCGTTCGAGCAGGCGCATAACGTGCGGGTCAACATTAAGGAGTATGAAGGTACCGCCGCCGGTCTTGCCATTCTCGATCAGTCGCGCCCCGGTGATTGGGATGTAATGGTGATCGATACAGTCGACGTAGGGCGTGCAATTGACGAAGATCGCCTTGCGCCCTTGCCTGCGGACGAGCTGGCCACTGCATCATTCTTTCCTGAAGTCGTGATGGCCGAGAACAACACCCGTGATGGGGTGACTTACGCCGTAACCGAAAAGTTCGGCTACAACACGATCGCCTATAACAAGGCGAAAGTAGACGTCGCTGATATGAACGACATGAGCAACCTTTGGAGTGGAAAGTATGATGGGCGGATCGCCATCTATGACTACTACCTGCCACTGCTTGGGCTGGTCAGTCTGGAGCAGGGGGTAAACACCTCTGATCTGGATGCCGAGGCTGTCGAAGGACTGCGTGATCGTGTCTATGGCCTGAAGGCCGCATCGCAATCCGTGGCCGATGTGGTCGCCAGCCAGACAGCCCTTGCTACAGGTGAGGTTGATGTTGTCATTGGCGGCGGCGAGTGGCTGACGGCGGTTCTGTCTGCCGAGAACTCTGATCTCGATTGGAGCGTTCCGGAAGAAGGTGCGCTGCGCTGGTCGCAATCCATCGGTGTTCTCGCGGGATCCGAGAACAAGGACCTCGCGGTTGAATTCGTCAAATACATCACCAGCCCTGAAGGACAGGCCCGCCTTGCGACATCGTCTTGCTATTGGGCGATGCCAGCCAATGCAGCAGCTGGTGATCATCTGACAGACGATCAGAAAGTTGCGCTGCGCTGGGACCAGCAGGACGACTACCTTGCCCGCACGCAACTGTACCCGATCCCAAGTGCAGAGCTTGACCTAAAGATGCAGGATTTGTGGACTGACATGCTGCAGCAATAAATCTTGCTGTCAGTCAAATGCTGTGCGGCCTTTCCTGGCCGCACAGCCGATCTGGGAACGCACATGAGTATCGAAAAAATTGAAAGAAAAAGAGCCTTTACGCTTGTCGCTCCAGCTCTGATATGGACAGGTGCGTTCTTTGTCTTGCCCTTTGCGGCGATGATCTTGTTGAGCCTCGCGCATCTGGAAGGCCGAGAGATCGTTCAGTCCTTCGACTTCGGCAATTACGTTAGAATTTTCACGACCCCTTCGCTGTTCAAGGGTATAATCGTGTCTCTGGAAATCACTGCCGTTGTCACGATCCTCTCCGTGCTTCTGGCGTGGCCATTGGCGTGGATTATTGCCACGCAAGTGCCCCAGCGCTGGCAGCGGCTTGCGATCATGTTGGCCGTCTTGCCGTTCTGGACGTCCTACGTGGTACGGTCATACGCTTGGGCCCTCGTTCTGGGGCAAAATGGCGTGTTGATGGAGGCGCTGATCGGCATCGGCCTGCTGGACGAACCGATCAAGATCATGGCGACGCGCAGCGCGACCATTATCGGTTTCGTGCATTTCTTTGTCATGCTTCTGACGCTGACGATCTACTCTAACCTGATCCAGTTGTCGCCCAACTATGCACGGGCGGCGGCTGATCTGGGTGCAAGCGGCTGGAACACTTTTCGGCTCGTGATCCTACCGCTGACCTTGCCGGGGATCATGACAGGGGCATTTCTGACCTTCGTGCTGTGTATCGGCGATTACATCACACCGCAGATTCTGGGCGGCAACAACGAGTTGACGATGCCACAGCTGATCATGCTTCAACTGGGACGGCGCGGTGATTTTCCGATGGCCTCGGCCTTATCCCTAGTCTTGATGGTCATTGTCACGATTGCCTACGCAGCCACGGCGCGTTGGCTGAAAATGGAGCGGGTGTGATGCGGATCATTGGATGGATCTATCTGGCAGCGATCTTCGCGTTCATTTTTCTTCCTGTCGTGGTTCTGGTGCTTTTTTCCTTTCAGGAAAGCCGCTTGCCGGTGCCACCATTCAACGGCCCTTCGCTAGTCTGGTATGTTGAGGTTCTGAACGACCGCGACCTGATGGAGGGTCTTTGGAACTCGCTCAAAGTGGCGCTTCTGTCGGCCTCGGTCGCGCTGTTTCTGGGTTTTCTGGCCGCGCAGGGCCTGGCGCGCGTTTGGCTGCCGGGTTCGGTCATCATGCGCGGCCTTCTGATCGCGCCAATGACGGTCAGCTATCTGATCATCGCTTTGGGGCTGTTGAACATGTTCAATGACATTGGCATCCGGCCTTCGCTCTGGACGGCCGGGATCGGTCACGTCGTTATAAACCTGCCTCTGTGTTTCGCTATTCTGTTTGCGGCGATGGGAGATCATCAGAAAAATGCCGAACGCGCTGCGCGTGATTTGGGAGCGTCCGAATGGCGGGTGTTGTGTCTGGTGACGGCGCCGATGCTTCGCCCGGCCTTGCTGGCGGCGTTTTTCCTGGCGGTCACATTCAGTTGGGACGAGTTTATCATCGCCTTCCTGCTGACCCGGTTTGATGTCACCCTGCCAGTTGAAATCTGGTCGATGCTGCGATCGGGCCTGTCCCCGGCGACCAACGCGATTGGATCGCTCGTTTTCCTTGTTTCCGTTGCGGTGCTTCTGATCCTTGAGGTGGCCGTCTTTAGAAAGTCCAAATCATGACCGCTGACGTATCCTTTCAGTCTGTTCACCAGAAATTCGGCGATTTCACAGCGCTGCACGAAATAAATCTCGACATAGCGGCGGGTGAGTTTCTGGTTCTTTTGGGGCCCTCGGGCTGCGGTAAGTCGACTCTGTTGTTCTTACTGGGTGGCTTCCTGACGCCAACATCGGGTCAGGTGCTGATCGGTGGTAATGACATGACCGGTGTTGCCCCCAAGGACCGCCCGACAACCACCATGTTTCAGGACTATGCCCTGTTCCCGCACATGACCTTGCGCGACAACGTGGCTTTTGGTCTGCGCATGAAGGGAGAGGGCAAAAAAACTCGAAACGACAAAGCGATGGAGATGCTTGAGCTTGTGGGTTTGCCGGACAAATCCGGCCACAAACCGCATGAGCTTTCAGGCGGTCAGCGCCAGCGGGTTGCTCTTGCTCGTGCTCTGGCAGTAGACCCGGATGTCTTGCTGCTTGATGAACCACTCGGTGCGCTTGATCTAAAGCTGCGCCGCCAAATGCAGGAAGAGCTCAAGACCATCCAGCGTCAGGTCGGAACCACATTTGTTCATGTCACCCACGATCAGGAAGAAGCGATGGCTGTGGCAGATCGCATCGTGGTGATGAACCACGGTCAAATCGAAGATGTGGGGCGGCCAGAGCAGGTCTACCTGACACCGCGCACGATGTTTTCCGCCAATTTCATGGGCGACATGAACATCATCCCCGCCACGATAAAAGATGGCACCGCCACCACTACTTTTGGCAGGGTTGAAGGCGTGGAGAACTGCGCCAATCCGCATCTGTGTATGCGTCCCGAGAACATAGGCCTCAGCGGCGCCATCGAACTTGGTAAAGCAGTACTGGAAAGCACGGCCTTTTTCGGAACATATCACCGCTGTCACTTCCGACCGATCCAACAGCCAGATTTGGAGTTCATCGCCCACCTGCCGTTGGGAGAGCTGCCCGAGCTCGGTGGCGAAGTCAATCTTTTCGGGTCGCACCCGCTGGTGCTGGACGGTACAGAATGAAACGGGCCCGCCCGGAAGACTGGTACAGGATACGTCCCCTCTCGGACGGGATAACCTGGATTGACGAGCCGCATATCAAGGAATTCTTCCGCTGCAACATCTGGCATGTACGCGGACGCGACCGAGATATGCTGGTCGATAGCGGCATGGGTGTGTTGTCGCTGCGCAATTGGGTCCCGCTTGTCACCGAGCGGCCTCTCGACGCCGTCGCGAGCCACACCCATTTCGACCATATCGGAACGCATCATGAATTTCCCTGCCGTCTATGCCACACTGCTGAAGCAGATATTCTTGCGCAGCCCAGCCGCGTGAACACCCTGGCCGAAGACTATGTCAAAGACGACATCTTCCATCAGCTGCCCCCTGGGCGGTACGAGTCTTCGACCTATGGCGTAAAGGCGGCTCCGGCGACACGTATTCTGGAAGATGGCGATGTCATCGATCTGGGCGACCGCCATTTTGAAGTTATCCATACGCCAGGTCATTCGCCCGGTGGAATTGCGCTGTGGGAGGCTGCGACAGCAACGCTGATCAGCGGTGATATCGTCTATGACGGACCTTTGATTGAAAGCGACGACGCTAACGACATGGCGGACTACATCAAAAGTATGAAGCGACTATTGGAACTGCCCGCGCGGATTGTGCACGGCGGCCATTTCCCATCCTATTCTGGTGACCGCCACGTCGAGATCATTTCCAGCTGGTTGCGAGAGAGGGACAGGTAATCTTTAGCAGCAGCGCCCGGTTTTGGCGTGACTTGTACTATCCCGTCGCAAACCCTGACAGACTATCCGGCTGACCGAGGATTTGACAAAGGCACGATGAAAGAATCGAAACTGCTCTGTTTGCCGCGCAGGGTCAGCGCGTCACTGGTTGCAAGGTCCGGGCATCGGGTTTTGTGATTGATTTTTCAAAACGTCGGCGGAGTACAGGCGCTGATGATCCTGCACTTCTCAGGGCCGACCTGACGAAACCGGTGCGGAGTGCGGCTATCGAAGTAGTACGCGTCGCCCGGCCCCAGCATCTTGCGCTGTTCACCCACAGTGACCTCGATCCGGCCCGCGACGACGATGCCGCCCTCTTCGGCCTCATGCCCGTACATCACCCGGCCCGTGTCAGCACCCAGGTCATAGGTTTCCTGCAAAATCATCATCGCACGGCCATGCAAGTTTGTTCCCACCTGCCGCAGCGACAAGCCGCCTTTGCCGATCTCGGTCAGGTCCTCGGCGGCGTAGAACACGGTTTGCTCGGGTTCGATCTCGTATGAGAAGAAATCGGACATGCCAATCGGGATACCTTGCAAAATGCGCTGCAACGCACCCACCGACGGGTTCGTTTTGCCTGACTCGATCAGTGAGATGGTCGAGTTCGGCACATTCGCCTTTTTAGCCAGCGCCCGCTGTGACAACCCGGCACGTTTGCGAAGTGAGCGCAGGCGCAGGCCAAGGTTCAGATCATCCTGATCAGTGTTTCTCATGTTCAATATCCGCATCATTCGCCAGGTGCGAGAACGTTAAATCAAGGGCTTATGATTCACAAGAAACAGGCTTTTACTTTGGACAGCGGGCACTAGTGTTGCGCAATCAGACATACGGGCACAGCGCCCGGTAACCGGAAAGGACGCAAGATGCTGAACGCTCAGATTGCTGAACGCCGCAATGCCTCGATCGCTAAGGGCGTGGGCATGCAAACACAGGTCTACGTCAATCGTGCTGCAAACTCCGAAGTGTGGGATGTCGAAGGCAAACGATATATCGACTTCGCCGCAGGCATCGCCGTTGTGAACACCGGACACTGCCACCCCAAGGTGATGGAGGCCGTGCAGAAACAGGCCGCCAGTTTCACCCATACCTGCCATCAGGTTCTGCCTTACGAAAACTACATCCGTCTGGCCGAACGCCTGAACGAGAAGGTGCCCGGCGATTTCGCAAAGAAAACCGTCTTTGTCACGACCGGCGCTGAGGCAGTCGAGAATGCCGTCAAGGTTGCCCGTGCCGCAACCGGGCGCCCGGCTATTATCGCCTTTGGCGGCGGGTTTCATGGCCGAACCTTCATGGGTATGTCGCTGACAGGCAAGGTGCAGCCCTATAAGGCAGGGTTCGGCGCGATGATGCCAGACACCTATCACGTCCCCTTCCCGGTTGAGCTTCACGGCACTTCGACCGCGGATTCGCTGGGCGCTCTCACCAAGTTGTTCAAGGCCGATCTGGATCCGGACCGCGTTGCCGCAATCATAATCGAACCGGTCCAGGGCGAAGGCGGATTCTACTCCGCGCCTGCCGAACTGATGCGCGGCCTGCGCACGCTGTGTGACGAACACGGTATCGTTCTGATCGCTGACGAGGTGCAGACGGGTTTCGCTCGCACCGGCAATCTGTTTGCGATGGACGCTTATGACGTGGCTGCTGACATCACTACCATGGCCAAGGGTCTGGCGGGTGGTCTGCCTTTGGCAGCTGTCACCGGGCGCGCCGACCTGATGGATGCAGCGCAGCCCGGCGGTTTGGGTGGCACCTATGGCGGCAACCCTCTAGGCATCGCAGCCGCCCATGCGGTGATGGACGTCATCGAAGAAGAGGACCTGTGTGCTCGCGCCAATGAGCTGGGCTCGCGTCTGAAACAGCGTCTGGAATCGATCCGCGCCCGCACACCCGAGATCGTCGACATTCGCGGCCCCGGCTTCATGGTGGCAGCTGAATTCAACACTGCCGATGGCAGCGCCCCGAACCCGGACATGGCTAACGCCGTACGGGCCGAAGCGCTGAAGCGCGGATTGATCCTGTTGACATGCGGCGTATATGGAAACGTAATCCGTTTTCTCGCACCGCTGACGGTGCAAGACGACATCTTTGCCGAAGCCATGGATATTGTGGAAGCCTCGGTTGACGCTGCCAAAGGAGCCTGAACATGCTGGATACCAAAGTGACCAAGCTGGAGTTGAAAGATCCCAGCCTTCTGGAAACCCGCGCCTATATCAACGGTGAATGGGTTGAAGGCGAAGCGACGTTCCCCGTCCACAACCCCGCCAACGGTGATCTGATCGCCAACGTGACCGATGTCAGCATCGATGGCACCGTAGATACCATTGATGCGGCCTATGCCGCCAAGAAGGATTGGGCCGCCCAGACCGGTAAGGAACGCGCCGCAATCCTGCGCAAGTGGTTCGACCTGATGGTCGAAAATGCCGACGATCTGGCCACCATCCTGACCGCCGAGATGGGCAAGCCGTGGGCAGAAGCGCGCGGAGAGATTCTGTATGGTGCATCTTTCATCGAGTGGTTCTCGGAAGAGGCTAAACGCGTGTACGGTGACATCATCCCCGGCCACCAACGCGACAAGCGTATCGTGGTGCTGAAACAGCCCGTTGGCGTTGTCGGATCGATTACCCCATGGAACTTCCCCAACGCAATGATCGCGCGCAAGGTTGGACCGGCGCTGGCCGTGGGCTGTACCTTTGTAGCGCGCCCAGCGACACTGACGCCGCTCTCGGCATTGGCCATGGCAGTTCTAGGTGAACGCGCGGGCATCCCCGCAGGCGTGTTCAACGTGATCCCGGGCACCGACAGTTCGGGCGTCGGGAACGAGTTGTGCACTAACGACAAAGTCGCCAAGATCACCTTCACCGGCTCGACCCGCGTGGGCCAGATCCTGATGCGCCAGGCTGCGGGCACCATCAAAAAGATGAGCCTTGAACTGGGCGGCAACGCGCCCTTCATCGTGTTCGACGACGCTGATGTGGATGCCGCAGTTGACGGCGCGATGATCGCCAAGTTCCGCAACAACGGTCAGACCTGCGTCTGTGCTAATCGTATCTATGTGCAAGCAGGCGTCTATGACGAGTTCGCCGCCAAGCTGGCGGAAAAGACCAAAGCGCTGAATGTGGGCGACGGCTTCGGTGACGGTGTTACGACCGGACCGATGATCAATCAGGCGGCGGTCGACAAGGTGGAAGAACACATCTCAGACGCGGTTTCCAAAGGTGCGACTGTAACGCTGGGCGGTAAACGTTCGGATCTGGGCGGCACCTTTTTTGAACCCACAGTTCTGACCGGCGTGACCCGCGACATGGTGGTGGCGAAGGACGAAACCTTTGGCCCCGTAGCTCCTCTGTTCAAGTTTGATGAGGAAGACGACGTCATCGCCATGGCCAATGACAGCGAATTCGGTCTGGCCTCTTATTTCTACAGCCGCGATCTGGCGCGCGCATGGCGCGTGGCCGAGGCTCTGGAATCGGGCATGGTGGGTGTCAACACCGGCTTGATCTCAACTGAAGTCGCGCCCTTTGGTGGCGTCAAACAATCCGGTCTGGGTCGCGAAGGCTCGAAATACGGGACGGAAGACTTCCTGGAGATCAAATATGTCTGCATGGGGGAGATCGCCTGATCTGTTCAGGTCGACGCGCCTGGAATGTGCGGTACTACCTATTCAGCGGCCCAGAGACGGGCCGCTTTGCGTTTCTGCCTCGTAGGAATGTCGACCAGAAACACCTGGCGCTTCCGACGTTGAGCATTGGAATTTCCAATCTATTGACTGCGCATATTCTCTCTGAGAAACGATCTAAACAGTTCGACCATATCCGGCTGTTTTCCTGATCGCGACACAACCTGCATCTGGCAACTATAGTCAGCCATTGTTACAGGCAGTTTTACCAGCCGGTTGCTGGATACGAATTGGGCCGCCGCGTGCTCTGGGAGCAATCCCAGGTATTGATTGCTCAGCAATAGGAAAATCTGCGCCTCGATATCGTTGACGACACTGTCCAACTCGTTTTGTCTGACCTGCCTCAGACGCTGCCGGTTCCAATATCCCCGATGCGCCCAGGGGTACTCGCGAAGGTTTGCAAGCGTCAGACCATTCAAGTCCTGCGACAGCAGGATGTGATTGGTGCCGCAGTAAAGTGAATGCCTCTCTTCATAAAGATCTTCATAGGACAGTCCATTGATTTTATTATCAAAGCTGCCAATTCCTACATGATAGTGCCCGTTGGACAAGCCGTTCATAATCTCCTGAGGTTGCTTTACTTCGATCGAAAAATGCACATCAGGAGCCTCTTGCGTCATTTCCGAAATGGCTTGCGACAGCCTCAGGTTTTCGTCTGTCGCCGAGCAATCGACAACAGCGATCGAAAGCCGTCCGGTCAGGCTACTTTTCAGCGCGGAAAGCTTGTCGGACTTGTCCTCCAAGGATTCAATCAGCGATTTGGACAAGTCATATACAACCTGCCCCTTATCGGTCAGCAAAAACCCTCGGCGTCCGCGTTGGCAGAGTTTCACACCGAGCCGTTCCTCCAAGGCCGTAATGTGATTGGAAATTGTCGGCTGACTCAAGCCAAGCTCGGCCTGCGCGGCGGTGAAGCCTTTGCTTCGCGCGACGCATTCAAAAATTGACAACAGGTGGATGTCTGAACCCGAGATTCGCATTGATAGATTGAAATCAACAAATGTAAGAAATTGCAAAACCAAATTTTTGAGAATTGCTCTGGCTTGTAAGGTATCGCGAGCCTTGCGCTGTGTTGCCCTGAACGACATTTCGCTGGCTGGTTGGCGACAGCTTCGTAATCAACAAAGGGTGGTGCAGAGAGTTTCGGGTAAACGAACAGTTCAAGAAATACTTCGTACTGGCCGCATAATACCGTCGGTGGCCACGCAGTGGCTTGGGATCGTCTAAAGAATAGAATGGAGTTAAGCTATGTATAATCAACCCCTTGGCGGAAACGAAATGCCACGTTTTGGGGGGCCGGGCACCTTCATGCGCCTACCCGCAGCTGAAACGGCCGAGGGGCTTGATGCCGCGTTTATTGGTATTCCGATGGATATCGGGGCCAGTTTGCGGTCAGGCACCCGTTTCGGGCCCCGCCAGATCCGCGCCGAAAGCACGTTGATCCGGCCCTATAACATGTGGACCACTGCGGCACCGTTTGAGGGGCTTCAGGTGGCGGATATCGGCGATGTCCCGATCAACACTTTTGATCTTAAGGACAGCGTGCGACGGATTACTGCCTTTTATGACGACGTTCTCAAAAATGATGTGATCCCATTGACCCTGGGTGGGGATCACACGCTGTCCTTGCCGGTGCTGCGTTCAATCCACAAGAAACATGGGCCAGTCGCGTTGATCCATGTGGATGCGCATGCTGACATCAATGACCATATGTTTGGCGAAGAGATCGCCCACGGCACTCCGTTCCGCCGCGCCTATGAGGAAGGTCTGATCATACCTGAAAAGACCTTCCAGATTGGGTTGAGGGGCACCGGATACGAGGCCGACGACTTTGATATAGCCCGCAAGTGGGGCTTTACCGTCGTGCAGGCAGAAGAGCTATGGTTCAAATCCTGCGCCCCGCTAATGGACAAAATCCGCGACGCGGTTGGAGACACTCCGGTCTATCTGACATTTGACATCGACAGTCTGGACCCGGCCTGTGCCCCGGGAACAGGAACGGTCGAAATGGGTGGTTTGATGACCAATCAAGCCCTTGAGATTGTCAGGGGTTGCAAGGGGCTTAACCTTGTCGGCTGCGATCTGGTCGAGGTCTCACCGCCCTTCGATCCCTCGGGCAACACCGCCGTCATCGCGGGCAACCTGCTGTACGAAATGCTCTGTGTGCTACCGGGCGTTCCATACGGTAAAGAATGACTCCCCCGAAAACTGGCGGCCACTTGTTGGCCGCCTTTTGTTGCCTGCACTATAGTTTGCAGCACGTTAACAAATTAATCCGCCGTTACAGCTGACTGCTCACATTGGTCTGACAATCTAAGTCCAGCTTAAGACGGGTCTCAGAAGTATAACGGCCAAAGATCGGCGTGCGGCCCTCTGTCTGTGACGCGCACGCCCCTGATCCAGACATCCGCGCGCTAGGAAACCGGTGATAGAATGTGCTTGACGCCCTGGTATCCGGACAAGCCCCAAGGACCCAGTTCGCGCCCAATCCCGCTGGACTTGAACCCGCCCCAGGCGCTGTCGGGATAGACAATTTGCGGTGTAATGATCCAGATTTGACCAGCCGTAATCTGATCCGCGACACGCTTGGCCCGATCCCAATCTCCGCTGACGACAGACCCTACCTGCCCCTAATCCGTGGCAATTGCCAAAGCAACGGCCTCTGCTTCATCGTCTAAGGCTGTGGTAGCGAGGGGTTGGCCCGAAAATCTCTTCGATCCAGACAGGATTGTCGTGTGCCACATTACGATAGATCGTAGGTTCGACAAAGTTTTCGGTCTCACCATGGGCAGTACCGCCCGTTACGCAGTCCAAACCGTCTACCTGAGCCTGTTCCAGATATCTCTGGATCTTCTCGAATTGTTGCCGGGTCGTAGTTGGCCCCATGTCAGCACCGTCATCTTTGTCGGGTCCGTGGCTAAGTGCTTGGGTTCCGGAAATCAGGGCGTCCATCAGTTCTGACTCGATAAACTTATCCACGAGAAGCCGCGAGGTTGCGGAACAGATTTGACCTGCATTGAAGAAAATGCCGCCAATAATGCAGTCAACAGCTTGATTGACATCCGCATCCGCTGTGGCCACGATCGGAGACTTTCCGCCCAGTTCCAATGCAACCGGCAGGCAGCGGCGCGAGATAGCCTTCATGACCTGACTGCCAACCATATTGGAGCCGGCAAACGAGATCTTGCGGAAAAGGGGATTGCCGGTCAGTGCTATACCTGTCTCTGCATCTCCGGTCAGCAGGTTCAGCACGCCGACCGGAAGCCAATCTCTTGAGCGATGTCGCCATAAACCAAATCGGCAAACGGCGTCATTTCCGACGATTTCAGAACTGTGGTGCAGCCAGCTGCAAGCGCCGGGCCCAGTTTCCATGCAGCTGTAACTAGCGGGAAGTTCCAGGGCACGATCATTCCGACAGGACCGACCGGTTCATGTCGCACAAACCCGAAATGCACCTTACCCGCATGGGTGACCCGTGCGCCCTGAGCGGCATCAAGGCCATCAGCGAGCTCAGCGTAATACTCGAAGGTGGCAATCGCGTCCCCGACGTCGATTTCGGCTTCGATCTGGGGCTTGCCGCTGTTTTGCGTTTGCAGGGCGATCAGGCGCAGGATATCTGGATCTGTCGCAAGGTTTCGCCCGTCTTTCCTTTGGATTTTACTAGGTCATAGAAGACTGGTGTTCAAAGGAAGCCGAGTAGAAAGCATGACGGTGGACTTCAAAGGCGCGCATTATCCGAAAAACGTGATCCTGTACGCCATTTTCTTCTGTATTCGGTATGGGGTTTCGTATCGCGATCTCGACGAAATCATGGCCGAACGTGGCGTTGCGGTTGACCACGCCGCATTGAACCGCTGGGTCGTGAAATTTGCCCGATCAGGTCGCCAGATCGAGATCCGGCAGGTCAAATATTTGAACAACGTTATCGAACAGGATCATCGGTTTATCAAACGCTTGACCCGGGCGATGCTCGGCTTCGGGGCCTCCATTCAGCAGTAGCGACCCTGGAAGGTATCGAGGTCGCTCACATGATCCGAAAAGGGCAATTTGGTGCAAACGGTGAACCCGGTTTCAGGCAGCTCGCGGCACTCGCAGGATAACTGTGTCCGACGGCAAACTGATTTAGACCATCCTAAATTTTCGCGACAGAACCAAAGGGAGCGGTTCACGTGATTGCGATAGGAGAAGCTTCCCGTCAAGGCGCCGTCGGAACTGAAACCATCCGTAATTACGAACACGAAGGAATCGTGCCGAAACCTGCACAAGCTCTGAGCAATTCTCACTCTATTCAGCAAGCATTGTTGGCAGTCTTCGATTTCTAAAGCAGTGCCGTGATATGGAATTTCCACTCTCAGACGCAAAGGTGCTTTTGTATCTGCCGAAGGAAGGTGACGAAGATTGCCGATCCGTGAAAGAACTTCCTTGGGCTCATATCGCTAACGTACGAAGCAAGATCGATGAATTAAGACGCATGGAGGACGTATTGAGCGAGCACACAGCCAATTGTGACAGCGGGATTGTTCGCTGACCGATGCTGTCACGTTGAGAATGATGGAGGGCGTCTAAGTCTCGCAACTGGGGCATAACTCAAGCTCCGGTTTTTAGACCAGATCGCGTCAGACTAAGGTCGGTGGTGCGTTAAGAATTTGTAGTACATATTCAATTTCACGATGAGAGCGAAAGTAGCTGACCTGACGATTGGCAATTGGCCGTTGTCGCGAGTTTTTCTCGCGGCCAGTATTGTCGTGATGGGGTCTGCTACTGCAATTGTCGGGATTTGGGTGTCAAATCGTATAGAGAACGCCGTCGTACAGAACTCCGCCAACTCTGCGGCGCTGTATATGGAGAGCATCGTATCCCCCCTCAGTCAGGAATTGGCACATGGCGACCGTCTTTCAGAGCAGGCGAGCCGGGCACTGGATGAGATTTTCATGACCCAACCAATGCGTGACCGCATTGTCTCTTACAAATTTTGGAAAGAAGAAGGGTTGATTGCGCATGCTTCCGATACAGCCGCAATTGGTAATCGTTTCAATCCAACTGAAGATCTGAAGCGGGCATGGAGCGGAGAGATCTCCGGCTCTTTCGAAGAGCTCGATCATGCCGAAAGCGCCGCGGAAGCGGCACTAGGGATACCGTTACTGGAAGTCTACAGCCCTATTCGCGAACTCTGGTCCGGCGAAATCATTGCAGTCGCCGAGTTCTATGAGAGAGCTGATCAACTGAAACTGGACATGGCCAGAGCAAGAAGAACAAGCTGGCTGTTCGTCGGCTCGGCATTTGTGGCAAGTACGATTGTGCTGTTTTCTATCGTTGCAATTGGCGACAACACAATTCGACGGCAAGGGCGTCTCCTAAAGGAGCGTCTTTCTGAAAGTGAAAAGATGGCCGAGCAGAATGCCATGCTGCGGTCGCGCGTAATCGAAGCATCTGAAAGATATTCCGCTCAAACAGATCGGTTTCTTAGAAAACTTGGTAGCGAGCTGCATGATGGTCCCGCTCAATACCTCTCACTCGCCGCCCTTCGATTGGAGGCCGCGTTTCCCGAAGGGGCCGAAAAGCCTAAAGAGGCAGAGGAAATTCAACAATCCTTGCAAAAGTCCCTGGCTGAAATTCGTGCATTGTCGCGGGGGCTGTCTGCTCCGGACATCGACAACCTGGCACTCATCGATGTCGTGAAAAGAGCCATAGAAGATCACTCGGAACACAGCCCATTGCGACCGGAAGTTTCGTTTCAAGGAAGCCAGGCACCCGGGTTGTCAGTGTCCGACAAGTTGTGTGTGTTTCGGTTTCTCCAGGAAACGCTTTCCAATGCCGCGAGATATGCGCCAAGTTCCCGATGCACAGTCACCTGTGAGGTGCAAAGTGATCGCATCGTCATTGATGTCAACGACGACGGACCCGGATTTGATCCTACAAACGGCGCGGTTTTACGGGACGATGGAGGCCAGGGGTTGATGGGTTTGCGAGATCGGGTCGAAAGTATCGGTGGCCGGTTCGAGGTATCGTCGAGCCCTGGCAAAGGAACCACCATCACGATGACACTATTTCCCAGAAAGAACATTACATCATGACAACATCTGTCGTTATAGCGGATGATCATCCGATTTTCAGGGACGGTTTGCAGCGTACGTTAGAAGAAGCCGACGGGTTCGAAGTTCTCGCTGCCGGTTCAAATGCAGACGAGGCGATTTCACTTGTTGGAAAGCATCAGCCTGACATAGCTATTCTCGACCTCTCGATGCCGGGTGGTGGGATAAGCGCTACACGTAAGATTGCGGCGATGGCGAACCCTCCCTTCATTGCAATTTTGACAGTCTCAGAGAACAGCAGTGATGTCGCGGATGCTTTGGAGGCAGGAGCGATAGGGTACATTGTAAAGGGCGTGACAGCTAGCGAATTGACAGGTTCACTGCGCAACATTGCCGCGGGAGAGGGGTTCGTTTCGCCAGGTCTGGCGTCGCGCGTACTGCTTCAGATTAACAGCGATGCCGACACTTCCAAAAAAGATGACATCCTCAATGATCTTACGCATCGAGAGGAAGAAATACTTCGACGTGTGGCCAAGGGGTTAAGCAACCGGGAAATAGCGGAGGACCTAGACCTTCAGGAAAAAACCGTGAAGCACTATATGACGGCAATCCTGTCCAAACTTCATGCGCGAAATCGGGTAGAGGCAGCTCTGATAGCGCACGATGTTTGGAACAAAGCAGACTAGTTGCGGTGTCTTTGATGACTCTGGCGGTCTCTCACTAAAAGAAACCACCAGCGGAACATTGACCAGAGTTATTGTTTAGTTGGCAACCGACTGTAGTCTCCGGCGATCAGAGGCAGTTGCGTTTCTCTCAACAACAGTGCGGTTGAACGGGTCTTTCAACTCGTAGCGCCCAAACTCAATCTCTTCTTTCCAACCATTTGCGTAGTTTACTTCGATGTTGTTGCCCTGGCGTTCTATTTTCGTGGGCCGGCTACCAGCAGTGCCCCCTTGTCCGGATGAGCGCACGTTATCGATTGAGATACCATTTGCCAAAGACCGGAGCCTTGAGACATCGGCGCCAGTCGCGGGGCGCTCCTCGACGGTTCGGTTCTGAGCATTCTTTCTCTCATACTTGCCGTTTTCGATCTCTTCTTTGGTTCCGTCGGCGTAACGCACTTCGATGCCGTTAGCGCTTGTTTCGACCTTTGTTATCCCGGCCGAACCTGAAGCCTTGCCCCCAGCATGAGACCGATCCTTTTTTCCGCTGCCCCTGTTGGCGCGTTTCGAGTCATCGTCATCGTCATCATCATCGTCGCGACCGCCTTTGCCTGATCCTGAACTGTCATCACGGTCATCATCACGGTCGTCGCGATCATCATCACGGTCATCGTCGCGGTCGTCGTCGCGATCATCATCACGGTCATCGTCGCGGTCGTCATCCCGATCATCATCGCGACCATCCCCATCTTTACCTTTACCACTCTTGGCAAAAGCGTAGGTTGGCTCAAGTTGCAGACGACCGTCAGCGTCAAACTTTGGCACGTACGGCGCCACTGCAATCAACGAAGCCAGTGCCGCTGTGCTGAGAAGTTGGCCTAACTTTCTTTGAACTTTCATCTTCGCCTCCAATACTGTTCGACGCGTTTCATGAACTGGAGACAGGTTATCGTGGCCCCTGTTTCCCCACATCGGGCTTAGGTCTGATTAATTGCAGGCCGAACGTCTTAGGCAGAAACGCGAAACCAACTGAAATTGCTTTCACAGGGCCTTCGAAAGATTTCAGTGTGCACCAACCCTGTCACCTTGCAACTCTTCGTCAGGTTCGAGGTGAATGACAAAGACAGAACCCGGATACAAATGCTCCAATTCTTCTTCGATTTCATTGCATATGTCATGAGCCGCGCTGACAGACATTGACCCGTCCACAACAAGATGAAATTCGACAAATATGACATTCGCGGATCTACGCCCTTTGAGGTCGTGATACTCCAAAGCTGATCCGAGATTTGCTTCAATAGCAGCAGAAACGACCTGTAAGTCATGGTCGGAAAGGCTCACATCCATCAAACCATCCACGGATGCCCGGATAACTTTCCATCCTTCCCACAAGATGTTTAGCGCAACAAGAATTGCCAGGATCGGATCAAGGATCAGCCATCCCGTGACGAGAGCCAATAAAAGCCCCGCCACGACGCCAACTGATGTCATCACGTCCGTGAAAATGTGTCGGGAACTTGCTTCCAAGGCAGGCGACCCCTCGCGCCTGCCGATTTTAAGCAACAGATAGGCCCAAGCACCATTCACACCAGTCGCAATGATATTGATGGCGATACCAAGCAGCGGCGCATCATCAAGATGTGGATTAGGAAGTGCCAACACCGCTTCTCTGATGATCAAAAAGGCCGCGAGCACAATCAGTATGCCCTCCACAACCGCAGATAGGTACTCGGCTTTTTTGTGACCAAATGGGTGGTTTTTATCCGGCGGCTTACTGGCAACCCGCACCGCGAAATACGCGAGCAGAGCGGCCATGACGTTCACGGTGGACTCCATTGCGTCCGAAAGCAAAGCCACTGAGCCTGTCAACCACCAAGCCAGCAGCTTTAGGACCAGTACGGCGATTGAAATTGGAATGGACCAAAGCGCGAATTTCTGTGTCATTTGGCCACGATCCTCGATCAAACGTCAATGAAAACTCGGGCTATAGGAGAGTTCCCATGCTCGAAACGTAAACAGGTGTTTCGTAAAAATGGAATAGGGTTTTATGGCCGGATACCTAGTTCTGTCGCAAACTTCTGACCATTAACGCTCTTGGAGCTTGTGTGTGAATGACTGTCTGTCTTTTCAGGTCGAAAGCGAGCTCAAATATTCCTTCAAAGACAAACAATATCCGAGGGATGTGATCCTGTTCACCGTTTCTTCAATGGTCGCTAAGGAGTGTCATATCGCGATGATGAGGAGATCATAGCCGAACGCTGCGCTTTTGTGGATTTCACCACGCTAAACCGCAGGGTAACACGACATTCTGGCGGAATTGCCGAAACGTGATTGCCAACATGTTTGCGCTTTCTGAACTGGTAAAGCGCCACGCATGAAGATTCCGCCCAAAGTGCTGCACCTGATGAGGTTTCGTTTTCCGCGCGAGATCATCGGCAATGCCTTCTGAGCCTATCATCGCTTTTCGCTCAGTAAAGCCGATGTTGACGATCTTCTCGCTGATCGCGGAGTTACGGTCAGCCGGGAAACTGTCCGACAGTGAGTTAACCGTTTTGGTGGTCATTTCGCCAATTGCATCAGGCGAAACCGGCCAAAGGCGCCCGACAAATGGCATTTGAACGAAGTGGTCATCCCGATCTACGGCTGAAAACGCTGGCACTGGCGGGCGGTGGATGCGAACGGGGATGCCTATGATATTCTCGTCCAACTACAGCGGAACGCCAAGGCGGCCCGGCGCTTTTTGAAGCGGTTGATTTCGCAATACTACGAACCCCGTGTCGTGATCACGGATAAGTTGCGAAGCTATTTCAGGCCGATCCGCGATCTTGCGGTGGGTGCAGCTCACCGAGCACATAAAGGGTTAAACAATCGGATCGAAGGATGAAGGATCACGCAGGCCCACTCGAAAGCGCGAGAAGCTGATGGGACGTTTCAAGTCCGCAAAGCAGGCGCAAAGGTTTTTTGCCGCTCACGATCAGATCAATACTGTCTTTCGCTCTTGCCGCTATCAATTCTCCGCCATCTCACTCCGTCACGCCAAGACCAATTCTTTCCATCTTTGGGATGGCTACGCTCTCGAAATGACCTCGTGGCGGGTACAAACCAGATCGCATTCAGTCGCGGCAAACAAATTGGAATGCCTTATTCATTTATTAGTTTGGCCAGCCTTCCAGCAGCTGGCTTTAGGATCGCAAGAAAGTCTATCAATCCATTGATATCATGGCGTTGGATAGGTGCATGGACTGACAGTGTTGCAGTGATGCGGTCGTGTTCGTCATTGATCGGCACGGCAATTGCGGTCATGCCGATCATGAACTCTTCATTGTCGGTAGAATACCCTCGTTCGCCAATAGTTTTCAGCTCGGCACGTAATGCCTTTGTGTCAATAGACCTGTGATCTGAGTGTTGCTTTAAAGGCCCTGCTTCCAGCACGCCATCCAATGTTTTCTGACGCAGCGTGGACAGGTACATTTTACCGCTGGCGGTGCAGTGAAACGGCACCTGGGTCCCGATTGGCAGCTGAATCCGCAACGGCCATTTGGTTTCCACCCGGTCCAGATAGATCATGCCCTCGCGGTCGGGGATGGCGAGGTTGCATGTCTCGCCGATTTTGTCCGCGACGCCTCGCAAGATAGCAAGCCGTGCGGTCCGCAAATGTTCGGAAGACATTATGTTGACCGATAGTTTGCGCAATCGGGGACCCGGACCATAAGAACGACCGTCCAGATCACGCTGTAGGAAACCCTCGACCTCGGCTGTCTGAAGCAGCCTGTGAACGGTTGGCTTAGCCAGGCCGAGGGCATCGATCAATTCAGCGGGTTTTACCGCCACACCACGCCGCGCCACCTCTTCCAGAATAAGAAGCAAACGCAGATTGGTCGGAATCTGGGTTTCTTTGTCTTGTTTTTCCGTCTCGGCCATCCTGCAACATTCTAGTTATTTGGCAGCAGGATCAAGGCCAGATCAGGCACCAACGCCACCAAAATCCAGACCGACAGAAGCGCCACCAGATACGGCACCGTGTACCGCAACAGACGGAAGTAAGGCACGCCCGTTACACCCGACGCCACATAGAGGTTCAACCCATACGGCGGCGTGATAAAGCCGATGGATGCACCCACAAGGAAGATCACCGAGAAATGGATCGGATCAACACCGACCGAGGCTGCGATTGGTGCAAGGATCGGCGCCAGAATGATCGTCACCGGCAGGCTTTCCAACACCATGCCCGAGAAGAACACAATCACCATCGAGGTGAACAGAACGGCGTAGTAGCCACCCATCGAAGTCACGAAATCTCCGATGGTTTGTTGTGCGCCCAGCAAAGACAGGATTTGTTGCATAACGACTGAAATTGCGATCAGCGGCGCAAGAATCCCGGTGATCTGCGCCGAGCGAATGACGATCGATGGAATCTCGGGGACAGTGAACCCTTCGACGACCAACATTTCAGCAAAGCTCTTGTCAGTTGGCAGGATATCGTCGCGCGCGCCCATGATCCGGTTGATTGGGTAGCTGACAAGACCAGCTATCATACAGAACCCAACGGTGACGCCCGCTGCCTCGGTCGGGGAAAACTTGCCTGTATAAATGCCCCATAACACCAGCCCGATCGCAAAGAATCCAAGCCATGCACCAAAAGCGGTCTTCAGGACACGATTCAATTGCAACGGAATGAGATGCCCCCAGCCGTTGATCCGGCAAATGATCCAACACGCGAACTGCATGCCAATTACCATCAGTGCACCGGGAAGAATGCCTGCCACGAACAGTTCGGAAATCGGCAGATTCATCAGGAAACCATAGACAATGAAGATAATCGACGGAGGAATGATGATCCCCACAGTACCACCTGCTGCGGCAGTGGCCGCGCTAAAGCGTTCGTCATAGCCACCTTTGACCATTTCCGGATGCAGCATCGACCCGATTGTTGCCGTCGTGGCTGAGTTTGAGCCTGAGATTGCAGCGAATAATCCGCACGCCCCAAGTGATGCCATAGCTAACCCGCCGCGTATCCAGCCCAGACAGGCATAGGCAAAATCGCTGAGCCGTCGGGCAATCCCTGATCTGTTGATCAGGTCCCCGGTCAGGATGAACAGTGGCATCGCGAGCAGTGCAAAGCCCTTGTTGAACACGTTGAGCAACTCGGCGCCCATATTGTCCAGCGTCAGGCCGAGGACAAACGAACAGCCTATCACCCAATACCCGATAACAAGTAATACCGGTACGCCTAGCATGAACAGGAACGTGACGCCCAGCGAGATCAGTGTAACCCAAGTTCCGTCAGCCATCAGTCCGCTCCAATCACGGCCTGCTTGATCAGCGGCTCGCCAGTTTTCCAGTTGTGCAAGTCGTCGGCCAGATTCTGAAACACCCGCCCGACCATTAGGAAGAAGGAAAGTGGTGCTGCAAGAAGGAACCACCATTGCATAATGTTGTCTGTCCCCAGAACAATCTGAAAGTTCGAGGCCGACAGCGCCACCAGCCGCGTCGTCGTGACAATAACGATAACGGCAAATATGAACCAAAGGACAGCGTCCAGAAACAGGCATGCCAATTGTCCTGCACGCGGCATGGCTGTGCGGAACTCGCTGAAACACAGGTGGGTGCGTAAGCGCACATTATAGGACGCGCCGAACCAGGCCATAACCATGAACAACAGCGGGGGAATGGTGGTGGACCAGGGTTCCTGATTGTTAAAGACAAACCGGTCAATCACTCCCCAGAAGATGATCATAGAGATGGCCAGGTACGAATAAACCATCACAGCCCGTTCAAAGTGTCGTTCAATGAACGGCACTGTCCGATAGATCAACATGATGAGTAAGCCACCCAGGGCCGAAACTACAGTGCCGACGACCCAAGTTGCGTCAGACGCCAATGCGGATTGTATCTCGAACGAATCCTGGCTGAGTAAGGCGCTGAAAATTGCACCGAGATCTGCCCAAAATGACATGAACCCCGTCCTCCCTGTTGGTGTTTGATTGACCCAGCCCGATTGGGGCTGGGTCTCAAAGTTGTATCAGGCCTCACCTTTCCACCAGCGGCGCGGTTCGACATTCTCTGGAAGAGTGTCTGCTGGAATCTCGCGCGCGACGTCGTAAATTTCCTGATAGGTGTCGATTCCGCCAGACCACTTGTTCAACCGCTCGCGCCATTGTGCCCAAGGTTCGGGGTTGTAGTTGGGGGCGCACATCTCTTCGGCCAGTTTGATCTGATCGTTCGCCAGGAAGGCCGGGCGCACGCCGTTTTCCGCGAAGATCGTGTTGGGCAATTGCGGATCCGAGAAGCCAACCGTGTTCAAAAGCGCGGCTTCGTTTGCACCCTGGATAAGCGCCTGTGTGAAGTAAGACGATTCCATGACGGCGTCTTGCAATTCGCCACTCAGCCCATCAAAGACCTTGGCGGACATTGAGGTGTGCTCGGTTCCGCAGAAGAACTTTAGGTTCACCGATTGGGATACGACTGGTGACATATTGGCGTAGGCGACGGCTGACGCCCAGGTTTCCGCCCCGTCGATCAGACCTGTTTTCAGGGCGTCCAACGTTTCTTCCCATGCCACCGGTACCGGGTTCAGGTTCAGCAGTTGCATGGCGATCCGGCCTAGCTGTGTGCCTGTTACGCGGTTTTTAGTACCGAACAACTCTTCCAGTTTGGTGACGGTTGGTTTGTCGGCAAAGGTAGACCCCATTTGCAGACCACGCAGTTCGCAATGGGTGAAAAGGAACTTCAGCCCGTGCCGTTTTTCCAGCGGTTCGCGGAGAATGCGCTGGCTCGCGGGACTATAAAAGAAATGATACTGCGCCGCGCGGCTGGGGAACATGTAGGCATAGTCCAACACGTTCAGATATGGCGCGCCACCCGCCGAGTTCTGGGTCGAAGCCGCATAGATGTCGACGATCCCCTGCTGGGTTTTCTCGACACAGCTCAACTGACCACAGATCTGGTTGTCGCCGATGAACTCGATGCGAATCTCACCGTCGGTCCGTTCTTCCAAGTCGCGCGCAAACTCAATCGCACCTGCGCGTTCAATCAACAGGTTGCGGGTGTTGAACCCCGAAGCGCCGAATTTCAAAGTATGCTTGGGTTCTTTTGAGAACCGCTTTTCATATGTCGATTCAGCGGCTTGCGCTAGATTCGCAAGGCTCATCGCGCCCCCGAAGCCTCCTGCAGCCAGTAGCGTGGAACTCATACCATACCGGCCAGCCACGCGGAAAAAATCCCGCCGTGAAATACCCGTTAGTTTTTTGCCGATCTCCATTGCTTACCTCCCTGTTCGCAAAAAATGAGACGTTTCGTATCAAAAAAGACTAGAATAATTGCAGCAATTTGTATAGACCTTTTTTCAGCAACTTTGGGAGGAGACCAGTATGGAAGTAATTTTCGCCATTGTCCGACCACGTTCTTTTGGATGTCTGATGGCCGGTCAGCACAGCCGTCACCCCGAGTTGATTCGTGATCCCTTAGTTGACCAGCGCCATCTCTCCGAAACCGGTCCAGGCCCGTGCTGCAGCTCCAGACACAGACCCTCTCGCATGGTGCCAGAGGGAAATTCGCTACCGGTCAAGATTCCTAAAATGCACGGATTTGCACCCAGGTGCGCAGGCGGGTTTGGCCACAGCCATGACGCGGGCACATCTTTCACACGTGGCGCCAGCCAGACATAACTTGGGGTAGAAATGAACTTTGATTACATAATCGTCGGAGCGGGTTCCGCAGGCTGCGTCATCGCCAACCGTCTGTCTGCTGACCCGAGTATCAATGTCCTTTTGCTGGAAGCTGGTGGAAAGGATTCAAATCCGTGGATTCACATTCCTGTTGGGTATTTCAAAACACTGCACAACCCGAATACGGACTGGTGTTACAAGACCGAGCCCGATCCTGGGCTGAATGACCGTTCGCTGGATTGGCCGCGCGGGAAAACTCTGGGCGGATCAAGTTCAATCAACGGGTTGCTCTACGTGCGTGGCCAGAGAGAAGACTATGATCGCTGGGCTCAATTGGGGAACACCGGCTGGGCATGGGATGACGTGTTGCCGTTGTTCAAACGTTCGGAAAACCACGAGGATGCAGATTCCGAGTTGCACGGTAAGGATGGCGAACTGGCGGTATCTCTGATCCGCGCCAAGTCGAAAATATCCGAAGCGTTCATTGACGCCGCCGTCGAGATGGGCGTGCCCCGGACAGATGACTATAATGGCGAACAACAGGAAGGTGTCGGCTACTTTCACCAGACTGCCCGCAAAGGGTTCCGTTGTTCGTCCGCCAAGGCATTCCTGTCACCGATAAAGGGCAAGCGCAACAATCTGGAAATCGTCACCCATGCTCATACCAAAGGTCTGATATTCGCCGCCGATGCGCCTAAACAGGTGACCGGGGTCGCATATGACCGCAAAGGCTCGCCGCAAAAAGCGATGCTAAAGCCTGGCGGTGAGGTCATCCTGTCCGCCGGGGCGATTGGCTCGCCGCAATTGCTCGAAATTTCGGGCATTGGTGACCCTGACATCCTGAAAGCCGCCGGCGTCGAAGTCCGACACGAATTACCGGGTGTGGGCGAGCATCTTCAGGATCACCTTCAAATCCGCCTTGTTTATGAGGTCAACGTCCCAACACTGAACGATGCGATCAATAATATCTTTCATCGCGCGGGCATAGGTATCGAATACGCTTTGCGTCGCACAGGCCCCATGAGCCTGGGTGCTTCTCAGGTTGCCATTTTTGCCAAGTCTATGGAGGGGTTGGAAACTCCTGATATCCAGTTCCATTTCCAACCGCTTTCGGCTGACAAACCCGGGATCGAAATGCATCCGTTCTCAGGGTTTACGTCCTCGGTATGTCAACTGCGCCCCGAAAGCCGTGGGCACATTCACATTGCGGCACCAGATGCGCATGTCTATCCCAAGATTGTGCCAAACTATCTGTCGGCCACCGCGGATCAGCTTTGTGCTGTTCGGGCCGTGAAATTCGCACGGGCCATGACCAAGACCAAGGCACTGTCGCCCTTCGTCGTACGTGAACACGAACCGTCCGGCACAATTGAAACGGACGATGATTACCTCGAAGCCGCGCGCAATATGGCCCAGACGATCTATCACCCAACATCTACCTGCAAAATGGGTGTCGATGACTTGGCGGTCGTCGACCCGCGTCTTCGAGTGCGCGGTGTACAAGGTCTGCGCGTCGCAGACGCATCGATCATGCCGGACATCGTCAGCGGCAATACAAATGCACCCGCCATCATGATCGGAGAAAAATGCAGCGATCTGATCTTAGAAGATCGCAACATGACCGCTTAAAGCCACCCCCCATTTTACCCTGTCCAGGAGACAAACACATGCAGATGACGACCGAAGAAGCTTTTGTTAAGACGCTGCAGATGCATGGCATCAAGCATGCATTTGGGATCATTGGCTCGGCAATGATGCCAATTTCGGATATTTTTCCTGCAGCCGGAATCACGTTCTGGGACTGCGCGCATGAGTGCACTGGCGGGATGATTGCCGATGGCTATACCCGGGCAACTGGCGAGATGTCGATCATGATTGCCCAGAACGGCCCCGGCATCACCAACTTTGTGACGGCTGTTAAGACGGCCTACTGGAACCACACGCCGCTGTTGCTCATAACACCGCAGGCCGCGAACAAGACTATTGGTCAGGGCGGTTTCCAGGAAATGGAACAGATGCGCATGTTTGCAGACTGCGTTGCCTATCAGGAGGAACTGCGTGACCCGACCCGCGTGGCCGAGGTTCTGAACCGTGTGATCATGCAGGCCAAGCGGGCATCGGCCCCTGCGCAGATGAACATTCCGCGCGACATGTGGACCCAGGTTGTCGACATCGAATTGCCAAAGATCGTTGATTTCGAACGTCCCTCGGGTGGCACGAAAGCCGTTGCGGACGCGGCAGCACTTCTGTCGAAGGCGAAGAAGCCGGTAATTTTGAACGGCGCGGGCATTGTTCTGTCGAAAGGCGGGATTGCTGCGTCACAAGCGTTGGCCGAGCGTCTGGATGCACCGGTTTGTGTTGGATACCAGCACAACGATGCCTTCCCGGGCAACCACCCACTATTTGCTGGTCCGCTGGGCTATAACGGCTCGAAGGCGGGCATGGAGCTGATCTCTGAAGCGGATGTGGTTCTGTGTCTCGGCACCCGCCTGAATCCGTTCTCGACCTTGCCTGGCTATGGCATTGATTACTGGCCGACCGAAGCCAAGATCATCCAGGTGGATATCAATCCGGACCGGATCGGCCTGACCAAAGACGTTACTGTTGGTATTGTCGGCGACGCGGCCAATGTGGCAAACGGAATTTTGGGTCAATTGGCGGATGACGCCGGTGACGCAGGCCGGGACGCACGCAAGGCCCATATCGCGCAGACCAAGTCGGCTTGGGCACAAGAGCTGAGCTCGTTGACGCATGAGAACGATGATCCGGGCACCACCTGGAACGAGCGTGCACGTGCAGCCAAACCAGATTGGATGAGCCCGCGCATGGCTTGGCGCGCGATCCAGCAGGCACTACCGCGCGAGGCGATTATATCGTCCGACATCGGCAACAACTGCGCCATCGGCAACGCCTATCCCAGCTTTGATGAAGGCCGCAAATACCTGGCGCCGGGCCTCTTTGGTCCCTGCGGGTACGGCCTGCCCTCGATCATTGGCGCCAAAATTGGGTGTCCGGATATTCCGGTTGTGGGCTTTGCTGGCGACGGTGCCTTTGGCATCTCGGTGAATGAGTTGACTGCAATCGGCCGCGAGGAATGGCCCGCGATTACCCAGATCGTCTTCCGCAACTACCAGTGGGGCGCGGAAAAGCGCAACTCAACCCTGTGGTTCGACGACAACTTCGTGGGCACCGAACTGGATCAGCAGGTTTCGTATGCCGGTATCGCCAACGCCTGTGGACTGAAGGGCGTTCAGGCTCGTACGATGGACGAGCTGACCGCAGCGCTGAACCAGGCGATCATCGATCAGGAGAATGGCATAACCACCCTGATCGAGGCATTGATCAACCAGGAACTGGGCGATCCATTCCGTCGCGACGCAATGAAAAAGCCGGTTCGCGTGGCAGGCATCGACGCTGCAGACATGGCACTGTCGCAAGTGTAAGTATCAGGATAAAGACCGGGACACATGACCAAAACACCGATTGAACTGTTGCGCGATTGCGCCCCGGCGACCCATCCTGTTGTCGCTCTGAGCGAAGGCAGCGATCCCCGTATCGTAAAAGGGGCGCTGGCCGCTCAGGCGGCGGGGTTGGCTGATATCATTCTGGTCGGCCCTCATGCCGAAGTTGAAGCGGAGTTGAAATCAGGTTCGGCCCGGATTGGAAAAGGGGTGTCAATTCACGACCCCTCTACATCCGAACTGGCCCCAGAGTTTGCCCGCGAATACTACGAACTGCGCAAACACAAAGGCATAGATGAGGCTGCTGCGCGAAGGGCCGTAGAAACACCGCTGGTTTATGCGGCGATGCTGGTTCGTACAGGGTACGCCACGGGCACGGTTGGCGGTGCAGTTCACACAACAGGCGACGTGGTGCGCACCGCGATCCAGGTCGTTGGGGTGAAGCCGGACGCGGGAATGGTCTCGTCGTTCTTTCTTATGTACCCACCCGAGGATACGCAGCCGGGCGCACGAGCCATGTTGTATTCCGATTGCGGTCTCGTGATTGATCCCACCTCAGAAGAATTAGTGAATATTGCAGTCGCATCGGCAGGCTCTGCACGGGCGCTGCTACAGGAAGAACCGAAAATCGCGATGCTGAGTTTTTCGACAAAAGGCAGCGCGAAGCATCCCGCCGTCGATAAAGTGCAAGACGCGACAAAAATGCTGCACGCGAACCATCCGGAGCTGAATGTGGATGGTGAACTGCAATTCGATGCGGCATTCGACCCGTCGATCAGTGAACGAAAGTCACCCGGCTCGACAGTTGCGGGCCAGGCAAACGTAATGATCTTTCCGAACCTGGATGCAGGGAACATCGGATACAAAATGACTCAGCGTTTAGGAGGCTATGCTGCGATTGGTCCGGTGATGCAGGGGCTGGCCAAGCCTGCCAACGACCTATCACGTGGGTGTAGTGCGGATGATGTGACACAGATCATCGCCGTCACCGTATTGCAATCGCTCGTCACCTAACACTCTTGGCACTGGCCCTCGCGTGGCGTGTATCCCAGTTCGATTCCGACAAAGGATAAATGAAGATGATTGCCGCAGACGAAGTGATGTCAACTTTGCGCCAACGTTATAGTCGGCATGCCCGCATTCTTTTTCCCGGCGTGATGGTGGCGATCACTGTTGCGGTAACTGCCAAGTTCCTGTCTGAGCACTACGCGACCCCGGCAATGCTGCTGGCGCTGCTGTTAGGTATTGCGGTGAACTTTCTGAGTGACGAAGGTAAGACCGTCGAAGGCATCGACTTTGCCGCGAAATCCCTTCTCCGGGTAGGAGTAGCCTTGCTGGGAGTCAGGGTGTCGATGACGCTGATGCTCGGGCTCAGCTGGAATCTTATCGCGCTGGTGATTGGTGGTGTTCTGGCAACTATTGTTTTCGGCCTGCTTATTGCTCGCTTCTTTGGCCACAAGTGGCGGTTTGCATTCCTGACCGCCGGTTCGGTTGCGATCTGCGGTGCATCGGCGGCCATGGCGATCAGCGCCATTCTGCCTAAGGACGAACGCTCGGAAGAGAGACTGATTTTTACTGTATTGGGTGTCACAGTCCTGTCGACCATCGCCATGATTGCGTATCCCATTCTGGTGCGTGCATTCGGGATGAATGAAATTGCCGGCGGCATATTTTTGGGCGGAACTATCCACGATGTTGCACAAGTCGTTGGTGCAGGTTTTTCGATTTCGGAACAGACCGGCGACACTGCAACGCTGGTGAAACTGTTTCGCGTGGCGATGCTGGCCCCAGTGGTTCTTGTTGCCTCTTTGATTATTCGCAACTTTTCCGAAATTGACAGTGGTGGAAAACGCCCTCCTATCCTGCCTGGTTTTGTCGTCGGATTTCTGATCCTGGCAATTGTCAGTTCGTTCGGGCTAATCCCAACTCTAATTGCAGAATTTCTGAGCCAAACCTCACGCTGGTTGTTGCTGATTGCCATCGCGGCAGTTGGCATGAAGACAAATCTGAAACAAGTTTTGTCGGTCGGAGCCGCCGCCATCGCACTTATTGTCGTAGAAACTCTTTTCATAGCAGGAGTTATCCTCGTCGGTATAGGCTTCCTGACTTGATCCGCAGCGCCAACGGCATGGCCAACTTGTATTCCCGCGCCTGAATGCGGCCTGATTTGTGTTCGTCAGGCGGTCATTTCGAAAGCCTAGCCGTCCCAAAGGTTGAAAGTACCGGTCCTGGCGTGACGGAATGAGATGGCGAAGAGTTGATAGCGGCGGGCCGCAGCGATTGGACGAGAATATCAAGGGCATCCCCGTTCGCATCCACTGCCCGCCAGAGCCAGCATTTTCGGCTGTTGATCGGGATGACCACTTCATCCAAATGCCGTTGGTCGGCCGCCTTGGGCAGGTCTCGCCTGATGCAATTGGCGACGTGATCACCAAAGCGGTTATTCCATTGCCGGACAGTTTCCCGGCTGACCGCAACTCCGCGCTCAGCAAGAAGATCTTCAATATCGGCTGTGGTGAGCGAAAAGCGATGATAGGCCCAGACGGCATTGGCGACCTCGCGCGGGAAACGAAACCCATTCAGGCGCAGCACATTGGGCAGTATCTTCATTCACGACGCTTTACCATTCCAGAACGCGCAGACAAGTTGGCAATCACGAATGCAGTCATTCGAACAAGAAAGAAACGCCCGACAACCCCAGAAAAAACCGGATTGATGCCCAAGAAATTTGTTGGGATTGATGGCCCGTCTTACTCCTGAAACAAGGCCGCTTGCTGCACCAGCGACAGGACCTTTTCCGTACTGTCGATTTCGTGGCTTAGAAGCAGGGCAAGTCTGGCGAGAAATTGCTCGGATTGCTGCGGGCCGACCAGATCAATGGATTTGGCAATTGCCTCATAGATTGTTTCGATGTTGACTTGCGACATCAGATATTTCCTCACTTGCAAACCGCAGTTTTGTAGGCCGTCAGCACACCGGCCGGCGTGGCGGTATTCCAGCGAGCGGCGACATGCCGGTCGGGCCGGATAAGATATACCGTGTCTTTTGTCGCGCCATAGAACTCCGCGACTGGACCTTCTAACGGCTGCACAAGGATGCTTAAGGGTTCACATGAAGCCGCAGATTGGATGGCATCAGCAAGTGCGTGATCAAAACACAAAACCGTAAAACCATGGACCAACTGGTCGGACAAATAGCCTTGATCCAGCTTGACCTCAGACAGAACCTTTCCAACCTCGGGGCCCGCCGTAAACACATCGGCACACGGTGTCACAACCGGGCTGTCAGCATAGATATAGGGGCGCATCTGGCGTGGATTGGCCAGTTGCCCTGCGAATTCGTGGTCCATTGCCAGCGACAAAGCGGCATTACGCATCACTTCCCACCCATGTGTCGGCGGTGTCATAAAACGTGCGCTTTTGGAGGCCTTCGCAAACACGTCCATCGTCGCGCCGCGCCGCTCGGGCGTGTAGCTGTCCAGCAACGCTGGTCCCGCCTTTCCGTTCAGAACCCAGCCCAGTTTCCAACCGATATTGATCGCATCGGCGAAGCCGTTGTTCAAACCGCGCACGCCGAAGATCGGTACGACATGGGCGCTGTCGCCCACAAAGAACACCCGGCCGTCGCGGTAGTCATCCAAGGCCAGCGTGTTGGCGGTGTAAACGCTCCACCATTCCAGGTTCCACGGACCTTCATAACCAATTTCATGCAACACACCTTGCACACTAGCCCTGATCTGGTCTTCCTGCATGGCTTCTTCCGTCGCCTCTTCTTCGAACAACTGGTAGTCGATCCTCCAGATGTTGTCGGGCTGCCGGTGGATCAGAACCGTACCGCCGCGACGGCAGGCCGGGTCGAACAGAGCCCGCCTGATCGTGGGATAATCATGATCCAACTGCACGTCTGCAATGACATAGCGACCTTCATAATTCTCGCCCTTGAGCCGCAACCCGCGCATTTTGCGGATCGGGCTTTTTCCCCCATCGCAAGCCAGCACCCAATCGGCGCAAAGGTCATAGACGTCCTCACTGTCCTTGACAGTCAGCTCCACGCCAACCGCCAGATCCTCGATTGCAACGACCTCGCTCTGCCAGCGCATGTCGATCAGATCATTGCGGGCCACGGCGTCATGAAGATATTCTTCGATATATTGTTGCTGGATATTGTACATCGGACGGTATTTTTCGTTCTCCCCATCCGGCATCTCGAACTCGAGGATTTGCTGATTGCGATAGAATGACCGGCCTGTCGTCCATCCCAGCGACTTCTCCAGAAACGGGTCCAGTGCGTCAATGCTATCCAGCATGTAGTAGCTCTGACGCTCGATGCAGATCGCGCGGCTGCCATCATTGAACGTCGGCTTGTTGTCGAGCAATACTGACGGAATGCCTTCTTTTGCCAATGCCAGCGCCGCGGTCATGCCCACCGGTCCGGCACCGACGATGGCGACTTTTACCCGACTTGAAAGTCCTCGCCGTTCAGCACCTTTCGGGGCATCAAAGTGCGGATATGTGAAGTACAGCGAGTCCAGTTGACCTTTTCCTGCGGGTCTCATGCCGTCCACCTTTTGAATACTGCGCGTTCCTGCGCAGTCTTTCATTGCAGCGGCGCTCTTGTCTGTCCTCTGGGTTAAGGGACAAGGCAGAATGAACTGGTGACCATTGTACTGCTGTCAACAACCTCACGCGCACAAGGCAAAGAGAGCGGATTTCGAATTGATGCCCAGTTTTTCATAGGCCCGTTTTCGGTAGGTATTGACAGTACTGGCGGCCACATCAAGTTCCCAGGCGATGGCGTCTGTTGTCAGGCCTCTCAGGATGGCCTCACAAATCTCCTTTTCGCGGCCTGACAGTGAATTGAGCGGGCTTTGCAGCTGTGCAGGCTGGTTTCCGGAATAGTGCAGCAATACGATTTTCGACACGAGGGTCCAGAAGTCGCGGCGGAGTTCATCTTCGCTGATGATGAACGGCCCGTTTTCTTGAAAACGGTAGAAGTTCATACCAACCACCTCGTCGTCGCTCCGCGCAAGCACCGTGATCTTGTCGACAATTCCTGTCTTCTCAAAAAACTCCTGCCTATAATCTGGCGACATCCGATCGGAAAGCTCTCTCAGAGTGAAAATACGCATCTCTCCGTCTTGTTTTGTCGCCTCGATATCTGTGCGCAATGGGTCGCGCAGATACCCGTCTCGAAGGTATTTGTGCGCCATGTTCTTTGCAGTCTGCTTCTGCCGTTCATTAAACGAAAGATAGCAGTGCGGACGGTCGTGCTTGTACGAGAAGATCATGCATTGATCGGCCTTGATGACATATTCGATCATGTCCAGAAAATGTACATTAAAGTCCGCAGAGCCGACAGACGCCAAACAAGACGACAATATTTTCAGGAACTCCGGAGCCCCTTTACCGCTGAAGAAATTTTCAAGTGTCATGATCTCATGATGAGTAGATTTCGTGGCGTTGGCAACTTGGGGACTTAACGGAGACCAAGCTGTCGGACCTGTCCCCTGCAACACGGGACATAATTCTCCAAGCTTGATGCCTATCGTCACGGGCAGATTTCGACCGGTTCCCTGAATATGGCGAAACGACACCAACACTCAAGGAGCGCCTGAAAACTATCAGTGAAGCAACGCAGATGGAATACAAGGCCGACCTTTCTGTACATAACGTCAACGCCTTTTCCCAGGGTCGCCCTGTGACGAAACCTTCGTGGAACAAAACCCGTTTGGCCCTTCGACCAAGGCCGTGGCCGCGGCACAGTCGGTAACGCTTTGGCGCAAAGCTTCGATTTGGCGCCGACATTCCCGGAATTAGCAGGCGGCAAGTCACATCCTCGAAGGAGAATCCCTGCTGCTGGTTCTGTATGGCAAAAAGTCAGATACGGATCGTGGGGCGGTGTTTTGCGGGGTCGATTTCACAACCAACAACGAGGGCGTCCTTATTGGGCCCCGCCCGCGGGAGGCCGTGGTGTTCATGGTTGCGACATGCCGATGGAAGCTTATCAATTTCGAAATGGGGCATCGGCGTGATGATCGGAGATTAGGATGAAAACGATGTCCCAGCCAAGCTGACGGCAAAAGGCACCGGTCACCGTGTGAAGGACATGCGGCAGCCGAAATAGAAGCCTTCTTGTCATATGTTTCAGTGGACAGCCATGAAGCCATTCACACGTTAACTTGTTTGCCAACCAATCCTAGTTGCGGATAGCGACGAGTTGGGAGACAAGGCATGGCACTGAAAAATCTGCTGGTCGCCTATAACGGTGGCGAGGCGTCAGACACCGCCTTGCATCTGGGCGTACAGATGTCGCGAAAATACGATGCCCATCTGACTGGCATCGTCGCGCATGGCGTGTCAAACGCCGTGCAGAATTTCCCTCCGTGGCTGGCGCGGCAAGTTTCTGCCTCTCTGGATGACATCATTGCGGGTCGGGTGGCGGAACTCGAAGGCAGGTTTCGCGGTTACCTCGATGGCAAAGTCGATTCCGACAAACAACACTGGATCGATGTTCACGCCGATCCGGACCGGACTATTTCCTATTACACGCGGATGTTTGATGTCACGGTTCTGGGACAATATGAAAACCTGCCGGCAGCCGATGAATACGCTCTGCACCCAGATCGGATTGCCCATGCAAGCGGCCGTCCGATCCTGGTTGCGCCCAAGCATTTTCGCCCGACCGAAATCAACGAAAGCGCGGTGATCGCCTGGGACGGCAAGCGCAATGCGTCCCGTGCCCTGTTCGACGCCATGAACATCCTGGAAACCAAGCAGATGGTCACAATCGTCACGGTGGGGGACAAAGGCGCCCGACAGGAAACCAAAGGCATCAATCTGCCAACCCTGCTGGCACGCCATGGGGTCGAGGCAAAACACGTCGTGGTACCGAAAGGACCTGGCGGAACTGCCCGGACGATCCTCGACTTCTGCATGGAACGGAAAACGGGCCTCTTGGTCATGGGCGCCTACGGACACTCGAAACTATCCGAAGACCTGTTCGGCGGAGTTACAAAGCACATTCTCAGAGAGGCCGAAATACCCGTTTTTGTCTCTCACTGACACAGACGGGCAGGATGATCCGGAGGGGCATCAACCATCTGCCCTGCACGCAAGATCCAAAGACAGATTAAAAAGGAGGAAACCATGAACTTGAAACGGACAATCACCGGGCTTGTGTCCGGCGCGTTGATGGCCTTTGCCGGAGCCGCAATGGCCGAAGATTGGAAACCAAATGGCACACTTCGCCTGCAGATCGGTTTCGCCGCCGGTGGATCGACCGACACAATGGGCCGTGTCATCGCCAAGGTAATGAAAGAACAAACCGGCTGGAACATCATCGCCGAGAACAAGACAGGCGGCGGTGGTGTCGCCATGTTCACCGGCATCGCAAATATGCCGCCAAAGGGGAATGTCATCGGTCTGGGCGTCAACATGCCTATCCTGATCAACCTCGTAAAGCGCGGCGACCAACTTGGTTTCGATCTCGACAGTTTCGATTACCTCGGCACTATTTCGCGAGCCCAATTGGCGCTGATCGCCCGGGCTGATGCGCCGTTCGATGACCTTGCCGGTATGATCGAGTATTCTAAAGCCAATGACGGGTTGGCCATCGGCTTCGGCGCTCCGCCACAAAAGCTGCTAATGGAAGTCGTGAACCGAGAGACCGACTCAGATTTCCGTTTTGTGTCGACCAAGGGTGAGGCGGAAACCCAAAAGCTGATCCTTGGCGGCCAGGTGATGGCGGGGTTCTCGGCTGGTACCCACATCAAATATCTCGAGTCGGGTGACTTCAAGATGATCGCCAGCGCTAATGACGCTCGTCATGACTATGCGCCGGACGTGCTGACGGTGCGTGAAGCAGGGATCGACGCCTATCTCGACCCCTACTTTTATTTTGCCACAACTGCAGGCACCGATCCTGCCGCTGTCGCTGCCCTGACCAAGGCGCTTGAAAACGCACTGGCCACGGATGAAGTGGCCGAGATCGTTCGCAACGCCGCAACAACCGAAGTCCTGAACCTCGGCGCCGAGGGCACCGAGAAGATGATGGTCGACGGTGTAGAGAACGTCAAAGTCCTGTTTGGGCAGTAATCGACTTCCCCCGCCGGACAGGTTTCGGCGGGGGGAAATTCAGGAGGCCATCATGAAGATCAACGCAGACCGTGCGTCCGGACTTTTCTTTTTGCTGTTCGGACTGGCGCTCTATCTGTTCATCATTCCGACCTTCGTCGAACAGGTGGAAGATGGCTGGGTCCACCCCGACACCATTCCCAATGCCATATCTATCGTACTGAGTCTCTGCGGTGCCTTGCTGATGCTGCGTCCCACGAAACACCACACGCAAGAGGTCAGCGAATTCGTCCGGGCGGGGATCTACTTCGGCCTACTCATGGTCGGGCTCGTTCTCATGGGCCGGTTTGGATTCGTCTATGTCGCCCCCGTGATCGCCCTGGTCATCATGCTGCTGATCGGTGAACGGCGTCCCTTCTGGTTGATGGGCGGTGTTGTAGGAATGCCCGCGGCGATCTGGTTTCTGGTCGCGCAGGTCCTCGACCGAGCCTTGCCCTGAGGAGAGCGGACATGGTTGATCTTTCCACAATTCTGTCCGGTTTTTCCGACGCCTTTACGCTCTGGAACCTGGCATTTGTGCTGTTCGGCGTCGTCGTCGGCCAATTCGTTGGCGCCGTTCCCGGAATCGGCCCGGTGATGGCTATGGCAATCGCCATCCCGTTTACTTTCGGCCTCGATCCGCTGCCGGCCATCGCTTTTTTGGTCGGCGTAAACAAGGGGGGGCTGGTTGGCGGTGCCGTGCCAGCGGTACTCATGAATACACCCGGCACTCCTGACGCGGCCGCAACGGCCATGGACGGCTACCCGCTCGCACGGGACGGTAAACCATTGAAAGCCACAAAGATGGCGCTGTTTTCTTCGGTAACCGGGGACACCTTCAGCGACCTGGTCCTTATTACCGTTTCGGCTCCCTTGGCAATCCTGGCTCTGCGCATGGGGCCTGTCGAAGTCTTCGCACTGATGGTCTTTGCGTTTTCGGTGCTTTCCGGGCTGATCGGCAATTCCTTGATCAAGGGGGTTATCGCCGCGGCCCTGGGGTTGCTTTGCGCCTCGGTCGGAACCGACCCGGAAAACTACACCCCCCGTCTGATCTTCGGCATGTTCGAATTCTACGACGGGCTGCCTCTGGCATCGGTCGCCATAGGAACGCTGGCCATCGCGGAAATCCTGCGCCGTCTGGCACAAATGTCCGGCGAGGTGAAATCTGCGGTCGAGGTCAAGGACACTGGAAACCCCCAGGACCGGCGCGTCAGCTGGGCTGAATACTGGGCCTGCCGGTTCACCATGCTCCGAGGTGCGGTGATCGGAACCATTCTGGGTGCGCTGCCCGGGATCGGATCAACGGCGGCGGCGTTCATGTCCTATGCCTCTGCCAAAAGCGCTTCGAAAAATCCCAGTTCGTTCGGCAGAGGCAATCTCCACGGCATCGCGGCAGCGGAATCCGCTAACTCTGCGGTTGTGGGTTCTAACCTCATTCCCCTACTGACGCTTGGCATTCCCGGCAGTGTCGGCGCGGCCCTGATCATCAGTGCTTTCATGATCCATGGAATTCAACCGGGACCGCTGCTGTTCCAGGATCAGGGCCGCCTGATCTATGGGTTGTTTGGTGCCATGATCATGGCGAATTTCCTGAATCTTTGGGTTGGTCAAGTGGGGTTAAGATTTTGGGTGAAGGTCGTTTCGGCGCCAGAATCCATTATCTTCGCTTCGGCCTTGTTGCTCTGCATCGTCGGGGTTTCCTTGGCGACAGGTGGAATATTCGGCGTGATCGTAATGCTGGTCTTTGCCGGTGTCGGCTATCTGATGAGCAGCTTCGGTTACTCGGTCGTCATCTTTATCATCGCCTTCTTTCTGGGCCCGCGCTTCGAGATGTCGCTGTCGCAAAGCCTTGCTTTGATGAACGGCGATTTGGCACGGATCGTCGAATATCCGATCGCGCTCCTCTTGCTACTGGTATCGATCATATCGATATGGTGGTTCCTTAGGCGTGCCGGACCAGACAACACCACCTCATCGCAAGTTACAATCGAGGACTGAGATCAAGTCATAGGTGTTAATGTTGAACATGCCGCAGAACTTGTTGAAACTGTACTCTGTGGCCTGAAGCGACGGTCATATAATGCCCAGTTTACCGAAAGGCTGGTCCTATAAAGTTCGCCGCAGTGCTTCGTTGGGGCACCAGGGTCCGCAATGGGCCGGTCTGACACTTGGAGGGAGCGAGATCGTGTGATTGCGCCACTGCATTCGTGGTCGGTTAGAGCCCCTTGTAATCAGCTTTGCATAGTGCACAAGAAATTGCGAACCGAGAACGGCAGGCATTGAGACCGATACACACTGGACTACGATAAACAATCGTTGGCCATAGAAGTCGGGCGTCCGGACCTCTCTTGAAAAAAGGGAGCAATTTTTGACGACACCAAAGAAAACACGCCGCAGCGTGTTCGCTGGAATTGCGGGGCTGGTGGGAAGTAGCGCCCTTGCGACCAGCGCCATTGCTGCTGTCCTGACCCCACGAGCTGCAGAAGGGCTGTTCTATCCCAAGCCCTCTATGCGGATGCCTGATATCGGCAATGACTTGGTCAAAATCGCAGGGCTGGTTGAGGAGGCTGGCGGCGAAATCTTCACCCTGCGTGGCATCATCGTGGATCGCGACAGGCGGCCGCAAGTTGGGCGCCGCGTCGAAATCTGGCAATGCGGCATGAACGGCAAGTATCTGCATCCCGGCGATAACCGCAAAGTGCCATTTGATCGGGCTTTCCAAGGCTTTGGCCATGACATAACGGATGAGTTCGGAAGCTACGTGTTTCGCAGGCATTGCCAACTTGTTTGCGCGTGATTGAGAAGGGCAAGTCCTCGGACTTTCAAGCGCGCATTTGGGCGGCATAGTCGTTCCAGAGGTTGAAAGCATCGGCCCCGGCATGACGGTATGAGACGGCGGAGATTTGATAGCGGC